>SYJV01000380.1 GCA_005798335.1 Planctomycetaceae bacterium | reverse complement strand
TGTACTTGCGATACTCGTCCAGGGTCGTCGCGCCAATGCACTGAATTTCACCACGCGCTAGCGCTGGTTTAGGTACATTGGCCGCATCGATCGCACCTTCGGCGCCGCCAGCGCCCACCAAGGTATGTAGCTCATCGATAAACAGTACCGTATTCTTCGCGCGGCGAACTTCGTTCATCACCGCTTTGATACGCTCTTCGAATTGGCCACGATACTTTGTACCGGCGACCATCATGGCCAGGTCGAGTACCACGATGCGTTTGTCGGCCAAGATCTCAGGCACATCACCGCTGACGACACGCTGTGCAAATCCTTCAACGATTGCGGTTTTGCCAACCCCGGCTTCGCCTAACAAGACTGGGTTGTTCTTTGTGCGGCGGCACAGGACCTGAACAGCGCGCTCGATTTCGCGGGAACGACCGATTA
The DNA here is from genome assembly GCA_005798335.1 of Planctomycetaceae bacterium. Lineage (GTDB taxonomy): Bacteria > Planctomycetota > Planctomycetia > Pirellulales > Pirellulaceae > Aureliella. The sequence continues at coordinate 12,420 of SYJV01000380.1, read as the reverse complement.
CCGGATCGAGTTTACCCTGCCGAGCCAACTCGGTCAGATCGCGTCCGAAACTATCCAGCGCCGGCGTCTTACTCTTGGAACCTTTGGAACTGCCCGTCGATTCGCCTGCCGACGCGCTGCCTGCACCGCTTTCGCGTCCACCGCGCTCGCCGACTTCCGAACTCTCCATGCCGTGCCCGAGCAAATTCAGCACTTCTTCACGAACATCGTCCAGTTTCAAGCCGAGATTCATCAAGACCTGTGCTGCAACACCCTCTTGCTCGCGCAGCAAACCCAACAAAATGTGCTCGGTTCCCACATAGTTGTGATTCAAGTTGCGAGCTTCTTCCATCGAATACTCGATTACCTTTTTAGCCCGTGGCGTTTGCGGCAGTTTGCCAATCGTTACCATTTCAGGTCCGCTTTGGACCAGTTTCTCAACTTCTAAGCGAATCTTGCGGAGATCGACGTCGAGATTCTTCAATACGTTGGCGGCGACACCACTCCCTTCTTTCACTAATCCAAGAAGGATGTGTTCGGTTCCAATATATTCGTGGTTGAATCGTTGGGCCTCTTGATTAGCCAGTTGCATTACTTTGCGTGCACGATCGGTAAATCGTTCGAACATGTCCAAACCCTTAATAATGGAGCGATGCTAACTCGACGAGCAGCGATGCGCCCGGAGGCCTATTTAACTAGTTATCCCCGAAAGGCAACCGACCCTGGATGACACTTCACTTCTATGTTTCTTGGTTTCTTGCGAAGCATGAACCGACCTCCAACCTGGCAAATAGCATACCAACGAGGCGCGGTTGTCAAAATGGCAAGTTGGCGAAAAGTGGACGAGCTTCTGTGTGCAATAAAACGAGCCAAATCAAAAACCGTCCGCAAGAAATCTAGGCCACCACTAAAGTCCAGGCAGCATCCCAAGCAAAACGTAGCTGGAACTGGTTGGAGATTGTAGCGACAGCAATTATCGTATCGGTTTTGACAGCTAGTCCGCAGAGCGAAAAACCTGCTCACTCGGTTTCTTATTCAAAATCTCCACCAGAACTCGTGTGAAAATTGGATTTTTCTGGCACAGCAGTGGCTTCAAGTTCGTTGGACTCTTGGTTCAATGGCGCCTCTGGGGGGACAACGTCAAGTTGCTCAGCACGTAGCTTTTCGATCCTTTTTCGCTCCTCCAAGATCTCAAATCGCCAGGGATTCGCCGTATCCAACAATTCCAATTGCTGCAGTCTGCGCAGTGCAGGATTCCACCGTCGAGTATGCCGCAAGACTGAAACTAGTAATAACTGCGCCTCCGCATCTCTGGGGTAATCTGCCAAAACGGCCAGCAGAATTGCCTCGGCTTCGAACCAATTTCCCCGCAAATACTCGTCCTGCGCGTGTTGAAACCGCTGATCGTTGGCCGGCGTCTTGCCCTCCTGGAACAGCTTGCTCAAATTCCAATGATTCGCCAAGGTTTGCCAGCACCACCACATCCCTAATACAAACCACAAAAACCTAGTGAAATTTGTTCCTATCCACTCTGGCCACACAAACGTTGCTAGCAATAGAATGCTTGCACTCCAGGTGAAGGCCAATGCATAAGCCAGACCGCGAGTGTTCCCGCGATACCAAGCGTGGGGCAGGCCGGGTACCAAGCAAACAGGTCGGATGGATGTGATCATGCTGGGATCGTACAATGCCGCCACTGGACGATTCAAGTTCAATTGATGCACCCGAAACTTTCGGCATGGTTACGGAACGGGTCATGCCACATTACGACGAAGTAAGCGCCGAAAACGCGGGAAGACGATCAATATGGCAGACGATTCGGCGATGGTGATAACTCAAACTCGCGATAACGCAGTGATCCTGACGATTCAACCAACCAAATTGCGAGATTTGCTGGTTGTTCAGACTCTAAAGGACCAGATGCTGGCCGAGGTGGCGCGCTCCAAAGCTATCAAAGTGCTGTTGGATATGCGAAATGTCGAGATGGTAGGCAGCGTCGCTTTCTTGGCGTTCTTGGGGATTCGGCGGCAACCGAATGTCGAACGCGTAATTCTATGCCATCTCAGCCCACCGGTATTGGAGCTGTTCCACCTGTGTAAATTGATCGCCACCGATAACCATACTGCAGGTCCCTTTGAATACGCCGCAACCATCGAAGATGCGTTTGCGGCATAGCCGAATTTGATTTAGTGCTCAATCAGTCGTACCTTACTCCCAGTGCTTGCGTGATGCTTTGGGTAACCCAGTAGTCCATCCAACGCATCGATCTGCCATTATCGTCGCGACCGATATATCCCAAGTGGCCACCATTCCGCGTGTATTGAATGTTTACTTTCGGCGAAAGATTCGCTGTGCGAAACGTAATTGCCGGCACGATTGGGTCGTCGCGATCGACAAGGATGACTGTTTGATTAGCGATGCTCGCCAGCCACCGCTCGGAGCTGCAAACGGCATAGTAGTGTTCAGAACTTTCGAATCCAGCCAGCGGTGCGGTATAGCGTGCATCGAATTGTCGAATCGTCTTGACGAACGGCCTGCGCGGAATCTCGCGCCACTGCGGCCACAAATCCGCTCGCAGCGCAACTTGCTTGGACAGCATGCGCAAATAGTAGCGCGTATACACCATGCGTGATAGCCGTTCCATGTTATTGGAACACAACGCCAAATCGATTGGCGGAGCGACCGCCAGCGCCATGCGAATCCGCGCAGGATCAATGGCCAGCGACAATGCTCCGGTGGCCGCTTCCCCGAGCATCTTCAGCAAGATCGCTCCTCCCAGCGAAAATCCGACTAAGAATATCGGGGCTCGCGGAAACTGGCCGCAAGCTTGAGCGACCACAGCGGCCACATCATCGCTCGATCCCGCATGCGCCGGCTTGCTACCGTAGCGAATTGCCGATCCACTTCCGCGCAGGTCCATCCGCCAACAGCGCAAGCGATTATCGCTCAGCCTCTTGGCAATGCGCTGCATGTACGGGCTGCGATGACAACCACCCAAACCGTGAATCAAGATCACAATGGGACTATCGTCGGCAAGCGTTTCAGTGAGTTCCTCATGAGCGATTAGTGACTCTCCGTCCAAGAGAGAGATTTCAATCGGCACTGCTCGATGCGGCGGCCGGACTCCAGGGACTAGCGAACCAAGAGCGGTTTGTAAATGACCATTGCGTAGCAGCAAATGAGGGCGATATGGCAACATGGATAATCGAACGCGAATTGCCGGTCAAACAGCAGGAGTGAGCCAGGAGTGATTTGTCGATATTGTACCAACCGGTTGATTGCCTGCGATCCGTTTGCGCTTATCATGGAGTCGGGTTGTTATCACGTACTTCTGGAGCATATGAACTCCTAGCCAGCTAACACGATTGAATAATGCCTCCTCAATCTCGAATCGGCCCATTTGCTCTGGAGGCCCCGCTCGGCAAGCGGAGTTCGTCCGGTCAGGTGTTTCGCGCCATTCACGTCGAGCAACGAAAACTGGCGGCGATTCGAGTATTCTCAATCCCAATGGGACTGACCCCAGAGAGCCGGCAAGAGTTCTCTAGCCAACTTGTGCAGCTAAAACAACTGCGACACAATGGGATCGTGCGTTGTTATGGCGGCGGATTCGATAGCCGAAACGCTTACTTGGCTTACGAACTGATCGATGGCGAATCCCTGGAAACGATCGTTCGTCGGCGCGGTTGCCTGTCGTGGGAAACTGCGCAAGACTACGGACAGTCGCTGGCCGAGGCATTGCAATATGGACATCAAATGGGTTGGATTCACGCGCGGCTGCGGCCCGACAAAATCGTTATCTCTAACGATGGAGCCACCGTCAAAATCTCCGATTGGCGCAAATCCATGATTGCCTCCACGATCGGCAACGCTCCGCCGCAATTGAACGAAGCACAATTCCTAGCACCCGAACAATTCGACAGCGGCCTCAAGCCAGACGAAAAAACGGATCTCTACGGCTTGGGAGCAGTGCTGTACTATATGCTCACTGGCAAACCTCCATTTTCAGCCGATCGAATGGATCAATTGATTCGGCAGATTCGCACGGAAGCACCGCCCAGTGTCGCGACTGCCGTGTTTGACTGCCCAGTTTGGTTGAGCGCAATCGTGGAACAACTGCTCGTCAAAGATCCGCGCCAGCGTCCTTTCGGTGCTGCTGCAGTACAGTTGGCATTCAAAGAAGCTCGCCGGCGACAAGCACAGGGCGTCGGCGTGTTGCAGCATGCGACCGCAGGTTTTAGTCCATTGCAATTGAAAGCCAATCGCGATGAAGCTGAGAAAATGATGGCCGCAAAACCGAAGAAGAAAAGAAAGCGAGTCGATACGCCTTTCTACGAACGAACTTGGGTGCTGCTGTTTGGCTTGGTAGCTTGCATCGGTTCCATCGTATGGTTGATGCTGCCGCTGGGCGAACGAGCTCTGCGAGAACGCGCGGAACGCTTGCTGGCCAACGGCGATTCACTTGATTGGCAAGGTGCGCGCGGGTTTCTGGACGAGTTGGTGGAGAACTACCCGACAGCCGAAAATGTCCAGTGGGCTCAAGAGCGAATTGACGTAATCGAAATGCGTAGCGCCGAGCGTCGCATGGAACGAAACGTGCGACTAGGCAATCGTCACACCGAGGTGGAACAACTCTACCTGAAGGCTCAAGAGTTTGAGCAATTCGGCGATCGAGCCACCGCTCTGGACAAATACCGCGGCATAGTCGATTTGTTTGGCGGACAGGAAGAGCATCGCCCAATCATCAATCTTGCTCGCCTACAGATGCAAAAAATTAAGGACGCATCTGCAACTGCGACGGGTCTGCAGGAGTTTTTGGTTACTCAAATGAAGCATGCCGACGCGGCCTACACGGAAGGAAAAACGCTCGAAGCCAAGAAGATTTGGGAAGGAGTCGTCAGTTTATATCGCGGAAATCAAGACATGGCTCCTTTTGTAGAACAAGCCGAACGGCGACTCGATGCGCTGCGCGAACCAACTCGCAAGTCGAAATCCTGACTGCGAACCCGTTTGAGAATCCTGCGGCTATCGCTGCCAGCGATGCTTGTTATCGGCCAGCCGCTGGGTGGGCTGATATATCCGGACATTTCATTTCGATTTTCGGGGCGGACGACTTGACGACTTGGCTGACGATTTTGGCGACTGTTTAGGTTCGCGAACTGTCGATTGGGTACTCTGGGATGCTAGTCGTTGAGAGGAACTATTGATGGTGATTTGCAATCGCAAGCTAAGAATCACACCCACATCGCGCGCCGCTCGATCTTGCACGATGAGTGTCCACACTCCGTTGATGCTCTGACCTCTCAGCGCTGCCAGTTCAGCGTGAACGGCAGTTCGATAGGTCTGCTTCAGGTTGCGCGTGGCACCACCAACACGCGATTGTAAGGTTATCGATTTACCGGTAGCGCCAGGTGATTTCAGGATCAAGACCAAGTCGCCGATATAGGTGTGTTCGATTTCCACATGTACTGCTAGATCGGAAATGAGTCCGCTTTCCGCCACTTGCAAAGTTACACTGGCTTGGCCTTGATCTGGGATCGGTACGGCGAAGCTGCGCGCTAGATCGACCGTCTCTGATTCAGGTGGCACGGCTAGCTCAACAGCACGCAGAGCATTGATGCGACCGAAACCAAATTTGGGACTGTGCCCTTGCGAATTGTAGTTTCCACCGGAGGCATCGATTTTGTCGCAACTGCTGCGCAGCAGTTCCTTAACCTCAATCCACGTGAGGGCAGGATTAACCGCTAGCACCAGTGCGCAGACTCCTGCAGCGCCTGGGCAAGCACTCGACGTGCCTCCGAAAGAATTGGTGTAATTCCCGGTGCTGTCACCGTCGGCTAAGTTACCAAGATTGTACCCGGCGCCACCAGTGCGATCGGTGGTCCATATCCCCGTAGTCAATGGTGCAGGATGGGATTGCCGTGGAAAGGCGAAATCGTTACTAGGAAAGCTGCACCAAACCGCGTCGCCGAAATCACTGTAAATGCTGCGCGTTCCACGATCGTTACACGCTGCCACCGCGATAACTTCACCATTTGTTGCGTAGCCATCAAATTTAATTTCTTCATTACCGTTGCCAGCCGCAAACAACACGACACATCCGAGCCCTCCGCGCCCTCGTGTAACGGCGTAGTGAATTGCGTCTCGAGTGCTATCCGGCAGCGGCCAATCCTGTCGATGCCTCGGATCGTGCGGATCAAACCAGTCGCCGTCGGGCGGTCCCCAACTGCAAGAAATTACGTCCGCACCGTTGTCGGCAGCCCACAAAAACGCCCGTGCTTCCGCCATCGAACCTAGGTTGGCGGCAAGTCGAATCGGCATCAAACGAGAGTCCGGCGCGACACCCGCGGATCCACTCACACCCGCAGCACAAGCAACGCCAGCGCAAGCTGTACCATGATCATCAGGAAACCGGGGGTCGGAGTCGCGCGGCCGCGGGTTGCTGGTGCGGCTTAGGGCGTCCAGCGGCGCGACGATCTTGCCGGGAGACGAGAATTCCGCGTGATCGATATCCACGCCATCGTCAATAATGGCGATTGTCCGACCGGCTCCGCGCGTCACGGCGTGCGCGGCATCGACGTGCGCGTGTTGATTGATGGCCATACCGCTGATCGTGGTAGCAGCCAAATGCCATTGTTGCGGGAAAAAGACCTTGCGACTCTTGGGACGCACCAATTCCGGATGACAAACCTCAACGTCGTCGCGTGCAAGCAAGCTGAGCGCAAAATCAAACACGCGTTGACCGGTCCCCTCGGTGGCTTGGACGAAGTACGCATTCACGGCAAATTCAAGTTTTTCCTTGATAACCAAGCCTGCGTCGCGAATCGCCGCGGAGCACTCGTCGCCATCCAGTCGATCTGCGAAGCGAACATACAAGTTTTCGGTGTACAGGACCGGGCTCATACTCTCTGGGTCAACCAACACGCCACCTGCGAAGCGAACGTCTGGGTAAGCTCGTAGCGCCAGCTTGCGGGACTCCATGTGCGATTTTTTCTCGCCCGCGGGCATGCGATAAACTTCGATACCTGCCTCCGGAAACTGGAACGCCAGTTCACAGTTGATCAGCTCGCTTTCGATCGGCTCACGCACGTTCGATCGAGCTCCGATTGGTCGCTGGGAGCGCGTACGAATTGCGATTAAATCCTTGCTCTCAACGAACTTGACTTCCTTGCCACTCTTTCCGCCATATTTGATCGTGGGCATTATATAGTGCTCCTTTTTCGCACAGTCGTAGACGCGTCATCGGGGTTCTTGCGCCAAGGTGGATGATGAAAATGAACGACAAAGTCACCATTATAGGATGCGACGGCTTCAGTGAATTCGATCCGGCCGATTTTCTTCCAGCCCGACGGAAAGCTGCGGCGCTGTTTAAGCAAACCGCTTGTCACACAGACGTCGGTTACTTCGATGTCAAATACCAACACGCGTGCTTGATCTGTGGACTGTTCTCGCGGTCGATGGAATTGGCTGAGTATTTCATCTCTAAAGTCGAGCTGTTCAGTACTCGCGCTTGTCCGTCCATCGCGTACGCGTGTCTGTCCATCGCGAACGGTAAGCTGCATGAATCGAGGCGAGCAAGTTGGTGTCGATTCCGGCTTACCCAGTTCTGCGATCGGATACAATTGACGAATCGTCGGTTCGCGGTCCACTAGTTTAAAAGCCAGCCCCGTCAGCAGGAGAATCAACGTACCCCATCCTCGGCGCCAGGGCGTAGTATCCGGAGCATTGCGCAGCACCGCATCATTGATGAACTCGGTCAACGCTCCCCCCAAATCCTCTTGCGTGATGAAATTCGCAGTGCGCAGCGCCTGGGTATGATCTGGATCTTCGGTCGGATAGATTTTTCCGACCAACGACAGTGATCGATAATGTCCACGGCGGCACTCGGTACAACAGGTCGAATATCTACCGACGATCAAACCACGCGAACCATCTTGGAAATAACCACTATATTCTGTCGGTTGGTCGATAATCCATTTTCCAAACAGACATACTCCGTTGGGATGCAGCAAGCGTCGCCAGCCCAGATTGTCGTCTCCCCAGCGCATGTCCGACTGAGCATCCAGTGCACGGGCAGCCGCGTCCAGAAAATGCCAGCGTCGCCATTTGTTAAATAACCCTGCCAAGACGCGCCACAATGTTACTTCAAACGAAGGTAATGGCGGTTCGCCCGGTTCGCCCCAATCAAGATAGTATGCGTTGCGAAACAATGCTTCGCGCACTTCGCTGAAACGCGAGCCAGCATACTGTCGATCTTCGTTCGACAGCCCCTGTGTGCCAAACCTGCCTGAATCGAACTTCATGATTAGCGCCGTCGTGTTTTGTATCGATAACAGATGTGGCGACAAGCCAAATTCCCAGTAGCAGCAATCCTATCGCGCTCAATGCAATCACGACCAATGGCAATTGCTTGCGCGCCGGCAATCGCATTGGCGCGGCTGAACGTGAGTAACCCCAGTCTGGCCGCGAACTTGTATCCGCAGACGTTGCAGACGTTGCATTATTGACCCCTTGAATCATTTGCGTGGAGATGGATCTTCCAGAACCAATCATTTTGGTCAAACAGTGGCTCGGACACGTGCTCACCGAGTTTCCGATAGCTTTCCCATTGGGCTTCGTCGAAGAACTGGTCAACGGTACTCTCGTGCGGGAATTCGTTATGCTCCGCAGCGTAATGACAGATGTCGATCGACTCGTTCCCGGTCAGGCTGGCTTTGATATACAACAACACGCTGCGGCACGTGGGATGATGTTCGTAATCGACCCACAATAATGCGGCGTGCTTGGAACTGGGGCGCGCGATCGTGCCATTAGGGTTTCGGCTTGGGCGAAGCTCGTCCAGCGTTCCGACATGCTCGCGCATGGACTCGGGGACAAGTTGCTGAATATCTTTAGTGGTAAGCGATTCAACCGTCGCGCCAAAATCAATTCGCACTTTGCGAACGAAATCGGCAAAGCTCTCAAAAGCGTACGTCGGATCGGCACTGCCATCGCAAAGGATGATGCGCGGCAAACGCCGGCGCACGAGTTCATAGGCACCGGTATTCTCGAAGAACCCGCCATCCGATAAATGCCAGAATCGTTCCCATGGTCCTGGATAGCGCGCAATCCATTCGAAAACGATCAAACACTGCGTCGCAAAAATCCGCATGAACAAGTACAGCAGCTTGCGGACGAACGACAAATTGGGAAATCCGGTTCGCGACGATCCCGGGATCCCGCTGTCCCACCAATGCCCTGTGCGGAGATTGACCAGGCCCATCAACAACGAGGTACCGAGATGCGTGGTACGGCCGCGCCCTGGATCTACGGCCGCTCCAGAGATGCCAATCCATTGTCTCAACGAAAGTGCTTCGACACGCTCTGCAGAGATCCCTTGCTGGTTGACTAAGGGGTGCTCCTCTCCAGGGCGATAACCCAGTGGCGTTACGCGACTGAGAACACGGCTGTGGCTATCGTGATTGGTACCATCCCAGCGACCATGCCACTTTTCGCCGATACTGATTCCCAAACTTGAAACAGCCATGATCTCACCCTGCCGATCTCGTTTGCGCAAGCGAGAACCAGAGTCGATAGTTTGGTTGACCGTCAGGTTGATGATGTGCAGCGGACCGGAGGCCTCGTGTGGCCGATAATCCCGAATTGAGGCCACGTCATCGCCAGGAATAACTTCGGTAACATTCGTCCCTTCGGGGCGCCGGCGCAACGGATTGGAGGCGCCCAAATAGGCTCGTGCCAATCGCGCGGAATAGGTTTGTGCCAATGACGATCGATTGACAAACGTAATCGCGGTTGGAAACGCGAGGAAGGCTGTGATCACTGAGGCAAACAGAGTTACCGTGATGCCGCGCGCGTTTTGCAATCCGCCATCGTAAATGGCATGAGCAGCGAACGAGTAAAACACCAACGGAAGTGTAAATAACACGATCGCCAAGACACCTGCATACATATCCCTCTTGAGGACGCGCGAGATGGTTGAGGGTGGTCCCTGTTTGTCGCCAGCCAGAATGCCTGCAATCCAGCGGGCGACGGGCAGGGCCGCAACGATGGACGTTCCGAGCATTGCAAATGCGCGCGCGTAACCATCGCTGTCTCCCAATTGTGCCTGCTGTAAACCATGCCCTAGTGTATCTATGACGGCGAAAGCCAAAGCTGCCCCAGCCATCGCCAGCCCTAAACCAAGATCGTACGTCAAGTAGTTTCGCGTGCGCTGGCGCTGTGTTTCCAAGCCACCAGTCCCCATCGCAGCTTCGCGAACTGTGCCTCGCCTCCATGCCAGCTCCACCTGTACCAGCGACGACAACAGACTCAGTCCAACCAACACCGGTTCAGCCATCATTTGCTGGACACCCACGGCAATTAACGCGGCCGAGAAAACAAACAGCATTAACAAGGGTATGCGTTTGAAGGACTCATGTTCATCTTGAGATACGATCCAATAGCCTGCGATGCGCGGCACAACGATGAACAGCAGAACGAGTTCCGTGAGAATGAACCATGGACTGAACCACGGCCCCAATACAGTTCCGATCAAATGACCGATCGGAAAATGAGTGCGATGTAGCGCGAATCCGATCGCCGTCAGTCCATTCTCAAACAAAACGTAGCGTACGAAATTCGCCAGTCCAAAAGCCGAGAACAACAACAGTCCGACTACCAAATGCATACTAATCAAGTTGCGTACAAAAACTGCAAAGTTGGACCGCCCATCTCCGCCTCCGCGCGGCGCGATATAGTTGCCGTGTTTGCGCAGCCAGTCGATCAAGTAGGAATGATCGGAACCAAACGCTTGCTCAACTCGCTTGGCCGCCTGTTCACTGCCGTTGGTCGAGTCCTGGGGGATTGAACTGCGCAAGCGATCGTAGGCTCGTCCGAGGCAAGCGCCAATATAGCCACCACCAGACACTGTCGATAGAAAATCGATTTTCCGTAGGCGTTCCGAGCGAGCCAAGTTCTGGATAATGCCCAGGCTGAACGTGGCGCTGCGAATTCCGCCGCCGGACAGCGCCAGACCAGTCACCGAATCATCCCATTGACCATGTTGGCCAGAATGTTCGGTGCCCGAAGTTTGCTTGGGAAGACCAACTGGCAATCGTCGACGACGTTCGCAGATAGCGCCCAATTCAAGTTTGTGCATGTCGGCGGGATAAGCACTATCGTCCAGAGCGTCCGTGGCAGTACCAGCGAGCAGCACGTCGGCGGCCTTTTCGCTGGCCATGTAGATATTTGAGACGATGAAATAACCCGGGATCTTTGGAAAGATCGATGCATCGACCACGCGCAACCCAGCAACCTTGCGGACTCGAAACTGGCTGTCTAAGACAGCGTTGGGATCGTCATCGCGTCCCATGCGGCAAGTGCCACATGCATGATGGCCCCAGGCCTCGCTACGAATCCACTTTTTTAGAGCATCCGAACCGTTTTCGTCCGGATAGACCTTAGGAACCAATTTCTAGAGGTGCAGTGGCATGCCCCGACGATTTGTGCCACTAAATGTGGTGCGCGTACTACGGTTGAGTGTCACTACACAGGTGCGAATGTACCTTATTGGAGGGAACTGTCAAGCGATGTCGTGGGTAACCGTGGGGTGTAACGAACGGGAGTGAGGACCTTAGCCAGTCTGCAAACTCTAGCGCGAAGGCGACGTTTGATCAGTCCATAGATGTTGTGAGAAAAGCTGAATATTCGCTTATTGCCGGTTGTAACGGATCGACACTCTGATATTGGTTGATAGAGAACCCGTTCACGCCCGCAGTTTCACAAACTGTGTTCTAGCATTGAGCAAACTTCCAGGGTGGTCATCATGGATATGCTTTTGCTGGCTGCGGCGTGTGTCGCGTCTGTTTGGGGAATAATATTCTTGCGATTGGCAGGGCTCTTAGGCCTTGTCGTCGCAATGCTTATTGCGGGAACCGTTTTCGGCCATCCCTTTTTTCACGTTTCGGCGCTTACTCTCGATCGAGCGCTGTTGGTATTCGCGCTGGTTCTTTGGGCGATTCAATACCGTCTGGGTTTGTTAGTAGCGAAACCGTGGAGTTCTGCGGATGCGATTCTCGCCATCTTCATATCAATCTTGACACTCAATGTTTTCTTGCACAATTGGCGGGTTGAGGGCATGGAACCGGTCTCGCGGTTTGCCTTCTATTATGCGATGCCCATGTTGACTTATTGGTTGGCTCGACAATGCAGTGCGACGCTCCGTGGCATTCAAGGGATATATGTCACCATGGCGGTGTTTGGTTTATACGTGGCAGGGACTGCCGTGATGGAACGATTGGGCTGGACTTGGGCGATATTTCCACGGGGTGCATTCCCGTTTTGCGTAGGCTATTGCTAGCATTGATTGCGTTTGATTGTGGCTGATTCCGGTGTGTGAGATGGAGGTTATTCTATTGCCATTGACGAATTTACACATGCACGGAGGCGATGGCGATGGGAGCTTGC
>SYJV01000379.1 GCA_005798335.1 Planctomycetaceae bacterium | reverse complement strand
GAACGTTCGCAACGCGGAAGAGTTTCGTCGGCATGTCGAAATTTATCGAAACCAAATCAATTATGCCTATTGGGAGGTTCGCTGCGACGCGGAACAGACCGACGATGCCTTGTTAGCTCGTTCCAATCTTTTCGAAGCCAACAAGTCGCTGGACGTGGGTGACCTTGATGCAGCGCTCAAGAAATATGATGTGGCCTGGGCGGCATGGGACAAGCTTTTCGGGCGATATCCAACCATGATGCTCGACGAAAGCGCCGACGAAGTCATGGCGGCAATTAAGCGTTACCAACGACTGCAGGATACTCCAGAAATGCCCAGCAATTTCGTCCTTAAGAACTTCCTGGAATTCCGTCGGCGGTACGATTCCGAGGGTCAAAGCCCCTACTTAATGGAAGTGCTAAACCAGTGGTCTCAGAAAGCAGACCGCGGCAGCTTTTTCGATCAGCATCCGGCTAACGCTGTTCCGCCAGCCCCCGAGTCAACGCCAGTGGCACCAGCCGATCCGCCGGCTCAACCTCAAGCGCCGGCAGCATCGTCGACGGTGACGCAGCCAGACGCAGGACAGCCGCCAAGTCCAAAGAAAGCTGTCGATGCTGCACCGGCCGAAACTGCCGCTCCTAAAGTCGCCAGCCCCGATGAAGGAACTCCACCCATCCCAAAATCAAAGTAGTCGTCAACAAGCAGGGCAAGTTAATTAGTCAACTTGCCCTGACTTTTTTCTACTTTGAATTTCCTAGCAAGTAAGCGCAATGGGAATCTACGACCGCAGCTATTACCGCGAGGACGAGCAGGTTCTGCGGACGAATTCATGGGATCAACGTTCGATGGTCAGCAATTTGATCATCGTCAACGCGGCTTTGCTCCTTTTGAATTTTCTCTTTACAAGTCGAAACAACGCTATTACTGGCTTTCTCGCCCTGTCTCCCGATTCAATTCTTTCGCCCATCGATTTTTATCGCGTGCTTACGTTCGGTTTCGCACATTCACCATCGTCGCCATTTCATTTGCTGTTCAATATGGTGAGCCTGTATTTCTTGGGACCAGCCGTCGAATCCAAATATGGTCGCTGGGAATTCCTGAGATTTTATCTGATTGCGGTCATCGTCGGTGGCCTGCTTTTTTGCGTCCGATCGTGGGTGCAACAGAGTCATAATCCGGTGATCGGAGCATCGGGAGCCGTCTGTGCCGTCTCGATGTTATACGTGTTTTGCTTCCCGCATGCGCAGTTGATGTTGATGGGTGTCGTCCCGGTATCCGCTTGGGTCTTGGGAGTGATTATGGTGGCAACCAACCTCACCGGTAATCAAGGAATTGGCATCGATGGCGAAGCGCAGGTGGCGTACGACGTACACTTGGCTGGCATTGGATTTGCCGCAATCTACTTTTATGGCGGCTGGAATTTTGGCTTCCTGGGAAATATGTGGCAGTCGATAATTCAACGAATTCGCGCGAATCGCGCTGGGATCAAGATCCATCGACCAACTGCTACGCAGCCATCCGATGAAACGCGCGCCGACACCATCTTGGATAAGATCCACCGCCAAGGTCAGGATAGCTTGACCGCCAAAGAACGAAAATTCATGGAGGAATACAGCCGTCGCGTGCGACAAAAACGCGAAACATAAGGCGAATACAAGCCCGATGCGCAAGCGAGTGCGTGCCAGATTTGACGCAGTCGCTTGCGCGTCGGGCTCGTATAGTTTAACTAACCGAGCGTATTGAAAATACGATCGCCTGCGTCGCCAAGGCCCGGCACTATAAACTTGCGATCATTCAATTCCGCATCAATGGCGCACACGAATATTCGTAGCTTGGGATATTCGGCTTGTAGTCGATCGATCCCGGGTCGCGATGCGATGACGCTCAGTACGCGGATATCGGGGCAACCCCAGCGGTTCAAGATCTCGATCGCCGACAGTACACTGCCACCAGTCGCTAACATTGGATCGAGCACGAAACCGATATCGGCCCCACCTCCCGTTGGCAGTTTGCAGTAGTATTCTACCGGACGTGCGGTCTCCTCGTCGCGATACATTCCTAAGTGCCACACTTCGGCCTCTGGAATCAGCGACAGCAACGGTTCGACCATTCCCAAACCTGCGCGCAGGATTGGCACCAATGCAATTCGCTTTGAAATCTGACAACCCATCATTTCAACAAGCGGAGTATTGATTTTCCTGGGCTCGACCGGTAAATCGGCAGTAGCTGCAGACGCCAAAAACCATGCCAACCGATTTACCTGATGCCGAAACAGCGAAGGAGGAGTTGACTGGTCGCGCAGTATTGTCAAATGGTGCCTAACCAATGGGTGATTCAGTTCAACTGTGAGCTCCACTTGCATCTCCTTAATCGGACTTGTTGAGTGCGGCCGATGCGCCGCTGGCAAATCACTTGTTAGGCGAGCGGCAGATGGGAATTTACCAATACCAGCCCGAAGCGCAAGCGAGTGCGTCGAACCAGCACGCGTTAAAAGAGCACACCTCAATCCAGGCTCTCACTCGCTTGCGCTTCGGGCTTGTATTGGTAAATTCCCATCTGCCGCTCGCCTTACTGGCCAGAAGTTGGATGTGCCTGCAAGCGTTTCGCATACACCAGCTTCGGATCATGTGTGTCGTAGAAATCTGGAAAGTTCGCTGCAATAGTATACCCACAGTTTTCGTAAAATTGGCGAGTGGATCGATACTGCTCGCGACCACTGGTATCGATGTAGAGCCCGCGCCCTCCGCGCCGAAACACTTCTGCTTCGGTTGTCTTGGCCAGCCAACGCCCGAGGCCGCGTCGCTGGTACTTAGGACCAACTGCAATCCAGTACAAATCCCAGGCGTTCTTAGTACAAGCGATGTGCCCAAAGCACGTATAGCCAGCAATTTCAGCGCCATCAGTTACTATCAGGAACTCATATCCCGAATCTGGTCCCGTGGCGAGCCGCTCTTCAACAAGCTCGCGCGCGATCAGCACTTCGTCAGCATCAAAGAAACCGGTCATACGAACCAACTCTTCGATTGCACTGGCGTCGTCCGGAGTTACTTCCCAGCGAAATTGCATGCTTGGGGTAAGCGCAGCATCAAAACCTTCTTGGCGCATGCTGCCCCCGCCAAGAACTGGCTTGATAAAGAGTAAACCGTTGGCGCTGGCCACGTGCGTCGAAGGTGTTGCGACGCATTGAACAGAAGACGTTCCAACACCTAATGATCTCATGCATCGAGTTGCAATACCCGACGAAACAACGTCGACGCCCGAGGCCAATGCTATCGGCTCACTTTTAATCGGCGCTGACCGCCCGCGGAGCGCCGAATTTAATATTAAACGAACAAATCGGTCTGGCGAAATGCTCGCCTGATCGCACGCTGCGGTAAATCCACTCCAAGGTGCGATACATGGATTGGCGTTTATCTCCAGAATCCATGGCTGGCCATGTTGATCCACTCGAAAATCGATCCGAGCATAGCCTCGCAACTCAAATGCGGACCAGCAACGAACGGATATCCGCTGAAGTTCCCTTGCAAGTGCCTGGTCCTCGTTGGCGTTGAGAAACCTTCGCGGTGTAGCGTTATATTCAACTGAGTCCTCTACCCACTTGGCACGGTAACCGACTATACGATGTTGATTTGCAGGGAAATCATGGAAATCGATTTCGGCTGGCGGCATGACTTGCACTTGCCCGTCGTCCATCTCCAGCAGCGACAAATTAAACTCGCGACCGTCGATAAACCGCTCGGCCACACACGGTCCCATTCGGCTGACTCTCTGCAACATTGCCGATCGCAGATCGTCTATCGATGAAAAGAAACTAACAGCATCTTGTTCCAAGTTTACCGACGCATGTTCAAAACGGCTTTTGATAATGAAGTGCCCAGGCGAAAACAATCGTGAGACGTTCGCCAGCAGGGCACTGGGGTCACACCGAGCATCATTCGATTCCCCATTCACTTCGGTCGCCAACCAAGGAGCAGTCGGTACCCCGGTTTCGTGCATCCGGAGTTTGGCGAAATGTTTGTCGTTGACCATCTGCAACGTACTGGCCGGTGAGCCTGTATAGGGTATCTGCAATTCATCCATGCGGCGTGCGGCCAGGTGCATCCACCTATCACGACCGCGGAAGGTCTCTACCAAATTAAAAATCGCACCGGGTTGGATGGCTGAGTGGATTTGGTCAAGTACCAACATGGCGGCGTCGAGCATATGTCGCG
Organism: Planctomycetaceae bacterium; assembly: GCA_005798335.1. GTDB lineage: Bacteria > Planctomycetota > Planctomycetia > Pirellulales > Pirellulaceae > Aureliella. The sequence continues at coordinate 16,003 of SYJV01000379.1, read as the reverse complement.
ATGTTGTGTGTCCAGCCGAAGACAAAACGGATTCGATCAATCCAATTTGATCAAATACGTCGCGGTCGGCAATGCTTGAACTGGAATCCACTTGATGGTGGACAAGGGCGACATGCATAACTACGAGCCGACCGTTTCTGGATGGGTTGCCTGCTTGGCCAGGTAGGCTGGCTCTTGACGAACTTCTCGGTAAAGCTGAGCATGCCAGCACTCGGCTTTCTCTCGATTCATGTCGAGCGCTTGCAAGAGTGTTTGTCCGGAGCGCAGCAGGTGAGTTGGACAACCTTTGGCAAGTTTGTCGTAGATTCCTTGCTCGTTGAAATCAAAGGGGTACAGTCGGCAAACAAGTGGCCGAACTTCGGTTGGCAATTGACAGCCGTGCGAACCAAGGTAGCGGCAATCTCCGTTTTCCTTGCGCTTGAGAATTCGTCGCGAACCATCGTCGCAGAATACGGCCTCTTTCCATATCGGATCATCAGCAAATTGGTAATACACGGGGGCTCCGGGGACGACAAACTCGGTGAAGTCTGCTTCCCCGGTATACTGTGCGATACGCTGAACATCCGCCGGAGTCGCGTAGACTTCACAAGTTTGGCAACAGGTTTTGTCCTCTTGTGCGCAGGCAGCGCAAATATGCAGTTCGCATGACATGACTATTCACTGACCACTGGATCGCGATAACGAAATTGCTTGCCCTCAAAATTTCGCAGCACAACATCCTCACCCTCTCGCCCAATTCGATAATTAGGTTGAAGGGGAATTTTTCCACCGCCACCAGGTGCGTCGATCACGTACGTGGGCACGGCATAACCAGTCGTGTGACCACGCAGTCCTTCGATAATTTCCAACCCTTTTTCGACGCTCGTTCGAAAATGGGCTGACCCGGAGATCGGATCGCATTGATACAGGTAATACGGACGCACTCGCATCAGCAGCATGCGATGCATCAGACTGCGCATCGTTTCCACGTCATCGTTCACTCCCTTGAGTAATACTGTCTGCGAACCCAGCGGGATGCCTGCGTCGGCCAGCCGAGCGGTCGCTTTGGCGGCTTCCGGAGTGCATTCATCGGGATGCAAGAAGTGGAGGCTCATCCACAACGGATGGAATTTACGCAACATACGAACCAATTGAGGCGTGACGCGCTGCGGCAACACGGCCGGCATCTTCGTACCGATGCGAATAAATTCGATGTGCGGAATTGAACGCAATCGCGTCAAAATCCATTCGAGCTTGTCCTCGGCCAGCGCCAGCGGATCGCCGCCACTGATCAGCACGTCGCGAACTTGAGGTGTCCGCGCCAAATAGTCAAACGCAGCCTCAAGGCGCCGCTCGCTAGCCATCAATTCGCCGCTGCCAACAACCCGCGAACGCGTGCAGTAACGGCAGTATGTCGAACAAAAATCTAGCGCCAACAAAAGGACTCGATCAGGATAGCGGTGTACCAGACCGGGTACCGGACTATGACCATCTTCGCCAAGCGGATCGTCGTCTTCGCCTGTCGTTCGCAAAAACTCATCCACGCGCGGGACTACGGTCTTGCGCAGCGGTTGGTCGGGATCGTCAGCGTCCAGCAAACTCATGTAGTAGGGGGTCACGCCGACGGGTAGCATCGAGCCACCTTTTTCGATGCCTAGCCGTTCGTTGTTGGACAGGTGGAGCATCTCGGCGAATTGACTCAGTTTGCGAACGCGGTGTCGCGCTTGCCAGCGCCAATCATTCCAGTCTCGGTCCGAGACTTCAGGAAAAAAACGCTTCCGAAACGCTCGAGTTTTTGGATTGATGCCGCCACGCTGGTAAGCGCGAAGCAGCGGATTGGCTGCGGGTGCAAGTGGTTCAGGCTCAGACGTATTCGTAGAAACAAATGGGTTGGTCGATGGGATCGGAATTGTTTCTGTAGCCGATGGAAGAATGATCCGCTGTTGAATTACCGTCAGCCCCGGAGGTTCTTCCACACCAATCTGCATGCGATCCCGAGTTGAAAGCGCTGCCATTCGTAAACATGTTCCTTTGATACGAATTGACCAGACTTGCGGCCCAGGAGTTTGGCTCGTCCACTCCTCAATGCCGAGTCCCAGCCTGAAAGCATTCGCTAGCGCGATTTTCAACCCTTCAGGCTCTCTCCAGACGCTTCAGTCAAGCGATGTCTGCACGCGCCGCAACACTAGTTACTGGTAACGAGCGTGGTCGGCAGCGCTATTGCCAGACATCGAATTGCCATCAACATCCAGTGCGCGGTAATTAAACGCGCCAGTAGCACAAAATGCAACAGAGCATCTCTCCAATTTCAACAGATTTGTGAACTTATTTTCCACATCGGTTTAGCCAGTCCAAATGCGACGCCAGCAATAGTTCACGAAACTGAAATACTGGACAACTAATTCAGCGGAACTTCGATCGCGCAGCATGCCGGGAACAACAATCGCGACGTGATGCACTTGGCCCATTGGTCAGTTTTTTTGCGAGTCGGACGGTTTGTAGAGTTTGCGGCCAAGCGTCGGATGAAACGCAGTCCAGACGCTGTCGGAATTGCGATCGGATCGAATCAGTTCGGTGGCCGTATTTACTTTGGCATCCATATCGTCGAGGTAATGCAGAACCAATGCCTCGATCGTCATTGGGACTTTAGGGCTGCCGTGCTCTAGATAGCCATGGTGGCTGACGATCATATGCTCCAAACGCCACAGAATTTCGCTGGGGATCTCCTGTCCAGTCGATTGCAACACCTGCCGGGCGCGACGCTCCAATTCGACTACTCCCTGGACCAAGTGTCCAAGCATTTGGCCGGGATCGGTATAAGTCAAGTCGCCATCATAACTCAACTCGTCGAGCTTTCCCAAGTCGTGCAGAAACACGCCAGTCAACAACATTTCACTATCCAACTGAGGATAACTAGGAGCAACATTCTGGGCTAGTCGCATCAAGTCGACGATGTGCTTGAGCAGTCCACCCTCATACGCGTGATGGGTCTTGACTCCCGCTGGCGCCCGACGCAGTCGGTCCACCAGCCGCTCGTCATTCAGATAAGCATCCGCAAGCCTTCGCAGATGTTCGTTCCTCACGCTAGCCAACAGCTTTTTCAAATCTGCGAACAGGTTTTCAATTTCTTGCGGATTGTTAATTGCAAAATCAGCTAGATCGACTTTGTCGCGCGGAACGGACTCAAAATCCTGAACAATGATTTGCAACAAACCATTATGTAGTTGAGTCGTGCCGATGATCCGCAGAAAATCTCCTTTTTGAAAACTCTCGTACAAGGACTGATTAGCATTCCAGCGCATGCCACAAATCTGGCCAGAGCGATCAGCCAATTGCAGCAGCAAGTAATCGTTCCCCTGCCGATTGGCGCGCATCTGTTTGTCGGCGACGCGATAGATTTCGTCAACTGAATCGCGAGCCTGGAGGCGGTCAATGAACTGGCGCAGCATGAATGGTGCTTTATTTTCGGAGGCTTCAGCATACAACTTCGTCCCAATTGTAAACCAACCGAGCCGGCTTGTATTTATGCCAACCGAGTTCGCGACCCATCAATTTGAGATGCTGGTGCCAAGATCTTACTACCTATTTCAAACTCGCGGGCTCCGCTGATAGGTAATTGTTGTCACCCAACAACAAAGCTTGGGTTGCCCAACAACTCGCTGCATAGGAAATGAACTGAGATTTTCCATAGGGGAATCCGGATTCGAAATAAGGATTGCTGGGAATGGCGCGAGTCTTGACGAACCAAGTACCGTCGGCGCGTTGAGTACTGAGCAAGTAATCAACAGCCCGTTGAATTGCCGCGTGAGAACTTTCGATGCCAGCAGCGTGTCGCAGAGCCACGACTACCAAGCCAGTCGCGTAGGGATCGCTGAGCATATTCGCTTGTTGCCCCCATCCACCGTCGCTGCGTTGTTCCGCGAACAGCCGCTCGCTGGTCAAGTGATTTTTTTCCGGCAGAGTTCCGGACCAGAACAATCCAAGAAGCTGAAATGCACTTTCGTCGGTGGTTCTCGGCAGACTGGTGGTTAACCACTTTGCTCCTAGGACAACGCATTCGTCCAAGGTCTTAGCGTCGGCTGGCGAACCATAGTTTTTTAGTGCTAATATGGCCAGCGCCGTTGTCGCAAAGTCGCTGGCCTGCATCGGCGCGCGCGCTGAGTCTTCAAATGTCCAAGATCCATCCTGGCGTTGCTTGGTGGATAGCAAACGTGTTGCTGTAGCCAATGACTCATCGCCCGCAACTCTCTCGCTCGCCAAGCCCCACAGCCAGTAGCCTACATGCACTGTGAAGTTTCCATACGTATCGGCACGCTGAGCAGCGTGGGAGTCTGAAAGAGCCTGCTGATAGAGAGTGTGTCGTCGCGCATAAAATCCGTGGACTCGCTCTCGCTCTTGGGTCGCTAACCCTTCTTCAATCGAGTATCCCGACTGACGAGCGAGCGCGACAGTTTGCAGTATTAACCCTTGATGATGGCAACTGATACAACCTCCCTCAGATCTTTCTCGAAACGTCCTCGCGCCCTCTTGTAAGACAGGTAAACTCTTCTCGATCGCCAGGCGAATCTTGGTGGATTTTCCCTCGTCAGCTAATCCGTCGCCGATCAGAAAAAAAATAAATAACGTTGGCAGCCCAAATTTGTGGACGGACACCATGCAACTGTTATTCACTTGAGAAAGACGCATTTTGGCTTACTTAGTCCACAAATATTCCCATCGGTGAAGAGAATTCGTAAGGACCGCTGCCGCCTTGCCCGAAGATGGTCCAGTTCGTTCCATCCATATCGTCCATGCGTACCAGGCGATGGTTGCTACTGCACTGGCTAACATAAATGCGCCCTTGATTATCGACACAGACTCCACTGGGAGCATACAGTTTTCCAACTTGTCGATCCGTTCCAAATCCTCCAATCGTCATCCAGTTCTTTCCGTGCATATCGTCGAATCTGACGATGCGATCGTTGCCTTGATCGGCTACGTAGATTCGCCCTTGCCGATCGCCCCAAATGCCGCACGGGTTGACGAACTCATTCTCACCATCGCCGTACTTTCCCAAGGTTGTCCAGTTTGCTCCAAGCATGTCGTCCATGCGAACGATCCGGAAGTTGTCGAAATCTGCGACAAAAATGTGACCTTCGTCGTCCACCCAAATCCCAGCAGGATAACGAAATTGCCCTACATCGGACCCTTCCGTTCCATAGGACATCCAATTCTTGCCTTGCATATCGTCGCACCTGGCAACTCGATGATGGCCGCCAAAGCTGACGTAGATCTTGTTTCTCTGATCCACGAAAATCCACGAACCTGCGTACTTATTCGTCAACCGGTTTTGGGAATCAGGAAACGGAAAAATCTCTGCTTGTTGGCTCGATAGATTCTCAAAGCATAGGATATGCGGACGGCGTTGTTCGACAACATAAACGCGTCCCCGCCGATCGACTGCCACGCTAGTTGGAAACAACAATTTGATTGGACCACCAGCTTGATCGCCGCAGGTCGTCCAACTATCTCCTGTCCGATTGGAAAAATGCACGATGCGATGATTGGCCCAGTCGGCAACATAAATCCGCTGGTCCGTTTCGGCGAGCTGCGTTTTCGCTGCGGGCCGCTCGGACTTCGAACTGGCTGAACTGCATCCCTGCACCGTCAGACAAACGACCATGATGACCAGATGGCCAAGCCTTGCGTTAGTGCACACTTGAAAATTCAGTTCGCAACTATGGAGACTTCAGCTCGAAATTTGCACTTTCGGTCCCTTCGGCAGGCACATTGAATGTAAGCTGAGTATTCATGTTGTACCGCGCCGGGATCAATTCTTGCATTTTTGCGACCGGACCTCCTGCGTCACGATCATCTGCACCTGGTTGGCCAATCAAGGTGGTTATGTAAACTCGACACTGACCGACCACCGCACCGGTCGTCGATGGATCGACAGCCAATTCGTATTTGCCTTGAACATTGGTCAAACCCTGTGCCGTGGGACCTGCATTTTGATTATCTGAGGTCGCTGCCGGAACAAAGGTTACGGAAGCATTCGCCAGCGGCTTGCCATTAAGCGTAACGACGCCCGAAACTCTCTTGGCAACTTGGATGTCGCTACTTCCACAGCCAACGACCGTAAACAAAGTTAACGCAACAACCAGCGAACGCATGGTAGTCCTTTCGCTTTATGAAAACACAAATCAAATAACGCGAACGCCGGTACCTGTTCCCTTTCCCAGAGGATGCAGCCACGTTCGCGCGCGAAGCGGAATCGATTCTGCATACTCGTCCACTCAATCGCTAAAAATCGCCTACAACAACTTCGCCATTCGTAATGGTTGACATCGCAGAGAACTGCAGCATGTCCACGTTGGTGCTTAAAGAACGCACTGAACCATCCACGAAAACAAAGTTAACTGCACCAGGATGGAAACTACCCCAGCCGCGCTTGCACGGATTACTACCACCCACGCTGGTCGCGTTGGATAGATTACACTTGTCATAGTCCGCAAATAACTGCCGCGACTGTGGTGGTAACACCACTTCCGACTGATTGAACGAAGTGTAGGTATAACCCCAAAAAGTTGTTCGTGACGGAGTCGTGTTTGTGTAGTACTCACCAACTGCGATCGTGTTCGACGTCCCGTCCGTCACGCTTGAGATTTTCTCTTTTCCATAGGGCGGCGCTGTAAAACCCCTCGCAAATGGCGTCGGTTGCTTGGGATCAGCGGTGCTGTGCAATACTCCGCGCTGACTTAGCGGCTGATTGCGCCCGCATTCTGCATCGAACCACGACAGACCATTGGTCACACCTGCCATAGCTCGATAAGAACCGGTCGCATAATTTAGTCGCAATGTGTTTCCCGGACCACTGGCAGGAATCAGCATCTTCTGCACATGAGGATCATCGGGGCAAGAATATACAGCTAACGATTTCTGAACCACTGGAGAATTAGCGACATTCTCGTTGGTTTTGGTTTGATCGTACAAATTGTACAGGTTCGCTTGCTCCACGTAAGGCAAAATGCTGATTGTCCAGGTAATGCCACTCTGTGTAGCGCAACAAACTCCATTGGTTACTCCACCGGCCGGGAACGTATTGAAAGTATCGTGGTGCATATGCAAACCCAAGCCAATTTGCTTGAGGTTGTTAGTGCACTGCATTCTTCTTGCTGCTGCGCGAGCCGACTGTACCGCCGGCAGCAACAAACCAACCAAGACACCAATAATCGCGATGACTACCAACAACTCAACCAGCGTGAAACCATGCCCCAAGTGCCTCTTCATAAGCGCCTCCACATTCCAACAAAAAATGAAGAAAGTTTCAACACGATCAATTACGCAATGACAATAACGCTCTCCAGACCCCTGTGCAACTACAGGGGTCTGGATTTTTATTGTCGAGCGGCAAATGGGATTTACCAATACCAGCCCGACGCGCAAGCGAGTGCGTCAATCCCGGCGCGTGTCAATCCAGGCTCTCATTCGCGTGCGCGTCGGGCTGGTGTTGGTAAATTCCATCTGCCGCTCGCTGCTAAACGTAGTTTAACCGAATCGCAAGCGCCGTCGGGATATGACTCGATGATTAATTATATGTAATCTGAAAAAGCAGGCTGTTTATGCGGCGCGCCTGCGTGCGGAGGTCGGCGCCGCATTACATAGACCAAGCGAAACCGTCAGATCAGGCATGTCAACGCGGATGCGCTGCAGATACTTAGAGCTTTCAATCAGCACGGTGTGATGACGCAGCCCGCAGTTTCGGCTGAGCGTAGGATAAAGGTCGACATTAAGTCGACGATTGGGAAACAGCTCGATGATGTCGGTTTGTGGTGCAGCAAAAATGCAATTCGCCAGAGCAGCCCCATGGGTGGTCAGTACGATCTGCGCTTCGCTGATCGCACGAAACTGGTCCTTACACATAAGATCTTCGAAGCACAGCACTTCAAATCCCAGTGTCCGCAAGTGGTCTTCAATTTGTCGTTCGTTGGCGACTTTGCGATGACGGGCTTTGCGGCGACTGATGTAGATTTTTTTCCCGGACGATCGGGTTGGCAATTGTAGACGATCTTTAATGGCGGCAGCGAACCGGCACAGCACTTCGCGACTGACGTCCTTGACATAATGCAGTTCGTCTGCGGCCAAATGCAGCGCACAATGCGGCTGGATGACTTTGCTGAGCGGCACTCCCAGCATCTCTAGCACTTGTTGTTGAAAGCGACTTTGACAATCCACTAGATACCAATCAGGTCGCAGTCCCACCATTTCGATCGCCGTGATCCGCGGAGCGACTTCTGTTAACCAATGAAAAAAATTGTGTGAGCATCGATTGTTAATTGGGGCAATCGCGCCTTCGATGTATTGACGTTTGGGGAGAGTCCACCGTGAGCGCAAATCGCCTTGCCAGCGGTAGCGCCAAAAATGCGGATGCAATCGCCCCAGCGTGAGCGATCGCGCGAGGACTGCTGAATCTAAGTAAAAACCTGTTTCAGAGACAATCGTGTCTTCTGGACCAAGCAAACAACAATTGCGACCAACACTTGCTCCGCCCTGAATGACATGCACTCGATTTTGTTGTCCGGCCAGTTCAGGCAATTGGCCAGTTGTAACCGCACCTGCGGAAACGATATCGAAGGTTGATGGTTCAAGGGTGGGTTCCATTTGGCCGCATCGAACGGTAACGCATTCGGGAAATCTCTGCTGCAACTCAGGCAGTGAGGCGACCTGTTGCGGAGCCGGATACCCGTACGTTTGCCAATAGAGAGACTCTTGCGGCAACAAATATTTTCCAACTCGATACAATGCGCGCGATGGTTGAAACGGCTGAGTTAACATATGCGAGAGTCCATTCTCTCAATTTCGTTTGTTGTTACGCGACACGACTCCGTATCGCCGAAATGTCGCCGACCATTAATTCGATTTGCTGAGTTAGTTGGTCTTGCCAGCGAGGTAAGACGAGTCCAAATTGCGTCGCGATTCGCGTGCAGTTTAGTCGGCAATTCGTCGGGCGTCTCGCCAGCGAAGGCTGGTCGCTCAACAGCACGGGAACGATTTTCTTCAGCACAACGGGCATGCCTTGTTGACGGATATCGGCAAGTATCTGTTCACCCGCCTCTGCACGGCTGGCATAGCCTAGCGTTGCACAGTGGTACAGACCTCCGTGTTCCTCCATCCATTTGACCGGCGATTCACAGGTCCGACTTAGCAGTGCGTTCGTTACTTGTGCTAGCCAATCCGTGCTGGTGGGCGAGCCAAAATGATCGCAAGAGAGCGTTAATGAGTTTCGGTAGAGGCTCATATCCATGATGCCGCGCACGAAATTCTCGCCATGTGTCGAATACAGCCAACCGCTGCGCAAAACTAAATGTGGCACTCCACTAGCGAGAATCGCCTCTGTGCCCAGTAATTTCGTTCGTCCATAGTGACAAGTTGGAGCTGCGTGGTCCTGCTCGCTGTACGGACGCTCGCCATCACCAGCAAAGACCATATCTGTACAAAAGTGCACTACCGCCGACCCGCAGCGTTGAGCTTCCTCTGCCATGATCGATGGAGCGGTAGCGTTTACCATCTGCGCCAATCGAGGCTCGGCTTCCGCTCTATTAACGTCCGTCATTCCCGAGGCGTTAACGATGATCTGCGGTCGTACCTGGCGAATCACTTGTCGCAGACTAGCCGGACGGCCGATATCGACTTTGATCGGGACCGGTACCAGTTGATTGCGGTCAGGGGCTCGACAAGCTCCGATGACAGTTCCAAACGAACGTAAATGGCGGCACAAATCTTGTCCTAGTTGACCACTGCTGCCAATCACTAAAATCAAAGGACGCTTGCGCATAGTGGGATCAACCTCCGACAGGTCGCTGGTCTTGGGCAAACAATTTGCTTGGGGACTCGCTGCTGCCACGCCAGTAACAGAATTTGTTTTCGCAGTTACACTGGACATCGTTACGCAATTTGTTGCCTGACAATTCCTTGTCGCTATGGAAGTGTCGCCTAATCCTTCCGGTACAGCCATCCGGATTGCATGCACCTGACCGCCCCTTCTGTGTTTTTGCAGTTTATTGTTTGACAGCCTATTGTTCGACACTCTGTTGTGCAGCAGATTTGGGAACTCCCCAACGTCATTTGGTTCCGGGAAAAACACAGGCAATTCGCTTTTCACGAAACTCTGGAACTTGCGACCCCGACGAGCTGTCGAGCCAATCACCGTCGGAGCGATCGGCCATTCGATGCCAATCTTGGGATCGTTCCACTGCAACCGATTCCACTGATCTCGAGGCACAGCCTGATCGCTTTGCAATCGCAATTGAGCGTGCGGGCTCAGAGCAATCCAACCGCATGCCACGCCTGAAGGCACACTCAGTCGGCGTCGATCGTTGCTCGACAATGTCACTCCCAACCAGCGTCGATAAGTTGGACTACCGCGCCTGAGATCCACGACCGCTACGAATACCTCACCCAGCAGGCATCGATATCGACGTTGAACTTGCTCATGAGCAAGAAATGAGGGTTCGTTTAGGAATCCTCCGTCAACAATAACCTCCGACGATTTCCAAGAAGACCGACGGTTAACTTTACGCGCCGATTTTCCGCTACCTTGCGGTTGCCTGCGTGGTCTGGCGATGTCATCCAGTTTGTCAATCGACACGCCATGGATGCGCGTCGGAATCGATTGCATGTGTCGGAATCCTTCCTTTCTCGGCCCAACTGACGCCACCGCAGCAATGCTTGCATTTGCGAAATGCGACTTTGCCGCTAGCTGACTTGCGAGTTATACACCAGAGAGGCAAATTTCCCAAGCTTGATTCTCGCCTTGAGCGGGATTGGTTGCGGCGCTATAATTCGCGACGAATTCTATCAATCCTGCGGCTGCGAGAGATTACACGGTGCACGGCACGGACGCCTCCCACCTCAATTCGATGACCATTTACGCACGGCGCGCTGGCGTTTTTCGTTGCGCGAGACTACGCCGCGAATCGACCTGGTTCCTGGCAGTTATTCTTGGACTGGCGCTGATCGTGCTCAGTTCGTCTCAGTTGGCCAATGCTCAGTCACGTCCCCAAAACTCTTCGGCCTTTGGCTCTGCACCTTTGCTGCAAAGCAACGGTAATGCATTCTCTAGTTCTGCTCCACCATTGCTCGAATCCCAACATGCAAACTTGCTCGGTGGTCAACGGTCCGAGTTTATAGACGCTCCACCATTACAGTCACAGTCACAACCCAGCGCGAACGGATCGCTCGGCGTTCCCGGCGCTCAACCTAATCTCGCGGCCAGTCCAGTACCTTGGACAGTAAACGCATTCGGCAACGCGCCAGCACCTTCAACGTACGGTGGAACGTATAATTCCAGCTTGCTCCCACAAAGCGGCTTAGTAATTCCCGATGGCGGAGGGCAACCCTTTCCCGCCGCTGGACTTCCAGCTCCCAGTCTGCAACCGGAGCAAGTACTGCCAGCCGATCCAACTCCTATGCCGCAAACGGTGGTTCCAGGTCCTCTGTCCAGCGTGCCCATTTCGGCCAAGCGACTACGTTTTTCGGGAAGAAGCTCGCGCCTGCCAACGATCAAACTGCAAAGTCGGCCTGATCAAGGCGATACGGTCGCGACGGTTTCGGGTGGCTTGCTGTTGAGTATCAGTGGAGTTCAAGTTGCACAGGGAGGCGGACTTGTCGATTTCGGCACGATCACCATCGAGGCAGACAATGCAGTCATCTGGGTCGCAGGCAACGGTGAATTAGATTTCCTGAGTGGACTTGAATCTCTGTCCGAGCGGCCCGTCGAATTGTACTTGGAAGGCAACATCGTCTTCCGCGAAGGTCAACGCGTGATTTACGCCGACAGGATGTACTATAACGTTGCTAAGGATTTCGGCACGGTGTTGGAAGCAGAAGTCTTGACGCCTGTCCCACAGTTTCAAGGACTACTCAGGATGAAGGCCGACGTCATTCGGCAACGTGATCGAGAGAACTTCACCGCCTTTGGCGCCGCTTTCACCAGCAGTCGCCTCGGAGTTCCACGATATTGGTTGCAGGGTGATCGAGTCGAATTCCAGGACCGGAGAACAGAAGCCGATTTGGCGACCATCGCGCCGACCGCTGCCGGCAAGCCTACGAACATGTTCGCCACCAGCCGCAATAATTTCGTCTACCTGGCTGGCCTGCCCGTCGCGTATTGGCCAGTCTTTTCCAGCAATGTCTCGAAACCGAGTTTCTATCTCACCGGCCTCAAAGCCAAGAACGACGATATCTTCGGTACGCAAGTGATGGCCGATTTCGATATGCTGCAGTTACTCGGGATCGGCGAGGTCTCTGGCACGGACTGGACCTTATCGACCGATTATCTATCCAAACGCGGACCGGCAATTGGCAGTCGCATTGATACGGATCGGCCTTCGTTGCTCTTGCTCGGCCCGACTTCTGGATTCTCAGATCTATGGATTATCGACGAACATGGAAACGATTTTATCGGTTCGGATCGATCCAATTTGTTCCCGGAAAAGAGCTTGCGCGGCAGGACGTTATCGCGGTTGCGATCTAACTTAGGAGCCAATTCGGAATTGTGGCTGGAGACGGGCTGGATCAGCGATCGAAACTTTCTCGAACAGTATTTTGAAAATGAATGGGACCAGCAGAAAGACTTTAGTACCGCCTTGCGATTTCGCCATTACAACGGGAATCGGTTGTTCGATGCCACCGGTCAAGCTCGCATCAACGACTTTTTCACCGAGTCCGAGTGGTTGCCAAGGCTGGATCATTACTGGTTGGGCCAGGATCTGTTCGGATCGCCCGTGAATTTCAGCGCCCATTCCAGCGTTGGTTACGCTCATCAACGCCCCGCGACTGTGCCGCTCGCACCAGTTGAAGCTGCCAAATTCGCTCCTCGGCCATGGGAAAGCGACAGCGAGGGTATCCGCGCCACCACTCGGCAAGAAGTGAATTTGCCCATCGATTTGGGTTCCGTGCGCATCACTCCGTTTCTGTCTGGCGAAGCGGCTCACTGGGGAGAAGACGTCACCGGTGAGGACTTGACGCGACTAACCGGCCAGGGAGGCCTCCGCGCGTCGCTGCCCTTCTGGCGAGCGTATCCCAATATCGACAATCGACTGTTCGACATTCGTGGAATCGCCCACAAGATTACTCTGGAATCAGAGATTTTTTATGCAGATACCAATCAAGATCTGTCGCGACTGCCATTGTACGATGCTCTGGACGACAATTCTCAAGAGCATTTCCGGCGTCGATTTTTCTTCAATACCTTTGGTGGCGCGTTGCCGCCGGAATTTGATGAGCGATCCTACGCGATTCGTAACGGCATGCAGCGCTGGATTACGGCGGCCAGTTCCGAAGTGGTTGATGATGTGACTCAGGTGCGATTGGGTGTTAACCAGCGCTGGCAAACCAAACGCGGCCTGCCCGGTCGCGAACGAATCGTCGATTGGGTTGCTCTGGATGTAGACTGGGTGCTGTTCCCGAAAGCCGAAGAAGAGAATTTTGGCGAAGACTTGGGCGCATTCAATTACGACTTTCGCTACCATGTTGGCGATCGATTGACTTTCCTTTCGAAAGGATATTTCGATGTTTTTTCTCAAGGGCTGAAAACTGTCTCCGCGGGTGCGATGATCAGTCGACCTGGTCGTGGGAACGCATATCTAGGACTGCTATCCTTGGAAGGCCCGATCAGCAGCGCTGTGATCAACGGTAACGTAAACTACAGTTTGAACGACAAATGGGTCCTCAGCGGCTCGACGATTTTCGATCTTGGACAAGTTGGCAATGTCGGCCAGTCCATTAATTTGACGCGCATCGGGGAGTCGGCCTTGCTGAGCTTTGGGATCAACGTTGACAGCGGCCGCGACAACGTGGTTTTCAATTTCAATCTCGAGCCACGCTTCGTCCAACTACGTCGTTCGAACGCCATCAACCGCGAGTTTATACGCCCTGTCGGCATGTATGGACTGGAGTAACATTGGCCTGATATAGCGAGCGGCAGAGTGACTCTTTCCAATACAAGCCCGATGCGCAAGCGAGTGGGGCAATTCTGGCACGTGCCCAATCGCTTGGATCTGTGCGGATTTCTGCATGGCTTCGGCACCCGACGGCCCGACGATTCAGAAACAGAATCGCATTGACGCGATCAAGATTATTTAGATAGCATGTCGCTAGCTGATAAGTTGCCGAGAATGTGAGCCACCGGGCAATTCGCTGGGATATCAAGAGGCACGGAACGTGGGAACTGGGACCACCAATTTTGTACCGGCGATGACCGCTGGCTGGCAATTGCTAGGCCTGATGTGCCTGATCGGCTGCGCGAACTGGTCGAATGATTCGTTGAATGGCCAAAGGTCATTGTTGTCGACGCCTATCGCGACGCCCGATAGCGTAATCGTCGAAACCGTGCTGCTGCGATTTCCGCGCGAGTCTCAAACGCAATTGTCCGCAATGTGGGATGTGCTGGATGAGAGTATTTTGAACATCGATGCCAGGCGACGTCTGGACGAGAATGGCTTGCGCTGCGGATTGATAGTTGGCGAACTGCCGTCGGTCGTGCGAACGAGGTTAGAAGAACTTGCCGGAAATAATCCTGCAACGCCGCTCGAAGAAATTGGGCTCGTGGCGGATGTGACCAGCGATACCCACCGGCTGCAATGCCGTGCAGGTCGACGTAAAGATCTGTTCATCCGATCGGATCTTGCAGAATCAATAACTGTCGTCTATCGATACGCTGACAAACTGCGCGGCGAGACTTTCGATCGACCGAGTTTGCTGTTTGATCTCAGAGCAATTCCGCTAGGTGACGGAAAAGCCAAGTTCAAATTCACGCCGGAAATTCAATTTGGCGAGACTCAACACTCGATCTCGTACAGTACAACGGGAATTCACAACAAGTTCGAACGGAAAAAGCACGCGTTTGAAGACTTGACGTTTGAAACCAGTTTGAGCCCCGGAGAAACACTCATATGCTCGTCGACGGACGACGCCCACAGCATCGGTATCGGCCATGCGTTCTTTCACACCAAAACCACGCAGCAGACCGAGGAACAAGTCATTCTGATGGTGCGCATGATCGGTTCGCAATTGGACGAACTGTTTGCACCCGAGCAAGAAGAAGCAGCAAAAATGGCCGCCGAAAGGTTGTGAATGAGCAGCCTATCGCCGTTACCACATCGACTTTGCTAGTTTGATGAATCGACGCATAAGTTCAGCGTCCTTGATCCCGGGTGACGACTCGACCCCCGACGCAGTGTCAACTCCGTCGCAGCCGGTTGCCTGAATGGCCTGGACTACATTGTCTGGCCTGAGTCCGCCAGCGAGTACCAAGGGAAGAGCTTCGAGGGCTGCGGGCCTCGGGTAGAGTAAATCCCAGTTTGCAGTTCGCCCACTGCCGCCACCAATTCCGCCTGCGCAGCCGTGTGCTGCGGCATCGATCAAAAAACAGTTTAGGCGTGATCGCGCGACTGTTCGCCAAGCACTCGCCAACGCTTCCTCTCGGCCATCACCTCTCCAGGACAGAGCCTTGATTACCGGCAGATGGCCACAACTATCGATTAGTTCTGGATTTTCTTGGCCATGCAACTGCACTGCGTCCAGCGGCACTTGAGCAATGATGGCTGACAGCTCGGACGGACTCGGATTTTGGACAACGCCAACTCGAATCACCATGCCCTCGGCAAGCTGACTTAACTGAGCGCCCAACTCCAGCGACACGTACCGAGGACTGGAACGAACGAAGTTCAACCCAATAGCGTCGCCACCGGCATTGATCACTGCACGCACGTCTTCGGCTCGTGTTATCCCGCAAATTTTCACTTGGAATTTGAGTTGCATTGTTTGGCAATTCCGATCGACAGTGATTAATTGGACAGCGCCATTTTGTGTGCAAGGTATGGCTTTTGGTCCTAGCCATTTCGTCGTTTAACCCCAATACCGTTCAACGAACGTGGGATAAGCTTCCAGCCTTGTTATACCCCACATCTTTTTTGACATAAGTTGACCAATGACCAGTTTTCCTAAATTCCCCAACGTTACCTCGCTAGCAAAGAAAATCGAT
>SYJV01000378.1 GCA_005798335.1 Planctomycetaceae bacterium | reverse complement strand
TCGCTTCGCGGTGGGGGTGCGGGCACGGGCAAAGAGCGACGCGAGCTCTTCCTCGACAGCGATGCGCTGGTGCGGCGGGGGGCCGTGCGTGCGACGGAACTTTGAACGACGCTACTCATATCGAAGTGCCTCCACAGGATGCATTCTGGCGGCGCGAATCGCCGGCAGCACACTAGCCAAAACGGCAATCAAAATCGCTCCCACAATTACCCACACAACGGTAACGGGCTCGACAATTGCGGGAATCGATTCAAAGTAGTAAACGGTCGGATCGAATACTTCCTGACCTGTCACTATCTCCAGTACATCTGCGATTTGATTGATATAGGCCACAAACAACAGGCCCGCCACGCCACCCACGCCGGCTCCAACTGCACCTAACATCAGACCATAGCCTAGAAAAATTGCCGCTACGCCGCGGCCAGGTGCTCCCAACGACTTGAGTATCCCAATGTCTTTGGTTTTTTCGACAACGATCATAAAAAAGGTTGCCAAGATACCGAATCCGGCAACTGCGATGATAAGAAACAGTAGAATGTTCAGAATCAGAGTTTCCATATGAACCGCCGCCAGTAGCGCGCCCTGCAAATCTCGCCAGGTGCTTACCTGCACCATCATTTCCATTGGAAACTCAGCGCGTAGAGCATCGCGGGCCACATTTAAGTCGGCTCCCGGTTTAAGCCGCAGTTGTATCGAACTGACGGCGCCTACTTTGGTCGTGGGGTCGATCATACCCAAGCTGGCCTGCAATTTGGCCAAGGGTACAAATGCAAACGTCGCGTCATATTCGCTCATCTTGCTTTCGTAGAAATCCACCACTGTGAATTGCTCGTTGATGGCTCGCGGGTGCGTCCCAGAACTGGCGAAAGTCACGGTTACATCATCGCCGGGTTGAACAGAGTAGTAATCATTTACATTGCCTTGTGCGTCACGAAATCGCGTCGCACCAATACTGATGCCAAGTACAATGCCATCATGCTGTTCTGCGGCAGCGTCAAATGGTCTGGCGAAATTATTGCCTGCAACCGAGGTCAGCGAGTCGAAACCGGTGGAAGGCGATTCTGGATGCCCCTTGCCAGTCGCTGCGGAATTGGGCTGGGACTGCGTGTCAACCAAAGTAGATGGAAATGCTGGAATCGGGGACGAATTCGTTGAAGGGCCAGCCACTGAGGTTGCAGGATCGCTGGCCGGTCCGATTGGCTGTACCGATTCGATCTGGCTTCTTAGATGTTCATTGCGCTGTTGTTCTCGTTCGAACTGCTGTTTCAGCTCAAGCATTTTCTTGTTTGCGTCGGCCATTCGTCGTCGGTAACCCCAACCCGACTCAGGAAATCCAATCCGGCCGGGGCAGTAGCCAGATTCATGCAATAAGAACGAGAGCTGCTTTTGATTCTCGGGGTGTAACAGGTATTTGCTGAAATCGCTGACTGTGGCATAGCTTTCGACGTCGATGCCAATCAAATTGATTTGTCGAATTATCGGCGTGCCGCGATGATTGATCGCCACCATCGCCGGTACGTGCACGACGGTTGTCATGCCGTCAACAGAATCGCCGAGTATTTTGCGAATGCGATTTTGAAAGTACGCAGGATTCGCCAAACCCGTCGAACTGTGGCTTTCGACGATCACGTCGGACAGGATGCCGTGCATGCGCTGCTGCATCTCTTGCGTAAATCCATCCATGACGCTGTTCACGATGATCAGCGTCGCAACGCCCAGCGTAACGCTTACCACGGATGCCAGTGCAATATAACGAGTTCGCAGATAACGCCAACAAAGCAGCCATCGATACATCGAGCCATCCTTAGCCAATAATATGCACGCATCCGATCGCGCATAGGAAGGGTGAAATTCGAGCCCACGAAATTCGTTTAGCGTCCGATGCTCGTTAGGATTCACCCAGATCGATCGCCCCATACGCTTTCGCCGCAGCGGAGTCTAGCTACAATGTCACGCCGGGGAAACGGCAATTTATGGCAAAAGCAAGTTTGGGTTTGCGTTGGATTTGGTGTATCGTCGCGGTTTGGGCGGTTGTGCTGGCAATTGGTACTTCGCTTTGGGCGCCGGCTCCCAATACGACCTCAATTGTCGCTAGCACCGATTGGAGACGCGGTGCAGTCGTACTGGTACTGGTCGGTGGATTTCTCGGTCTATGGGTTCTCTTGCTCGCCAAACGATCGTCGCGCGGCTTCCGGGACGGCACGTCGATAGCCAGTCATCGAAGTAAAAGCGTCCAGGCAAGCGAGCAACACGACAATCATTAGCAGCAGTAGCACACTCAGCCACACAATCATCCACGTCTGTGTATGAGCCATCAATCCAGTTGCCCCGATCAGCACACCGATCAACGCCAGCAATAGGTTATTGATGAATCGAATGGCTCGTTGAAATCTCGACCAGCGCTCCAGCGACGCTTCACTCTCGGGTGCTATGGGACCAATTTTCGTCCAATCGGGAGGCCGCAAACGGGACAGCATTGCACTGCTAATTACCAGCGCCACGCCAATCAAAAAACAAACCCAGGACTCCATGTCTTGTCCAACCTTTCCTGATCAGCGAGATGGAAAGCTAAAGAAAAGAAGCCGATTTGCCACGCGCCCTTCCGCACACTTGCTGTCAGGCTGAAGCCATAGCTATTTAAGAGATTTTAACCATTCGAGCAGCACCGAGGCAACTTTGCCAATCGATTCGCCTGAGCAGTTTGCCGGAATATCTTGCTGTGTGTGCCAAAACTGGACCCTCGAACCGGGTGATGGATAATCGAAGTCAATCAGATCGATCGTTGGTATCTTGGCGATTTGGTTCAAGGGCAGGTGATCGTCGCGAATCTCGTGGTTGATACGCGGTTTGAATTCGCGGATCTGTTGCTTCTTGGCGATCTCCCAAATCTGCTCATTGAGTTCACGGTTGTAGCGAAAACTATTGGCTTCGTAGAACAGATCCAGTCGCTTGTCTGCGATCATATCGACCAAGATGCCGCTTCGGTATTTGCCAGGTACTGCTCCAAGGGCGACTTGTTGAGCAAAATAGGTTGAACCTAAAAAGTACAGGTTGGCGTCACGTCGCTCGTCGAACAGAAATTCTTCCCCGTCAAAGAGTACGAAATCGACGCCGACATTCAACGGCAGCTTTTTCAACGCATGGCACAATTCCATCAGCAGCGCCACGCCACTGCCACCATCATTGGCTCCAATGAACCTACCTCGCGGGTTAATGCGATCTTGGTCGGGAAATGGCCGTGTGTCGTAATGAGCACACAACAATACGCGGTCAGTCTTTTCTGGCAACCAACTGACAATCAAATTCACCATGGAGACCGGTTCACCACTTTCGGGATGTCGAGCTTGAAAGGGTTGGAGTGTGACTGAGGCTCCCAAGTCCTGGCAATGTTGTGTCACAATTTGACGCATTCGATCCATCGCCACCGAGCCGCTCGGACGCGGACCAAGATCACAAATCTGCTGTAGATAGTCCATCGCGCGCTTGGTATCGATCGCACTTGTAGCTTTCCAGTTCGAACCAGTTCGCGACCGACTCTGCGCGACTTGAAAGGTTAAAAACAACGCAACTGAGCTGGCGACGACAATCGATAGTGATATCAACCGCGACCTTAGAATGGAGCCTGCATTGATATCAATCATTTGTGGCATGCGGTATTTCCTGGATGATTGCTGGCAATAAGATACTGGGATCGAGTTCAAGGACATGAAACTGGTTCCGCTAAATTGAGCCTGCGTTGGCAACATGAAATGCACCAACTTTCCGGATTAAGTTGAATGTACTGTTTTCGATCAACCGATACCATACCGTGGGCGGAGAGGCTGCGCTAGCATGATAGCTAGTGAAGGCTTTGCCGATGATTCTCGTTCGAACTATTCAGCAAACTGTTGCTATTGGCTTGATCGCGTTGGCTTTCGTCACGGCAAACGTGAATGATAGCAACGCACAGTCACGAGGACCCGCGCGCACGAATCGCGTTACCGCAGGCGCCACAAACGCACCGCGTGGGCAAGTACTTCAGAACTCGGCTCGCCAATCCAAGTACGGGGCTACCAGTCACCGCTCCGACTCCAACACTCGTGTGCGCGCCAATAGCCGCCAGCCATCGGCCGTTCGAACCGCGTCGACACCGGCACATTTGGGTGCCGTCAGGATTGGACAAGCGGTCCCCGAACAAGTTTTGGCTGAACCTATGCCGCAATTGCATGGTAATTCAGTGATTGCCGACGACGACGCAGTTCATGTTGGCAACGAAGAAGCCGCGATGCACGTCTTGGCGCCACAAGCATGCAATTATCCTTGCGATCCAATGGGCGCATTGTTGGATTGGAGCCGCGCAGATCTTTGGCTGGGAGTCAGCGGTTTCTCTGGGCCAAGCAATTTTATCACCAGCGGCAGCAATTCGAGCGGCCAAGTCGAAGGCAGTTTTGGGTTTCACGAAGGGATCAACCTTGGCTCAAGTCTACCGAGCTTGTTGTGCGGACAGTTAGGCGGGCAAGTTGGCGTGCGAGCTGTGCAAGCTCAACTCGACGGATCGGCGGCGTCTGCAGATAGTCGCAACCAGTTCTTTCTCACCGGAGGACTGTTTCGCCGCGTGGACTACGGTTTTCAAGGTGGACTGGTCGTCGATTACTTGCACGATGACTGGTTCTACCAGGCCGACTTGCTGCAATTGCGTGGAGAATTGAGTTTCCTCCTGACTCCGTGTCATGATCTTGGATTTCGATTTACCAGCAACGAGCAAACCGAAAGCGTTCAAGCGTTTCTGGGGACTGGACCGAGCCCGGTCACCGTCGATATTGCAACACTAGAAACTTATCGATTCTTCTACCGCTATCTGTTCGGAGATTGTGGACGCGGTCAGGCGGAATTTAATATTGGATTCACCGAGGATCGGGATACAATGCTGGGAACTCAAATCTCCACGCCGTTGCAGGGGCAACTTGGATTGCAAACCACGGCAACCTACATGATTCCACGCGAAACCGCATCGCCGGCTTACGCGTCCGAAGCATGGAATATCGGCTTGGCGATCGTTTGGACACCGGGACGCGGTTTCGGCGGCGGGCGCGATTACTATCGTCCGCTGTTCGACGTAGCCGACAATGGCAGTCTCATTGGGAGAATCGTCCGCTGAATCTTGGCCCTTTCATTCAATGGGCTATTTGTCCTTAGCAGCGTCAGTCTTGCTCGGTTCGGTCGGCTGATTTGCAGGCTTGGCAGTTGGCTTGTTTGGCTTGGCCCCCAAAACTTCCGGCATCGGTTTCCCTTTAGGAACGAACTTCATTGAGATTGAGTTTACGCAATGGCGAGTGTTCTTGCGTGTGAATCGTTCGCCGAGGAAAACGTGTCCCAAATGCCCTTGGCAGTTTGAGCAAACGATCTCAATTCGTAGGCCGTCTGGGTCCGGGTGGCGATCGACTGATCCTCGAATTTCATCATCGAAGCTGGGCCAACCGCAATGACTTTCGAATTTATCGTCGCTGCGGTACAGTGGAGCATTACACCGACGGCATATGAATGTTCCTGCATCTTTTAGATCGGTGTATTCGCCAGTGAACGCACGTTCGGTCCCTTTGTAAAGGATGACTCGCTCCTCTTCGCGCGAGAGGGCATTGTATTTGGTAATTTTGGAAACATCCTGATTCGCTTCGGACACTTTGTTCTCTCCGGTAGTTTTTTTCGCGGCAGTCGATTTCTTCGAGCCATTCTCCTTGGATTTCTTCGAGCCATTCTCCTTGTCAGCGATCAAGTTGATGGGAGTTTCAGCGCCAACAGCAGCGGCAGGACTGTTATCGGACGTCGCCTCAGTTGCCAACGCCAACTCCCCATCGCTGGTTGGACTCACCAATGGGCTGGCCGTTTGATCGCACCCACAAAGGAACAAAGCCAGTACCGCCAAACTCCCAATTCCAGTCTTCATGATCGGGTCTCCAGTTTGAGAATTTTTACAAGTATTACGAGAAAACAAAACGAGCAATCGAAAGGTCTACAGCAACCACCAGGCAAAGCAAGGGAAAATTGAAAGTAACCAAACGATGTCGACCGATTCCATTTCCGGTCACTAGATTGTGAATATCTTTGCTGGTGCAATGCAATCGCCCAATCTTTGTGATAGCAGTGAAACGAAGGCGACTACTATTGTAAGACGCCGAATTGCAGAATGAAACTCTCCCCGACGCAATTCACGTTTACTAAAACAGATAGTGGCCAAACGAATATCATTTCGAAAGCGCGACCATGGATGGTGTTGCGGCAAATTGTAAATCGGATGAGCTACTGATGGTAGCGGCTCGCGAACTGAAGGGTTTTCAGCGTCGCGTATTTGTGGGACGTGTCTGCCGTGAGCTGGGTGATGAAAGTCCACGCAAGGCGGAAGTTTGATTCGGGTGGGGACGCGAAACTGTTGCCAAAGGATTGAAAGAACTCCAGAGTCAGAAACCGGAACTCAGCGAGCGCACCGGTCCCGCGCGAGGGCGGCCTCGGATCGAGCAGAAGAATCCGCAACTAGCGATCGATATTCGCCTGATTGTTAAGTCCCACACGCAGACTGCTCCAGAGCAGAAGACGTCGAGTCAGTACACAAAACTTTCAGCGGCTGAAGTCCTGATCGCCAAAGGATACCGCGAAGCTCAGTTGCCGAGCGGCTTCTGGGGCGACTCCAGGCTCTCTCTCTTCGATCACCGCAGAATCTAATCCTTTAAATGTTCGCCACGTTTTCCCCGCAGCCCCGCAGCCCCGACCTGCCGAGAAGCTGACATTTAGCATCGATTATCTTACCACGAAGGACACGAAGAGCACGAAGGAAATCAGAGCACAAAACGCTTGATGCCCTCTTTAAGTTTGGTCACATTGAAGTTCATCAGCAGTCCGATCTTTATTTCCGCCAATTTCATATAGGTCAACAATTGGGCCCCGTGAATACCCAGTAGTTTCTCTACGCTCTTAAACTCGATA
>SYJV01000377.1 GCA_005798335.1 Planctomycetaceae bacterium | reverse complement strand
TGATGATTTCCGTAGCGCATGCAGTGAATCGCTGGAAACCAGACACCGAGCGTGGCAAATTTCGAGCTTGGTTGTTCACGATTGCTCGCAATCATCTGCTTAATCACCTGGCCAGCACGAAGCGGCGCGCGACATGCGGTGGCTCGGCACATATGCAAGCACTGGCTCAGGTAGTGGACTCGCAGATTGCGCCCGATGATTTGGACTCCGATTATCGCCGCGAGGTGTTTCGCTACGCTGCCGCGCGGGTACGCAAAGAAGTCCAGCCGTCAACGTGGCAAGCATTTTGGTCGGTCGCTGTACTGGAACAACCCGTTTCGAAAGTTGCCAACGAACTTAGCATGAGCACTGGTGCTGTGTACATCGCGCGCTCACGCGTAATCGCTCGACTGAAAGTAGAAGTCCAACGAATGGAGGCCGCTGAGAATGCACTGTCGCGATAGTTATTTGCTGCAATTGCTCGGTGCAGATGGATCGACCAGCAGCCCAAAAGTCGATGTGAAGTCGATCGAAGCTCATGTCGAGAACTGCGAGAAATGCCAAGCTCGATTGGCTCATTTGGCCGATCATGAATATCTAGCCAAGGGAGTGCTCAGCCACTTGCGAACTGCGGTCGAGGACGACTTCGAAACTCACCAACGTTCGTCGGGCATCTCGCTGGAACTGAGCTCACTGATGAACGCTGAGGTGTCGGTCGAGACCGAACCGGTAGACCTCGACTTCCTGGCACCTCCGTCCCATCCCGAGTTGCTTGGACGATTGGGAAGGTACGACATCGAACGCGTGATTGGCAAAGGCGGAATGGGCTTGGTACTGAAGGCTCATGACAGCGAACTGAACCGAGTTGTCGCAATCAAGGTCCTGGCTCCGCATCTGGCAGGCAGTTCGGCGGCGCGGCGACGTTTTGCGCGCGAGGCCCAAGCCGCCGCCGCAGTGCTCCATCCCAACGTCTTGCCAATCTACAACGTTGAATCGGAAGGAAAGTTGCCGTACTTCGTCATGCAGTTTGTTGCTGGGCAATCGCTGCAATCTCGAGTCGATCGCGATGGTCCGCTCGAAGTCCATGTGGCCCTGCGAATCGCCAAACAAACCGCTGCTGCGCTCGCGGTTGCGCACAGCCAAGGACTGGTGCATCGCGATGTCAAGCCAGGAAATATTCTTTTGGAAGAAGGCGTTGAACGAGCCCAGCTATCCGACTTTGGTTTAGCTCGCACTGCCGACGACGCCAGTTTGACTCGCACCGGCATTGTCGCTGGGACACCTCATTACATGTCTCCCGAACAGGCCAACGGTGAACGCATCGACGCGCGCAGCGATTTGTTCAGCCTCGGCTGCGTGCTCTACTTCATGCTCACCGCTCGACCTCCATTTCGCGCCGAATCGGCGATGGGAGTACTAAATCGGATCTGCCATCACGCGCATCGATCGGTCCAGTCGATCAACCATTGCGTGCCGCGAGAATTGTCGTTGTTGGTCGATCGGTTGCTTGCCAAAGACCCAGCCAAACGATTCGAATCAGCCATGGCCGCCGAAGCTGCAGTCGATAAATTGCTGTCTGCGATACAAGGCGGACGATTGCGACTCGACAAATCAATCGGACGCAAACCCAAGCGACTTCGCAATAGAATTGCCGCGGCAGCAAGCATCGCAGCGGTGCTTGCGTGCGGGTATGCAGTTTCAGCATCGAATTGGTTTTCGGGTTCGCCCACAAGAGGTTATCATGCTTTACCAAACCAATCGTACTCGAGTAGTGTCAATCCAAACAGCCGGTTCTCAGCCTCCACGCAACCGAACATTGCAGGTAACTCGCCCTCATCCTTGCACTCATCTACTCAGCGGCTGCCTCCCAGAACTCGTACTGTTAGTCAACCAGTAACTTCCAAGCCGCAGAGCGCATCTCGATTTTTATCGGACACGCGAACAGCCTCGGTCTCACCACTTTCCTCAGTCTCAACAATTCCAAGCCAGCCTGTCAGCTCAGATCCACCCACCATTGATCCCCGCCAAATACTTGAGCTGGAAGATCAATGGAAACGCGACGCTCGTGAGCTGCGAGACCGAATCATAGTTGCCCAGAATCAACTACCTGACACTTTGGTTTTCAACCTGATGCCTCAGTCGGAAATGAACTTGGCGGCTCAGATAGCGTTGCTAACAGAGCGGCTGAATAAATTTAACCATGTCGAAGAATCTTCGTCTTACAGGAGCGAATAATGATGCGATTATTGATGCTGAGTTTAGCGATCTTGATTTTACTGACGTCGGTTGCTACGCGAGCACAGTTTCCAAGTACGGCATCCCAAGCTGGCGCCGGTTACGCAGCGCCTGCTTTCACAGCAACTGCGCCTAACGTGCCACAGGTTTATGGAGTCGCAGGATCGTACCAAAGCAATCAACCAAACGAATTCCAGCATATTAACACTAACTTTGCCAATCCGACCGGTTATAGGACCGGAACAAGAACTCGTACAATCGTGGAGCACTACTCGGAAAAACTGGCGGCAGAAGAAGTAAAACGATTAAGTGAATTCCAATCGTCCGTTGCCGAAATGCGCAAGAAGCACGATTCGAAAGAAGCCAAAGAGAAAGCTCGTGCGGCAGTTGAGAAGATGGTCGTCGAACAACTTGATCGCGACATTCAGAATCGAGAGAAACAACTGAGCGAAATCGA
This sequence comes from Planctomycetaceae bacterium, assembly GCA_005798335.1. Lineage (GTDB taxonomy): Bacteria > Planctomycetota > Planctomycetia > Pirellulales > Pirellulaceae > Aureliella. The sequence goes on along the minus strand of SYJV01000377.1, from coordinate 663 downwards.
GGAGCAAGTAAAACAACTGCGCGACCAATTGGAGCAGCGCAAGTCGTCAAGACCCGAGCTGCTCAAGCTGCTTATGATGATGATCGAAAGCCCATCCAGCGGCATCGGCTTGCCCAGCGAATGGCTCGGAGCTATCAACGGCCAGCGAATCGCGGAGAGCATCCCTACGGGTGCTTATAATTCGGTTATACCTTCACCTGTATTTCTTCAGCCAGCATCGGTTCCGACTACGCAACCAGTTCAACAGAATTAGATATGGGATTGGAATAGCGGCTTTTTTCCCGGCGCGGATCTCAATAGTCTTTGGGCGACCCAATGTCGGTAGCGGGCGAAGACCTCGTAATCGCATTCGTCCCGTAGGGACACAATGTCGGTAGAGCGACGGCGATGTGGCGCATTCGTCCCGTAGGGACCCAATGTCGGTAGAGCACGGCGATGTCGCGCATTCGTCCCGTAGGGACACAATGTCGGTAGAGCAACGGCGATGTCGCGCATTTCGTCCCGTAGGGACCCAATGTTGGTAGAGCAACGGCGATGTCGCGCATTTCGTACCGTAGGGACCCAATGTCGGTAGAGCAACGGCGATGTCGCGCATTTCGTACCGTAGGGACCCAATGTCGGTAGAGCAACGGCGATGTGGCGCATTTCGTCCCGTAGGGACCC
>SYJV01000041.1 GCA_005798335.1 Planctomycetaceae bacterium | reverse complement strand
CCCCAGGTGAGCTGTTTGCCATCGGATTTGGATTTAACGGCGGTGACCTCGGCGGTGAGGCGCATGAGGTTATTCGGATCTAGCAGCGGGTCTTTCGTCTGCTCGCGCCAAGCGGTGAGTTGCTTTTGCAGATCGGCGAGCATGACAGCGCGCTCGGGGGCGGTAGCGAGATTGCGGAACTCAAACGGGTCGTTCTGCAGGTCGTAGAGTTCGTAGCGCGGCGGTTTTTCCATCACGGCGTAGGCCGCGCGGATTTCGGGTGCGGCGGCGAGCTGATCGAGATTCGGCGTGCGGGCATACGGATCGCCATAGCAGCCGAGTTCGGGGCCGTTGTCCTCGGAGACGATGAGGAGGACATTGGGCTTTTCAACATGGGCGGAAATACAGAGAATGGTGAGCAGGATGAAGAGTCTCATGAATGAAGTGACAGAAGGAATTGTTTTACACCGCGAGAGATTGGAGAGACGCAAGAGTTTGGCTTCTGAGTTTCAAACCGAAACTCTCGCGTCTCTCTGATCTCTTGCGGTGTGAGAAACTCATTTCCGAATGCTGATCCGCTTGAGCTGACCAGCCAGATTGGAGGCGTGAAAGTTGATACACAGACCCGATTCGACTGTGGAGGCCCTTACCAGAGACCGGGCCTTGGCTAGGTGGAGGGGATCCATTTTCTGCATGCAGCAACAGGCAACCATGAGGCTATTCTCAACGACCAACGGCACTTGCTTGCTGCTCAGAATGAGTTGATCGCGATGAACCAGATTCACGGGTTGATTGCATTCCACTCTGAGGCCACGCAGAACGAGTTCGTGATGAAGACAGACTTGATACGCACTGCGCAGCAGTCCAGCTCCCAAATGTGCCTGCACCTCGACTGCCGCCTCAACGACAAGCCGTGAGATTTCGTCCATGGTTGAGCGAGAGGTTTGAAACGCCTCCAGGGGCTCGCGCGGCGCACTCGTGTTGGCCCGGCGCACAATCGAATCTTTGAGCAGCAGTTCTCCAAAGTTGATCAGCAAGCCAAGCGGTAGGTTTGAGAGGCGCAGGTAGGTGAGGAGCTGGGCTTCGTGAAGCGGATGGAGTTTATCGAGGGCTTTGAGCTCCAAGAGAAGGCGGCCAGGCAAGACAAGGTCCATCCGGTAGCCGCAGTCGAGTTGGGTGCCCTTGTAGAGGAGCGGTAGAGGAACCTGACACTCATGAGCAATGCCAATCGCAAGAAGCTCCAAGCTGAGCGCGCGCTCGTAATCTGCTTCATCCAGTCCGGGGCCGAACTTGCGATGAACCTCCATCGCCGCACCAATGACGCGACCCGAGAGGTCTTTGCCGAGATCGGGATGTTTAATCGGGTTCATGAGGGTATTTTTGCGGCAGCAGTCCACTCCTCCAGCTTCTGCTTCAGCAGTTCCTTGGAGGGCAAATAGAGCTGATACTCCTTCGCGTGGATGTTGGCGTCCTTGGGCAGGGTGAGCTCAACGATGGTCTTTCTTGCGGATTTACAGAGGAGGAGGCCGATGGTCGGATTTTCGTCGGGGAGCTTCACTTCGCGGTCGTAGTAGTTCACATACATCTGCATCTGACCGAGGTCCTGATGCGTGGCCTTGTCGAGTTTGAGGTCGATGATGACGTAGCAGCGAAGAAGGCGGTTGTAGAAGACCAGATCGACGAAGTAGTGGTCCTCATCAAAGGTGAAGCGCTTCTGCCGGGCCTCGAAGAGGAAGCCTTTGCCGAGTTCAAGGAGAAAATGCTCCAAGCGATCGATGATCGCCTGCTCGAGGTCGCTCTCGGAGTAGCCGGATTTTTCTTCGAGGCCCAGGAACTCGAGCACGAGCGGCTCCTTCAACAAATCCTCCGGCCTGACGATGACCTGGCCTTCCTTGGCGAGCTTGCGGATGCCTGCCTTGTCGCGACTGAGGGCCAGGCGCTCGTAGAGGCAGGAGGCTTTCTGGCGTTTGAGTTCACGAACGTCCCAACCTGCCTGATGCGATTCGATTTCATAGAAGCCGCGTTCGTCCGGGTCCTTGATGGTCATGAGCAAGACGTATTGCGACCAACTGAGAGTGAAGGGAGATTTGTCAGACAGTGTCTGACGAATCGACGTGGGGACCAATTGACCAGTCGGCGTCTGGGCAATCTCGGAGTTGGTGGATTTTTCAGACGGCGTCTGAAAAATTCCGGCCCCGCCCAATTTTTCAGTAGGCTGCTGAAAAATTTGAACTCTCTCCTGCCAAACGAGAAAGAACCGCCTCATGTGAGACAGATTCACAGGCGAGAACCCTCTCCCAAACTCCTCCGTGAGCCTCGTGGACAGCTCCTTCAGCAACTCCGTGCCATAAGCCGCGCGTTTGGCACCTTTTTGCTCGTGCTCGACAATGCGGCGACCGATCTCGAAGTTGGTCATCACCTGGAAGGTGTCCACGACGCTGGCAACGCTGCGGGCGCCCATCGCTGGTACCTTTTCAAGCGCCCAATGACAGATGATAAAACGTCAATACTGGAGCGAATACAAAAAATGCGATCAGAACTCGAAGATCTACAAAGGATGCTCGAAACTACGACGTCAGACCCAGATTGAGAACAATCCGCGTCTCCCCGATTCAGCGCTCCGGCGTGTCAAACCGGTGCGAGTTAAGGGTCGAGAAAAAAGTTGTAGAATTGTTTTTCAGATAAGCAGAACTGGACGAGCCGAACCCATTCCGAATTTCGACCTTATTCTGCTTGATCAGTATCAGTAACGCCATTGAGCAATGCGATTGTCATGACATAGCGAATGCTGCGAGCCAGACAGTCGGCGTACTTTCGCAAGTTCGCAAAGTGGACATTCACTCTGCGATAGCTATTCGTCGTAGCTCATATCAATTTGCTTCCCAAGCAACTTTCCGCTGCCACCCGGAGCGTCTGTCAGTTCCAGCACTACGGTATCGACAAACAGTCTCTGGAAGTCATCACCTGCTAGGGGCCGCACTGAGTCAATCATGTCTTCGTTGACCGTTGCTATATACTGAGCGTTCATTCCTCTAGTTACCTTATCTGCAAGTCGAAACAATGAGAATCGCTGCCTAGGATCGAGGTGGGCATACAAGCGACTGTCGTGAACCAGAAACTCCATCGAATGTCGCTGGTTCATTGACAGCAAAAGTAGGTCGTAGCAGAATATCTTTGCTTGATTAATTCCGTCTCCCGCGTCGTTCTGGATGTGCACATCAATATCAAAGCGGCATTGGTTCTCTCCGTCGTTATTCTTGACCGTGAGTCCGGCTGGCACGGGTCCATACAATTCCTTCGAGTATTCACGGAATCGGTCCATCAGTATCGTCAACTCCGCCCGTTTTGACTTCAGGTAATCATTCGTATTCACAGTTGTTTGTGCCATCTCAGCTTTGATTCTTTGAGCTTCCTCTGTGTATTGCGTGAGTAGCTGGGAATAGTCCTTTATCCGTTGTTCTCGCCCCCTTAGCTCCGACAGCTTTGCACTATTCTCGGAGTACTCGTCCAAAGCTCGGTGCGCATTGAGAAATTGCAACTCGAAATCAAGTTCATTTCGAAGTCGATGCGTTTGCTTTGCCAAGTCAGAAATTCTTTGTTCGGCGGCCAACAACTCTTTGCCAAGTCGTTTGGCTCGGTTTTCCCGCAATCGTTGATGAAATGCCTGCACATCCGAAAGTCTCTTGACGATCAAGTTGGGAAGAACCACGCTGGCTTCTTCAAAAACAGAGGTTACTTGCTCTGGCGACACATCCGGATTGTCAGCAAGCGAAAGTTTAAGATCGTTAACGAGATTCTGATACATGACGCTCTCGTTCGACAGGGTCGCAAGCTTTTGATGGATGAGGTCGGCTTTTTCTTGCCGCTCCGCGTAATTCTCGGCAACTCGAAAGCTTGAGAGATCGGCGGCAAGTTTCTCGATCTGAGCACCGAGTTCGATGAGTTCTACTTCTGCGTTCTTTTCACCGAGATAAAATTCTCGCAGATCCTTGTCTTTCTTGTATCGATCCGCCAATTCGACTTGGGTGTCAAGGCGTGTCTTCTGGTCGTGTTTCTGGACGACGCGATGATAGTCGAGGCCAAGTAGAAAACTCTGGCAAAGAATCGATTGATAGTCGGTCCATTTCGCCTGAGGAAACTGGCACTTCACGTACGAACTGTTGCTTGGGCGAACAAAAAAGGCCTGCAAGGAAGGCAACGTCAGGTATGGAACGTCTTCGGCTGGCATCTGGAACATTCCCATTCCAGTTAGCTGCTTCTGATATTTCCGAAGGGCGAATTCCTCGCCGTCAAGAATAAGTTTAGTTTCCCCAGTCGTCCGTGTTGTCTGATGCACTTGCCCTGCATGTTCGAAATTCAAGGTGAAGGCCCAACCGGGAAGGTGGGTATCGAAGTGTTCGTTCTTGTTCGATCCAAGGCAGTAATTGATCAGGGAAACAAGGAGTGACTTGCCAACACCATTGTAAGTTTTCTTGAGGTCAGTCTTTTTTGCTATTCCGTGCTTACCAACGATCAGCGTCAGCCCTGTCCTATTAAAGAAGACCGATTTGAACGTTGCCTGATTCGCAGTCAATGAAATCAAACGCATCGAAACAGATCTCCGTTAGTCTCGACGTCAACGAGTCCGACTGAATGCAAGAAACAGAGGGCGAGGCACACTGACTCAGCGTTGTGAAACGCGGGCCATCTTGGCGTTTCGCATTCTTTGGCAACCATCGCCAACAGGGAATCGAACGACCTCGATTCTTCGAGGGTAGTAAGAATCAGCGCCGAAAGACCAAGAAGTGATTCGCAAATCGTGATATGTTTGTCAGGGAGAAGCACTTGGAGAGTCCTTTGCGGCATGAGGGTCAAACACATCACATGCTTCGAAGTAATAACCAATGAGAACATCGACTGCTGCTTGAACGGCTTGAGTCGCGTTCGGAGGCAGTAAGTCGTTGCGAAATGCAAGGAACACGAAATCGGCGAGTTGGGTACCCGTTGGAATAGCTGGCTTATCTCGCCAACCGTCGCGGGCATGTTGATACAATCCGACAAGGTGCGTTTTCAATTGCTGTTTCATGAAACCGGAGTTCTTCGAAAAATACGTGTCAACATGGCCCGTTTGCCGTGCGCCGGCCCTAATAATGTCGCCCCACCCGGTACAAAGTTCGTTCAATTGAATCTTGTCGTCCAATTCTGGAAGATCACCTAAACGAGTCGCAAAAGAGGAAATAGGCGAATTCATGATGTACGAAATCACATCGCGAAGTATCCCGTAGTCAATGTTGATGATTTTCGTGGGGTCCGGGAGAAATCCGATAATCCCATTCATGTCTGTGGCGGTCAATGTCAAGAACGCATCTTCCATTTGCCCGGCGGTAAATGGCCTACACCGCACTCCGGGATTGTCTTTCTCGATTTTCGCGAGAGCTTCGGCGATTTTCGTGAACGTGCCATGGTACTTGTCGTTGAAGACGAACGAATAGCTTCGAATCGGAATCGATTTGTTCCAAAATGCTTTTAGTTTCTCAAAATCTCCCACTAGTTTCGAGGCGGCCTCTGTCACTTTTTCAGCAGGGGCAACTGGCCCATAAACCTGAAAGTAGTGGCCTTCGGCAGACAAGTATCCGTCGTTGCCACCATCGCCGAACGTGCCCTGCGGGCGAATCGCCACAAAGTCTGAGCCATGCTTGGCAGACATCACCTGCCAGAACAATTGTTGGAATCCGTCGCCGTCTGTTTTTAACATGCGATTAATGAAGAGGACTCTTGCTATGTAAAGCTCTTCATTCGTCATTTGTCGATTCGAGTGATTCACAAGGAGAATTTAAAAGAGGGTCCGGGGAGCATTTCACTTCGGCGAGCAACGCAGTACCAGGAATTACGTCGTCTCCAGCAGAGCGAAATTGTAGCAGGAGATCGCTTTGGTAGCGCCGTCAATGAAACATTCTTGGTTCATTGAGGTGCCGAAAAGGACCAGCGCGCACCAGAGGGTAAAGGGGCCTCCAAGTGATAGCGATCGCATCGACATGAGCGTGGAAGCGGAACGGAAAATAGGCTACTAACTCGCACCGGTCACCCAAACCGGTGCGAATTTGCTTCCGAGTTAACTTGCAACGGGTAGACAAACCTCAGCAAGTTGCGCTGGTTTCGCGACCCGTTTAGGTGCCTTTCACTGTAGAGCTAACTGAGGGACGTAGATCTGGCGATTTCCGTCATTTTGGCATGCCGCGTTTCTCAAACCATTTTCGACAGAAGCCGATGAAGGCTGCGTCTGGGTCGCGGGGTGGTTCGGTTATCCAGCCGCGCCATTCTTGTTCGAGATGGTAAATGTCCCAGCCAGGGGCGGCTGTGCGTGCTTGGTCGAGAGTCTCGGGCTTGAGGGACAGTGAGGAGTAGTCGTTTTGTGAGGTTATCTCTTGCATGGTGCCGCGATTGCGGAAGTTCACCATGTCGGAGTCGTTGAGGGTTATCGAGTAATCGGGCATGTGGGAATGAGAGGCGTCTTCTGCGGCTATGGTTGAGACGAGACGCCGGAACTCCTTCAGAGTTGAGGCGGCTCCGCATTTCTTCTGGAGCGTCTCCAGCGAGATGCTCCACTCCTGCTTTTGTCCGCAATGTTTGCGGGCGATTTCGTAGACGCGGCGTTCGAGCGGCTTGCGGAGACGGAAATAGTTGCGATGCAGCGTCAAGACTTCGGAGCCAAGGACGGCGTTGAAGACCCAGTCGGAAAGGTTGACCTTTAATTCGAGCATCCGACCGGATTCGGTGTGGCGGATGACTCGCCAACTGTCAATTAAGCCAAAGCCCTCGGTGACTTCCTCGCCGTTGGTGCGAAGATTGGTCTTGATGCGAGTGCCGCTGAGCCGGTCGAAGGCGGCGACGAGTTGTTCGTAGCCGCGACCGTCGGTTTTTCGGTTGGTTGAGACTAGGAGGTCGTAGGCTTTCAGGTGCAAGGTGCGTTTGGGTTCGCCGCCAGCGTTCATCTTGGCGATGAGCTGGCTGATGCAGTAGATGAGAATGTCTTTGTCGTGAATGGTGGCCAAGCCGTGAGCACTTGGAGCGACGGTGATTTTGATGTTGTTGTGCTCGTATTCGCGGATGCGAGTGTCGGGCTTGGTGGAAAGGCTGAAGATGGGATGCTCCATCGAACCGAGGTCGTCTTTGGGTATGGCATCGGTCACGTCGCAGATAAAGAAATCGTCGATCGGATAACGGTCCGGCAAGAGCGGTGTCTTGAGTTTCGTGTTTTCACCCACCATGCACCGACTTATCGTGCTTTCACACACCCAAGTCAAGCACTTTGTGTTATCACCCACCAGACCGGATCTTTCGTGCTTTTACACACCTTCTTTCGTGTAATTGCCCACCGGCTTTCGTGCTTTTACACACCGGCGGCTCCGAGATATGTTTCTGAATCAGACGGTTGCGAATCACTATCCACAGCGTAACACGTTAATAACTCATATTTAACACCTCACTGCACCGAACACCTGGCTGTGGATAACTGCCCCCTACTCGCTTGCTCTACCAGGCCGAACGCTTGCCGCGAAAAGAAAAAACAATGGAGGCATGCTCATGCAAGATTGAACGCTGAAGATCTTCCATACTACAGTTGGCAGTAAACGGTATCACGTTCGTATCACGGTTCCTTTGTCTTCCGTTGTCAAAATCCCTTGACTTTTATCCCAAGCTGTCCGATACTTGGAACTGGAGGCTCGGCTGCGGAACGGCTCCTTGTGGGTGGTTCCAAAAGCATTGCCTCTTTTTTTATTTATGTGCCGAATTACGCGCGGCCAGAAGCATACGGATTGGGGACGTAGACGATTCCCCAGAACTTGAAGACGCTGCCGCTCTTTTCTCCTTGCCCCGCGAATTGAAGTTGGTTCAACCAGGGACCAAATTCAGTGGCAATCTCCTCGCGCATGATCGCGTTCATGCCTTGTGTGGGGAGCCGGAAACCCCAGTTAATGCAATAAATGCAAAGATCGGCTGCCTGTACTGGATAGGTCATGTCCGAGGAAACAAAGAATGGGGTGGGCACGATCCAAGCCGTTCGATAGCGTCCAGTTGCAGTTCGCGTGAAATAGGCTTCGAGTTGTCGGACATATTTTCGGTCAGCGGATTTCTCAACTTCGTCCATTACGAGAAGCCCGTGCTGGCGTTGCGCCTCTAGAAAGTAGAAAAATCTCTCCTGCAAGAAGACATGGTCCTTGCGCAGAAACTCATCGATTTGGACATCGTCCGGTTGGATGGCGTTGCACGGTATTGCCGAAGCAAACAAGACCGCTCCATGATCCCTCAGCAACTGAAATGTGCCACGCGCCATCTCAAGGCAGGCTTGACCGTAGGCAGTAAACTCGTCGCGCGTCGGTGGCTTGTGTTCCAAACCCTTTGTCAGAAAGCCTCGGCAGTGCTTGCGCCGAGCATTCGGCTCAAACGGATCACTTTGCTGCGCGAATCGGAACCGCTTTCTATCGAGTAATGTGCTTCCCTTCAGTTCTTTCTTGTATTGGTGAAGTTGTCCACCGAAGCAGTCCAACTCGAGTCGCTGCATGGCTTGCACGAAGGGCCACAGTTGAGAGTCCAATAGCGCAACACCGCCACGAACCTCATAGGGCATTTGCTTGTGGTCGTGACCACTCTCATCGAGGAATAGTAGCCAACTCATTCGGTCTCCTCTTGTCCAAATCCCAAATCAGGCTTTCTTGATAACGGCTTGACGAGGAATTGTCCATCGCGACCGATAACGCAAATGGACTGTCATGAAACTGTAACAAATTGCGCGTTGCCTTTTGCACTTGGGTCGTGGCACTATCAGGGAAACAAGGGAAAAGTTGGCAGGTGGCTATGTGGTGGAATGATCTGAAAATGCGTTTTGTGAAGCAACAGCGGTCCGCGTGTGTTGTGACAATAGGAGAATTCGCAATTTCGGAAGCTGCCAATGAAAACAGTTTTTGGAAGTGGGTGTTGGGGTCCTCTCCCCCATTCGAAAATGCTTGCTACATGCGGGGCCTGCGGGAGCGAATCGTTGCGGATGCCGCATTACCTGTCGATGAAAAATTCCGATTGGTTGACAGTTGCAACGTGTTCCTCGATTTGTTTCAGGCAATTTACGTAGACGGCGATGAGTCCAAAGCTGAATCACTTGCGCCACGGATTAATCGACATGTACCCGAACTGATGGCACGCTGTCCCCTCAAGTTCCGGTAATGTCGCAGGTACAGTCACGCGGAACCTTCCTTCCAATCAAGAATCGCTCGGAGCGACTACCAAGTCTCGCGCTGCGGGTCGAAACCACTTGCGATTGAGATAGCCGCTCAAGACTAGTCTCGAAAGTGTTTCAGTCTCCGGATCAACATCGTTGAACAGCAATGAAAAGCTAAGCGGAATGCCACGGTATACAGGAAACTTGATGGCAAACTCGCCTACTTGAACAGTTCTGCCAAGGACATGCAGCGAGTCAATTGCCGGTTTTCCGCCGTCGCTGGTTACCACTTCGATTGACGTGAACGACATCCAGCCGGAGTACTCAGGAATAATTGTGATGTTGCACTGAAGTTGGCTGCCATGCATTCGACAGTCTTGGAAAAGAAACTCCCCGACATCGGAAACATAAACTGAGATGTTCTGTCGCTTAGGCGAACTTTCTGCGCTTCCTGGATCATTTTGCGGAATGTCTGGTTTCTTCTCAACGAACTGAACGATAGCAACGACCAGAAATGTTGCCAGCAATGCCTGGAGTAATGTCCGCATGTTGACCTTCGTTTCTAAACAGACTTAGCGACTAGCATGTTTGTCTTTGGAGACCTCTGATGGTGGCTTTTGCAAGCGGTGAGTTTCGCCGTGTGGCAAATTCCCAACCGGCTTGGCACGCCAGAACAGACGGTGTATCCAGTTCGGCTTGGCGGTGACGCCGAGGATCAATTCACGACTCCTCCTGGCAAGCTGGCTGAGCGTGGGGTGCTCAAAATAGAAGACCGGTTCGGCGAGAATTGGTGCGATGTGCGGCAGAGTGATGATCGAAGTCCGGCGTGACAGTTGCAAGATTTCCTCGGGCTGCAATAGTTCACGAGATTGCTCTTGAGTAGATCGTGAAAACGACACTCCGTAGCTCCGGCTGACCGATCGACCACCGCGATCTTGGAACGAAAAGGACACGCCGGCGTTCGCCCCATTTTGCCTGCTCAGGACCTCGACAGTCTGGCGACCAATCCAAGCACTAACCTGCTGTGCGGTTTCGTAATCGGCGATGCCGGCATATGTCATGGCGACATTGCTGCGAAAGTCCTTGGCCTTGTTGCCTGTAAATACTTCCTCGATTTGGCTGAGCGCCTGAAAATAAAAATTGAGACGCATGCCGAAGCTACGTCCGTAAATCAGTGCGTCGTACAAAGAATTCAATCGCGATCCAAGGCCGTAGGATTCATCAAGATAGAAACGGATTCGCCGATCGCGGCTCTCGCCTTGTTGGAAAATGTAGTTCGACAAACTCGTGAATACGGTCCGGATGTAGCCACGGTAGGTAGCGATGCGGTTGACTGGAATATGGAAATAGATGGTCATGCCCTGGTCCGCATCGAACAGACTCCCTGGCTGAAACGTCGTCTCAGACAGTGACTCAGCCATCGCGATGGAATCGATCCAATTCAGATGCGTGTGAATAGTCGATAGAACATCGGACCGTGTTTTATCGACGAACGACATAAGCTGACCAGCCAATTGCTGCATGAGTCCCGCATGTTTGGATGGTTGATTCAGCATGAGTTGCGTGAGCTGCTCAAGTTTGCCGGGAAGCGAGGTGATGCGACGGAGTTCGGTGAGCGTGCATTCTTCGGCAGCAGATTCAATCAGCAGCGCCGCCAGCACTGCTTTTACTACCAACTCGCCTGCATCATTGAAGTACGGCTGGTGTTCGTTGGGCTGCCTAATAATCAGACTGTTGGCGATTGAGCCCGCATCGTCCAGAAAGAACCTTGAATTGGGATCACAGAGTTGCAACGGGTTGAAGCGGCTGATTGGAAAGTCAAAACCTGTCGGCAGGCCAAACGGTGCAATGCATACTACCCTTTGTCCCATTTCCATGCGAGCAATGGCGGTCTCTCGAAGCAACTCGGCTTTGTAGTCAAAGACAATTGCCGAACAACGATCGATAAGTAAATTTGGAATGGCGTAGCCCGCCGATTTACCGGAGCCTGTGGGAGCGATGATCGCAGAGTGAACTCCAAATGTCTCGGGCAAGCGAAGATACATGGGTTTGCGCTTGGCCTCAAATATCGCCACTGCGTCCTTATGCGATGCAAGGTAAAACAAAGCGGTAATTCGCTCTTCAAAGTTCGGAAGAGCGGTTGCCAGCGTTTTGCCAAGCAACACCCCAGAGCGATCGAACAGCCCCGAGAGTTGCAGATCAATGAAATTGGCCAGGCGAGCCGTTCCCATTCGCCCGGAGCTTTGATGCGCCTTACGCGACAGGTAAACAGCCAAGCCAATAACGACAAACAATGGTACTGGACCGCAGTTGTACGTCACAACGACCATGACACACGAGAAGGCCGCAAATGTACCGACGACGACGAGCTGCAAGTACCTTCGATAAAGTCGCATATTCAAATCCAGTACAGCAAACAAATCAGAGACGTTAGCGCAGGAAGACTTCGATTGCTCAATGGAAGTGTCCGGTTTCTGCGCTCATGGAGTTTGGTTGGCTGGCACTGGAGCGAAAAGTTTTGCTGCAAGTGCCGGTTACTTGGCTGCGAATATTGGTGGCGACTGCAATTTCAGCGATCGTGTCCTCGACTGCGATCTTGGTTTTCCAAGCGGTTCCGGTGTTTGAGATAAAACTTCTGTTTGGGCTCGGTTGCGTCGGACTCAACTTTATCGCGCCAGTAGTTGTCGCTTTGTTCCGGTTTCTTCACGGCGGTTGGCTGTGGCTTGACCGCAGCAGCGGGCTTTTGGTTCGGAACCACTTTCAGCGGCTGAACTTTCATGCCTGGTTTGTTGCCGTGGAACACCTTTTGAAACAACTTACGCAGGGCTTGCACAATAACTTTCATGATCTGAATTCCATTCTAAGTTTGTGAACTAACTGAAAAACTAATTGTTGAAATCGTCTTGCTTTCGGCTTGGCCATTTGAGTGTCAGCAAGAGCAAAATGGCGGTCGCGATGATCAGCAACACGTTTCCGTCGCTGCTTACGTTTGCATGCAACCAACGCAAAAGGCTGGCCCAGGTTTCTCGGAACATGTCTCTCGCTCCGTTTGCAGTTACATCAGCCGAGCCCGTTCTTTTCGCTCTTTGATCGCCGATGCCACGGAGGCGATGGCCCCGACGATGTAGCCAATGTCGTCGGCTTGACCCAGGATTGGGACAAAGTCGGGCATTACATCGACGGGACTGACGACGAGAATGGCCAGCCCCATCGCCATCAGATATTTCATGACTTCCAAGCAGTAGGAGCGAAGTTTCGACTTCGGAAGGGCCAGCAGAATTATGAAGCCCATGCCGAAAACCGTCGCACACACGAATAGAGTTTGTAATGCGTTAAAAGCTTCTGCCATCATTGGTCTCCGATCTCCGATGTGAGAGTAACGAAATGGAACGCTCTAGAATTCCCAGATGCCATTGGCCCTGAGCTTACGGCTGAATTGAGTGATCTCGACTACCATGGCCGTGATCGTCGCATCCAGCCAATTGCGGTCTATCTCTTTGCGTATCAGGGGAACAATCAACGCCAAGTGACCTTGATGCATCCAACCCATGGCTCGTAGCGACGCGTTGCGTTTGGCTACCAGACCACCAAGCGCTTCCGGTGTATGACGCTCGAAACGAAACGCGGTGTCGGCGATGATGGTATGAGGATGTAGACGAAACACATTCTTGGCTACTGAGAAGCTAGCGGACGATTCGGTCAGGCGACGCAATGCGTAGCCATGCTGATAGCAAATCTCCGGCAGGCATTCGAAGAGGGATTTCGCCTCGTGTGTTGGTGGACGGAATTCGAGCGAGTTTGGCAAAGCCGTGGACATAGCTGCACTCCTGTTCTGAAAACTAAATGCATCGATCGAAACGATGCTTCAAGAATAAAGGAGGCTCGGCGAGTCAAGGGCGTGTGACGCATCTGGTGCGATGTGTTGCGTTTGCTCTTAACCTACTGACAACGCTCAACGACCAAATACGTCAGATATGTCGGATTTGGAGCCCCCTACTCGCTCTCTAGTTCAGAGCAGGAAGGCAATCCTCGGTCGGCGAACAGAAGATCGATGGCTTCAAGAAACAGATCGTGCATCTTCTTCTCTTCCTCAAATGCCAAGGTTCGCAGTTGCCGATGGATCGGATGCTTCAGATACAGCGCCTGTTGTTTGACATTTGGTCGACGGCCCAATGGCTGAGCGCTCTGCCCGAGGTCATTTTTTTGAGATGAGGGATTCGTCTCTGCGGCTGGTCCGTAAGTCGCTTTTTTTGTCGGAAGGATGGCATCCAATGTGGTTCGCTTCCTACCCATCAGTCAACTTCTTCATGCGCCGGTTCAGCCAATCCCAAAGCGAGCCGATCTCAGCAGCGGCCTTTCCGTCAGGTTCGTACTCGATGACTCCTTGCCCCTTCCCTTGTGCATCTTGATAAGCGGTTCGCAAGATAATCTGGACCGGCGCTACCGAGCCTAACATGCCAAGTCCAACTTCGGCTTCGCGGATGCGTGGTCCTCGTGCGGGAGCTTGCGTGATAACGAATGCAAACGGCTTGTTCAGACGCTCGATCGTAGCCACCGTCGGCGGCGTCGCCTTCATATCCGCAGGTGACGGGCGGCAAGGCACGAGGCAAAAATCAGCGAGCTTGATCGCAGTGGCTGTGGCTGGTTCATCGCGACCAGCCGTGTCAACAATGGCAACTTGAACGCCAGATTTCTTGGCGCGATTGAGCGCATCGGGAAGCTCTTTGGCCGTGGTGGTGACCAAAACCGGTTTCTCGTCGTCGCGATCTTGGTACCAAGCCTCGGCGGTATGTTGTGGATCGAGGTCGACGAGCAAAGCTGGCTGTCTTGCCCGGCATGCAGCGACGGCAAGGTTGATGGCAAGCGTCGATTTGCCTGCTCCGCCCTTTTGTGACACTAGCGCTATCGTCTTCAGAAGATGCTCCGCTCCCTTCGTTTTCTTGGCCAAGCGAGAGCTGCTCCAAACCCGATAGCAGATTTCGCAACAATTCGCTCAGCCGAGAGTTACCGTGAATTATTTTCAATGTCCCGCTTAACTGCTGGGTTTGAGGATTCTGGATTCTAGTTCTTTCAGCAGCCTCATTCGCTTTTTTTTGAGCGACTTTTCGCCATGATGCGGTGGCGTTGCTGCGATGCTATCTGGCTGGACGGCGTGATGGCTGACTGGAACGGAGAAAGTTCTTCACGCGTGAAGAGGCCGGGATGGTTGGCGTGCGCGTCGAGCGTTGG
>SYJV01000376.1 GCA_005798335.1 Planctomycetaceae bacterium | reverse complement strand
GATAATACTTCACTGAAAATTGAAACTGTGAATTTCGCACCTTACTGCCGATTGCGACCAGGCAAAGTCATGGCGGTGCGCGCTGAAATAAGGAATACCGGAACGGAACGCGCCGAAGGCATACTGATAGTGCGGGTGAATGAAGCACCGACCGAGGAAGGTTCGCGCACCGTGATACTCGATACGGGTAAACGCAAGTTCTTTGATGTCTACGTGCGAATTCCGCCGACCGCGAAGTTAGGCAGTTACATCAATATCACTTTTACACTGACCGCCATGCAAGGCAATCGGCAGGTGATGCTCAGTGGCAGCGACAGTTCAGTGTTTCAGTCGCTACGATTGCAGGTCGAGCCAGAACCGGTGGTTACTGCGCTGATTTCCGATCGAACTCCGCCAGACCATCCTAACTGGGATTGGAAGTTGCCCCCGATCCATGATTCCTACGAAATGGTTACGGCCACGCGCTTGGACGCTGATTATTCTCGGCGCTGCGTAATATTGGACGGCGAATTGGCGCCGTGCCAGTTGGCTGATTGGGATACTTTCGACAATTTGGTGATCACCGACGATTCAAGACTGGAAGACGAAGCAACTTTACAATCGGTCAAGCAGTTTCTGCATACTGGCGGGCGCGTGTGGATCACGTTGGATCGGGTCCGTTGCGAAACGATCCGGGATTTGTTGGCCGACGGCCAAACCTGTGAAGAGATTGACACGATCGAAGCCAACAAAATTGTGATGGACCCGCAAGAGCGAGCGAACTTTATCGAAGCCGATCGCACAATCATTTCGGAAATTCCGATTCGGTTCAAGCGAGTCGTTCAGCAGGGAGGAACGGTCTCGCAGACCATTGATGGTTGGCCGGCGGCGATTTGGATGCCTGTCGGTCACGGAACTTTGCTGCTGACGACGCTGGGACCGCGAGCTTGGATGATCGCCAGGCCGCCGCGACCTGCCAACCGTCCGCAGAATGAAAAAGTTGGCCCAGCCTACGAAGGTCCTTACGCGCTGGCGTACTGGGCAGGTTCCTTTGCGGCACGATTGCACGAACCCAAGAACGCGTTGCCATTGGATTCGAAATCGCTGCAGTATCCCTTGCGCCATATTGGCAATCCCGTGATGCCCAAGAGTTTGGTAATCGGTGTGTTATCGTCATTCTGCGCATTGCTAATCGCATTGGGAGTGTGGCAATACACGCGGCATACGCTGAACTGGATTGGATGGGCCGCGCCAGTGTTGTCGTTGCTAGGAACTGTGCCTCTGGTCTCAGCTTCTGCGTGGATTCGCAAAGATATTCCCGATAGCGCCTCGCGACTGCAAATTGTCGAAGTATTGCCTGGCGAAAAGGACCTGCACGTGCGCGAGAAAATGGCGATGTACATGAGCTCCGCGGTCCAGACGCAGTTGGTACCCTCGTCCGATGCGATGCCGATCCCAGCGCCGCAAACTGTCGCTAGCGGAATTCGGCGATGGGCCTGGGAAGACTTTCAAAAGTGGAAGCTAACTAATGTTTCCTGGCCGACCGGCTTGTGGCGGCTCGACCAAGAATACATGCTTCCCGCGGAGAATCTCAGCGTCATCGGGCAATTTACTCCAGACGGTGTGCAACTGCGAGTTCCCAGCGGGTTGCCGTCCAAGGTTGAGGACGCGGTGCTAAATTTTGTTCCCGGCGATCCAGCCATCTGCACTGTGCAGAGCGATGGCAACTTGTTCGTAGGCAATACTGCTGCGGTAACGGGCGACAAGTGGATTGAGGGCTCGCTGGTTACTGACGAACAAATGCGCAGAATTGAAATCTACCAGCAGTTGTTGACCGCTGATCGCAAGACCAAAGTTTGGGCGTTCCCAAGTCTGATGGGTTGGACGGCACTTTGGCCGCAAAGCCCGAAATGGGAGCACAATGCCGCAGAAAAGGGCGCTTCGCTAGTTTCCGTGCCAGTCAAGTTGCTGAACACAGCGCCTGGAGAAAAGGTCTTTGTTCCGCATAGCCTCATTCGCGTTTACCGCCCGCATACCAAAGTCGGTATGTCGGCTGCGTTCAATGAAGTTACTGGAAAGTGGAATGATTCTTCGACCATGCCGGCCAACGTAGTTCTACAATACGAACTGCCGTCGGCAGTTGTGCCTCTGAGTGTCGAAGCCATCGACCTAGAAATTCAACTGCGGGCACCTCAGAGAACCGTCACGATCAATAGCCTAACCAACGACCAGCCTATTCAGATTACCAGCTATGCAAGTCCCTTGGGAGCGCAGCGGGCGACGATCTCCGACGAGAAGATACTGGCTGATGCCCGGGATGGTTCGTTGTTGATACAAGTTGATATCAGCGACCGCTCGGGCGCAGGATCGTCGAGTCTAGATGCAGCCAATGTCGCGACCTGGGAGGTCGATTATCTGCGATTGAACTTTCGCGGTACGACCGAAGCCCAAGTGAAGATCCCTGAATAGTACTCGCATAGTTACCAGAGACCAATAGTAGCCATAACCAAAATCAATTCACTTCATTCATCCAATAAAATACAACATGAGTCAAGACAACGAACCCGTTGTGCAAACCAGCGGTCTGACAAAGCGGTACGGTGATTTTACCGCCTTGGACAGTTTGAGCATCCACGTCAATCGCGGGGAGATTTTGGGTTTCATTGGCCCGAATGGTGCCGGAAAGACTACGGCGATCAAAATTCTGGTCGGGCTTTCCAAGCCCACGTCTGGATCGGCGCGTATCGCCGGAGTCGATTGCAGCCAGGGTGCTCGCAAGATCAAGAAGTTGGTGGGCTATATGCCGGACCGCTTTGGTTCATACGACAACATGCGCGTCCGCGAGTACTTGGATTTCTTTGGCGCCGCGTATGGGATTCCGCTGGCTGAGCGCCAGCAGCGCATCCGTGAAGTCATGGAGATAAGCAATACTGCCTACATGCAGGACAAATTCGTAGAGAGCCTCAGCCATGGCATGCAGCAGCGCGTTGGCATCGCGCGCACACTGCTGCACAACCCCGAAGTGCTGATCTTCGACGAACCCGCCAATGGGCTTGATCCCAAAGCACGCATTGAGATGCGCGATCTGCTGTTGGATTTGGCCGCGCGGGGAAAAACGCTGATAGTTACCAGCCATATTCTGCCTGAGTTAGCGCGTATTTGTAATACGATTGCGATCGTGACCCATGGAAAACTTCGAGCTTTCGGCAAGCTGGACGATGTGATGCGACAGTTGTGTCCGCGACGCAGCTACGAAGTTCAGCTCGTCGAACTAAAAGACGTTGCGGCCGCAGAAAAATTGCTGGTCGATGTACTCCAAGCAGACGAAGTCGTGTCGGCCAGCCAAACTGAACGAGTGCTTCGTTTCCCAACGTCGCGCACCGAGCAGGAACTGTCCGGCGTACTTTCGCGATTGGTGTCAGCCGGAATACAGGTCGCGCAGTTTCGCGAAGTGGCCGGCGACCTGGAAGATGCATTTCTATCCGTCGCCGGCGTTGGTGGAGACAAAGCTTCGGCGCAAAAGTCAGCACCCGTCGCCGCCGCAAGCTAATACAACGCAGATGTTTATCGCGACACTTTCAGCACCAAATTTTAAGTCGTTTTGCATTCGAGAATTGTCCAGATGAATTCCCTGCTGCTTTGGAAAAATCCGATCCTACGTCGCGAGTTGTTGGATCGATTGCGTTCGCTGCGAGCGTTCGCATCGATCTTGGCAGTGGCCATTGGCGCGGCGCTGTTGGTAATTCTGCGGTGGCCAAGTGAGTCTACGCTTGATATTGTCAGCCAGGGTGCGATGCAAGTGTTTCGTCCTTTGGCATTTGGCTTGGCGGTCGCGGTAATGATGCTGGTGCCTGCCTTTCCAGCGACCGCAATCGTGCGTGAACGTCGACGTGGAACATTGGCCCTGCTCTTGAATTCGCCGTTGCGGCCCACCGACATCTACTTTGGCAAACTGCTCAGCAACGTGTTCTTGGCGTTTGTTTTAATCTCGGTCAGTCTTCCGTCGTTGGGCGCATGCTACGCGATGGGAGGCCTTTCGCTTCAGTCGCACATGTTGCCGCTGCTAACGATTCTAGTCTGTATGGCGCTGCAATACTCGGCAGTGAGTCTATGGATCAGCGTTCAAGCCGGTTCGAGCGACTCGAGTTTGCGATGGAGTTATGCCGCGGTGCTTATCTTAGCGTTTCTGTCGTTGGCGCCATCGTCGATATACGGCAACCTGCCGGGATGGCAATCGGCGATTGCTCAGAAACTGACAGCAATTTCACCAATGCCTGCGTTGCAGGAAATTACGGGCTCGCAGTCGGCGACGACTGAGTTCGCCACGTCAGGCGGATGGAAAAGCTATGTCATCGGGGCAACCATCACGACGTTGCTGTTCGCCATTGCGACGATCGTCAAACTCGATCCACTGTTACTGGATCGACCGCGTCCTACCGGTAAGATTGTCAAGAACAAAAATACCGTGGGCGGCTGGGCGCGTCGCATGGTGTATTTGATCGATCCTGAAAAACAAAAAGTTGGAATTCCGCTGTTCATCAATCCAGTAATGGTCAAGGAGTTTCGCACACGCAAATTCGGAAGACTCCATTGGTTGCTGCGCTTGATCGCTACCTGTGGTGTCATCTCGTTGTTTCTGACAGTGATTACTGCAACGGGAACGGTCAGTTGGGGAGTGGACCGAATCGCCGCAACGTTGGTGTTGATGCAAATTGCCTTGTTGATCGTGCTGGGACCGAGCCTGGCATCCGGATTGATCGCGGGCGAAGTTGAAAGTGGCGGTTGGCAGTTGCTGCGCATGACCAGCATGTCGACGTTGCGTATCGTCAATGGCAAACTGATGAGCGTCGCATGGACCATGTTGCTGATCTTGCTGGCCACGGTGCCGGGTTACGCGGTGATGATGTGGATTCAGCCGGCCACGATTGGACAAGTACAGCGAGTCTTGATTTCGCTGGGGATCGCCACGATGATGATCGTCTTGGTCAGTGCTTGCATTAGTGCGTTTTGTCGTTCCGCAGCAGTGGCCACAGCCACCAGCTATGGAGTCCTGTTAGCCATGTTCGCCGGGACTTTTTTGGTTTGGCTTGCACGAGGAAAACCATTCGGGCCGATTTTTGTCGAGCGTGTATTGTCATTGAACCCTACCGCAGCGGCTCTGGCGGAGATTCGCGTACCTGGTTTCGAGAGTTTAAATTTGACGCCGATTTCTTGGTGGATTGGCTTGTGCGTTTCCGCTTTGTGCCTCTTGTTGTTGTCGATTCGAACGTGGCATCTTGCCCGTCCCGATTGACGTTCGGTCGTGAAGAAGCGAGTCCTCCGGTGAATCGGTGACCTTCCATAGCATGTGCAGTTGTTTCATAGCGATGAAAAAAAACAGTTCCTATCGAAATCCGATGTCCCTGGCAAGTTTGGTTCCGATGGCCATGCTCGCGACAACGCTGCTGGTTCCTTTGGGCGCGGTGGCTTGGGCGATTGAGCCGTTGAGGGTCCAGCATCAATGGGAACTGGACCCGAAACTGGATTCGAAATGGGCGCTCGAGAATTTTCCGGCCATTCAAGCCGTCAAGATCGAATTATTGGATTCGACTTTTGATCTCGATCGATTGAAGGCCGCACAGTGGGCTGGTTATGCGGCGCGCAACAAGTTGGCGGTCGAACCCGGGTCGTTTGAGCGACTGCTGAAGGCTATCCAATCAGCTGACATAAATCCTCAGCTTCGTCAGGCGTGCATCTCGTCTGCGGCTGATATTGCCGGCCAAGAGAATGTAGCAGAACTATGGAAAGCGATATCGTCTGATAGTCGCAATGCTCATTTGGGAGAACGAGCATTGGTGCGGCTGAGACATCCAGCGGCGCGCGACATTTGGCGCCAGCGACTGAACGATGAAATCGTGTCCCGCAACTGGTTGCTCGCCTGCGAAGGATTGGCCGCGACAGGTGACGAGTCGGACGCAGCGTTGCTGGTTAAACAAGTGCGACGTGACAAGTTACCTGTGGCCTATCGCATCGCGGCGGCTAAAGCGCTCGGAACGGTTGCCAAGCTAGGTCAACATCCGTTCGCCACGCAGATCCTGGGATCGAATCTTGAGCACCGGCATCTAATCGCAGCGCATATCCTGCGTAGCCATTCGGGAGATGTCGCCTCGCCAATCCTGCAGCGCATCATTGCCGAAGGCCCAACGACGGCCCAGGGAGTGGCTTATGCAGCTTTATGCAAATCGGCACCCAACGAAGCTCGCAAGTTGGCGCCTCAGATGGTGTCGCATGCGGAGAATACAATCCGCCAGTCGACGCTTGATCTACTTCAAACGTTTTCTGACATGGAGAGCTTGGATTTGCAGAGCAACCGTCTGGCGGACACACATTCGGCGCTGCGCAACTTGGCTCGCAACCAGTTGTTAGCCAAGTATACTGCCGATGAAAAATTGCGACCCAAGTTACTGGCGTACATCGATCGCGAGATGGCTTCGAATGATTGGCATGGAATAGAACAAGCTATCCTCTTGGCCGCAGAAATCAGCGACCATGCGCGATGTGAAAAATTGATCGAACTGTTAGAACATCCTGTGGTGGACGTCAATGTGACAGCGGCCTGGTCATTGCGGATACTGGCGAACTCGCCTGAAATTTACGGCCAGATGCTAGAGCATGCCGTAAAGTGGACTGATCGACTGAGCCGGCTCGATCCGGCCACGCACGACGATTTTCATCGCCTGGCGCATTTGCTGGAAGCGCTCGGGGATCGGCATTACGAACCCGTGGAGCCAATCTTACAAAAATATGTCCCCAAAGGCGATTTTCGCATGGGGTATGTTTCGCGCATGTCGGGAATCTGGGCACTCGGAAAATACTGGAAGGATGGCGACAATTATCCTCTGGCTCAAAAATTGGCGGAGCGAGCGGCCGACAAGCTCAGCGCGAATCCAGAAATGGATGGAATTCGCTATGCTGCCACCATCGCGATAGGTTTCATCGCCGATGAACGATCGCGAGAAGAGTTGATCGCCAACGCCGAGCCGCTGCCAAATCCGTGTGGCTACGCCACCCAGTGGGCGCTGGAGCGATTGGATAAGAAGAAAAAGCCATAGCTTAGTTGGACAGCGCCACTTTCTTACGGAATACAAGCCCGAAGCGCAAGCGAGTGAATAACTTGCGACGATTACGACAATTCACTCGCTTGCGCTTCGGGCTTGTATTTCGCAAGAAAGTGGCGCTGTCCAATTAGGAACCGTCCCAGAAATTTCCGAGTTAGATTTTCGTTGGCTGGTCGATAGTTTGTGAAATCATTTGTCCAGGTCATTTGCCATTGGGGATGTGGTATACTTAGAGCTTGAGTACCAAACCGTCAGCGAAGTTGAAGTCTGGACCGGGGTGATCAATCCCGATAGGGACGACATGTCCGTAGCGGAGGCCAACTTTGTGCTGCGCTGGTCGTTCGACGATTGCGCGAAGTTGAAGATGGACGAGATGGCGAATCGCAATAATCGTGGCGAATTGTCGGAGGCCGAATGTGAGGAATTGGAAGCCTACGCCAACGTAGGACAGGTGATCGCCATCTTACAGGCGAAAGCTCGATTGGCTCTGAAGCGTTCCGTCGGGAACGGCACCGACTAGCGATGTCGCTTTCTCGACGTCAGCAGGTCTGGGAACGAGCGAACGGCTGTTGCGAATACTGTCAGCTTCCTCAGAATCACCGATCCGCGTCCGTTTCATCTTGAGGATTTGCCATCGACTGTTGTTGATGGAACTGGGTGCCTTTCCGCCCGTGTTGCCGCCACGGGCAGACGAGTGAATTAATTGCCTTCCCGGTCGTAGTGCCCCAAGCCAAATCGACAAGGCGAAATGGCGGCGGGCGTCGTCCCAATCCGTCCTAAAAAAATTGACGAGTCAAGCGGCAAAACTATTCAGAATGTAGCGTTCGCTGCATCGCACAAGCTACTCGACAATTTGCCGTTACCGCTTGCTAATCTTGGAGGTCACTCAAGCCAACGTTGACCGGCAATTACGATTGCGTTAGTCTAGAGGGTGCGTGTTGGGTGAAATAGGGACATCGCCCCCCGCCCCTGCTCAATTGAAAGCCTACCGAAAATGGCGCGTGGTTATGCAATGGATTTAGCGATTCGACCACGGCAAGCCTCTGAGGATGAGTGCCATGTCGCGACTTACTTGGTTACCGTCGGTGTTGCTGCTGGCTGCGATAGTTCTGCTGGTTGAACAAGCAGTCGTCGCTGCTGATACGCAATTAGAAAATTCTCCGCTGCCTGAATCGGTATCCAATACATCGAACATCGATAAAGTTCCGGTGAAAGCGGAATTGCCGCTGCATGGGCGCATCGATGCGTTGATTGAATCCGCGGCCATTGGGCCGTTGGCGCCTCGTACCAGCGATGCAGATTTCCTGCGCCGAATTTTTCTGGATCTAACCGGAACGATCCCGTCACCTGAGCAAGTGCGCAATTTTCTGGTGGACCCCGCTGCCGAGAAAAGAACGCGTATCGTTGACGAGTTGTTAACCAGTCCCGAATTCGCTCGCCATATGGCGGTTCAGTTCAACGTGTTGATCTTGGAACGTCGTTCCGAGAAGAATATCAAGCAGCAAGATTGGGAACGTTATTTGTACGAATCGGTCGCGGCCAGCAAACCGCTGGATCAACTCTTTCGCGAGTTGGTCTACCCCGAGCCCAGTGAGGCTGAACCCCATCCGGCGACGAAGTTTATTTTGAATCGCGAGGCCGAACCCAATGCCGTGACGCGCGAGTTCGGTCGATTGGCATTCGGGATGGATTTGCAATGCGCCCAATGCCACAACCATCCCTTGATTGAGGACTATCTGCAAGCAGACTACTACGGCCTGTTTGCTTTCCTGAACCGAACGACGACTTTCACGGATCCCAAAACGAAGCTGGTCGGCCTGAGCGAAAAGGCTGAAGGAGATGCCGGATTTAAATCGGTATTCACCGGCGACGGGCGCGAAAACACTTTTCCGCGAGTACCGCGAGGTACATCACTGTTTGTCGAACCGAGATTTGCCCCTGGTGACGAATACAAATCCAAGCCGGAAAAAGACAAAGGCGGCGTACCCAAGTTCAGTCGCCGTGAAGCACTAGCGCGGATACTCAGTAGCAGCGATCAGTTTCAGCGCAACTTGGCCAATCGCCTGTGGTTGTTGATGTTTGGGCGCGGTATCGTGCACCCGGTCGATTTTCACCATACGGATAATCCGCCGAACAACCCAGCACTGTTGCGATTGTTGACGGATGAGACGAAACGCTGTGGATTTCAAATTCGCCCGATCCTGCGCGAGATCGCTCTGTCGCGATCGTATCAACGAACCAGCGACGAACCGCAAGCAGAAACGATCAACTTTGCGGATATCGCAGCTCGCGCTGTGGAACTGGGAAAACACAAAGTCATTCTCGCAACCAAGATTGAAGCGTTGAAAAAAAGTCTAGACGAAGCCTCGAATGTGTTCACGGAAATATATAGCCAGCACGAAAAACTGATCGCGGAACGATCGAAGTTGGAAAAGGCATCAGTCGAAGCGAAAAAGAAATTGGAACCATTGATTTCCGCCAAAAAGTCCGCGGAAAGCTCGCTGGCCAAGATAACCGACCAGTCGCAATCTGTGAGCGAAGCGGCCGAGAAAACCAAAGCCGCTGTTGCCAAGTTGCCTGACGACAAAGTTCTGGCCGAAGCGGCCGAGAAACTTGCCCAGCGAGCCAAACAACTTGCCGATTCTGTAGTGGCCGCAAATAAGTCGTTGAGTGAGAAGACCACACTTTACGACGCCGCATATGCCGAATTCTCGAAGGCCGAAGCGAGTATTGCAGCGATTATCGAAAAGATCGGACCAGCCGACAAATTGACGAAACTCGAATTAGCGCAGAACCAGGCGGCCAATGAACTAACCGAAGCTCACTTCGAACTAAGTTCGCTTCAGTGGAGAATGGACCTATGCCAATCGATCGCCGAGTTCGCTGTATTGCGAGACTCCGATCAAGCCAAAGCAGCGTCGACTTGGATTTCGATCGTCGAGAAGTGGACAATCGCTGGCCAACTGGCTCCACTGAAACCGTTGTCATCGGAACAGCTTGCGTTCAGCGTGATGCATGCGGCGGGTAACTTGACCACGCAAATTGCAGCCGTGACCGACAAGCTCGACAAGAGTCCACCGGAGCAACTGAAGAATGCCGCCGAACAAGATAAACTGCGCATTCGCACTCAATTCATTCAACTGCAATTGCTAGATGCACTAGGCGATCCGATCAGAGATTTTGTGACACATTATGGCGGGATGCCGGGCGAGGATTTTCAGGCCACAGTAAATCAGGCCTTGTTCTTCGGAAATGGCACCGTCGTCGATTCCTGGTTGAAACCCAGTGGCAGCAACCTTTCCGCACGCCTGGGAAAACTGGATAATAGCGCGGACTTGGTCGATGAACTGTACGTCGCCGTGTTGTCGCGCCGCCCCACGGATGTTGAACGCCAGGATATCGCCGGCATATTGAAAGACTATCCCGGTGAGCGACCGCAAGCGATCAGCGAACTGATGTGGGCCATGCTCTCGAGCAATGAGTTTCGTTTCAATCACTAACACCACCAACGATTTCCTCCCCGCCTATCCCAGCCAACTCCCCTGTATACTCGCCAAAATCCTGAAGAAAGAGACCCACGATGCAATGTCGTTACGCTTGTCAGTCCGGTGAACACGTTGTGAATCGCCGTTCGGTTTTGGGCGGAATGATCGCCGGTTCATTAGGTTTGGCTTCGGGTATCGGAGGCTTGCTCACCACACCATCAGCTTGCGCATCGCAGTTTATGGCCGGTCAAAAACGAATTCTCAATATCTTTCTCCACGGTGGTGTTAGTCAGTTGGAAACTTGGGATCCGAAACCCAACACCAACACTGGCGGTCCATTTCGAGCAATTCCGACCAGCGTACCTGGCATGCAAATCTGCGAGCTGTTGCCGCACACGGCCAGTCAAATGCATCGACTGTCTTTGATTCGTAGTTTGAACACCAAGAACAACGATCACGGCAAAGGGCAGACCGAAATGACGACCGGCCATCGGGCAACCGGTGCTGATTATCCACACTTGGGAGCCGTAGTTGCCAAGTCGCTGACGCCCAACAGTTTTCCATTGCCTGGTCACATTTTAATTCGAGGTGGCGGCTCGGGCGGACACCGTGCGGCCTATCTCGGTCCGAAATACGCTAGCGTCGTGATGGATGAGGGCAAGCCGCCGAAGTTTACCGAACGGCCTCAGTCGTTAACTTTGGAAGCAGACGTTCGCCGCAACTCGATGCGCGAAAGAGTCAACGATCGATTCGCGGGCAGGCGCCGGACCGCAGACACAGATGCCTACACTTTCTCTTTCGATCAAGCTCGCGATCTGTTGACACAGCGCGAAGTATTTGATGCCAGTAAGGAACCGGCCCGCGATCAAGACAGATACGGTTCCAGCGAGTTCGGCAAGCACTGTTTATTAGCGCGACGCCTGCTCGAGCATGGGGTGCCGTTCGTGCAAGTCAATCACTCCAACTACGATACGCACCACGAAAATTTTGACTTCCATATCGAACAGCTCGGCGAGTTTGATCTACCCTTTGCAACGCTGGTTGCGGACTTGGCTGAGCGTGGGTTGCTCCAAGATACTTTGATCTGTGTGATGAGCGAGTTTGGGCGCACGCCGAAAATCAATTCTCGCTACGGGCGCGATCATTGGGGAACTGCCTGGAGCGTGTTGCTGGGTGGCTGCGGAATTCAGCCCGGCGCGATAATCGGCAAGACTAACGAGAACGGAACCGCGGTTGTCGATCGCGAAGTAGATCACGGACATGTGTTTCATACAATCCTACGCGCCGTCGGAGTGAATTCCAGCGCAGAGTTCGAAATTGGTGGTCGGAAGTTCCCGATTGCTGATCCGTCCAAAGAACCGGTGCGCGAGTTGCTGGCCTAGTCATAGAAACGGCAATTCTCGACGCGCGAACGTTGGCGAGCGAGAGCACGTTCCGCTGAATTTTGAAACACAGGTGGCATGGCAACTTATAAAGTTCTCCTTCAGAAAGAGCAACTCGTTTTTAGTGCGGCTCATTTCATCACATTTGCTGGCGATATCTGCGAGTGTTTGCACGGCCATAATTATGGAGTGCGTGCTGAGGTCGAAGGGCCGCTCGACGAAAACCAATACGTGGTCGACTTTATTGCCTTTCGCGATTCACTGGCGCAGATCGTCAAGCAACTCGACCACCACGTGATTCTTCCCACTTCCCACCCGCTGATTCATGTCAATGCGGGTGAAAAAGAAGTGTTGGTGACGTTTCGAGAAAAGCGGTGGATATTTCCACGTGAAGACTGCATGTTGTTGCCTATTGCGAACACCACGGCAGAACAAATTGCTTGGTGGATTGCCGGCCAATTGCGCGCGGCGATGAAGCCCAGAGTAGGTGACCGGCTTGATAGTTTGGAAGTCGGCGTGGACGAAAACCACGGACAATGGGGACTGTGCAAGATTCCTTGGCGTTCCAACGACGGCCACGATTGACCGTCGTACTTCTAGTAGCGCCCAAGTGTAAGACGGACACTCTTGGCCACCCGTGAAATAACCGCACGCAGATTCCGATTGCGCAGGGCAGCACAGTTCTGCTCGATCCCAATGATCGTCATTGCCGAACGCAATGGATGTGGTTCGTAGAGCAAGTTGTGATGGCGATCATAGTGCGGTTGTAGTGGAAATGTCGATGATAACGATCACACAAGGTGTCAAGAAAGCAGCGATTCTGCTGATGAGCCTCCAAGAAGATGAGGCCGCGGGTTTGCTCGCTCAGCTCTCGCGCCGTTATGTAGAAACCGTGACTCTGGCCATCGCCCAGCTCGATACGATTTCCGGTGACGAGCAAGTGCAGGTCATCCAAGAATTCATGGCCAGCCGCGTTAGTGCAATCGGCCCGAACAGCGGCGGGTTGGAACGCGCCAAGGCACTTGTCAAAAAAGCGCTCGGCAAAGAAGCCGGAGACATGTTGAGCGTCCTGCAACAGACTCTCGAAGCGCTCCCCTTCGGATTTTTGCGCAAGGTCGATCCGCAGAATATCCTGTCCTTCTTGATCGAGGAGCATCCTCAGACTATCGCTATGGTGCTCAGCCACTTGCCGGGTCCAAGTGCGGCGGCTGTGTTAGCAGGCATTCCGGCAGCTCGGCAACTGGCCGTGATTCAGCGCATTGCGGAGATGGGGCAAACCAGCCCCGAAGCCATTGATGAAGTCGAAACCGCGCTGTCGACTCGCATGGCCTTGTTTATGAGCCAGTCGTATCAAAAAGCGGGCGGCGTTCCGGCGGTGGCAGAAATGTTGAACGTCTGCGATCGAGCGACTGAGCGAACTATTTTGGATGGCTTGTCGAGAGACAAACCAGAACTGGTCGATGAGATCCGTCGCTTGATGTTCATCTTCGAAGACATTGCGAAATTGGCCGACAAGGACATTCAAACTATTCTTAAGGGTGTCGAGACAAGCCAATGGGCGATGGCGCTAAAGGGTGCCAGCCAGCCACTGCAAGACAAGATCATGCGCAATATGTCGCAACGAGCCGCCGATATGCTCCGCGAAGAAATGGGATTTCTTGGCAAAGTCAAACTCAGCGAAGTCGAAGCTGTACAACAAAAGGTTGTCGATATCGTCCGCGGCCTGGAAGATTCCGGGCAACTTGCACGCCCAACCGGCGAAGGCGAGGAAGAGTTCGTCAGCTAGCCCCGTGCGATTGCACTCGACTCTCTCCAATCAGCGTGACGGGCGATCGAGCTTGGACTTGCCAGCGTAATTGTGGCGTCTACACTAATCGCTCCTTGCTGAAGAACTATTCCCGCGGGTGGTCAGGCACGTGACCGGCCACCATGGAGCAACCGTTTTCGATGTCCAGTTCGCCCATGATGCGCCAGTATCAGGATGCTAAGCAAGCCTGCGGCGATGCTTTGCTCTTTTTTCGCATGGGTGATTTTTACGAATTGTTCTATGAGGATGCCAAGACTGCCGCGCGCGAAGTCGGTTTGACTTTGACTAGTCGCGACAAAAATGAAAATCCGATTCCCATGGCGGGTTTCCCTTACCATCAGCTCGATGGTTATCTCGCCAAATTGATTCGCAAGGGCTTTCGCGTCGCCGTTTGCGACCAGATGGAAGATCCGCGCGAAGCGAAAGGGATTGTCAAACGCGAGATCACGCGCATCGTCACACCGGGCACGTTAACCGACGATGCGCTGCTCGATCCACGTACCAGCAATCTCTTGGCAGCAGTTTTCTCGCCCAACCCCGGCAAACAATCGACGAGTGCCTCTGCTGACATGATCGGAATTGCCTGGGCCGAGCTGTCGACAGGACGCTTCGAAGCGGGAATATTCCGCCGCCAAAGTGTGCTGGACGAACTAGCTCGACTAGAGCCCAGCGAAGTCTTGTTGCGCGATGATGATGGCTTGCTCGCGCGCAATGCGCTGGATAGCTGGTCGCTCACGACGCGCCCGGCTTGGCAGTTCGCGATCCACGAAGCTACGCGCCAGCTTTGCGGGCATTTTGAAGTTCAAAGTTTGGATGGAATGGGATGGGATTTGCCAGCGGACAACTTGGCCATTTCCGCCGCCGGTGCCGTTCTGGGTTACTTGCAAGAGACGCAAAAAACTTCGCTGGCCCATTTCCGCGCAGTCATCCCGCATCGAGTCGGACGCACTCTTGAGATCGATGGCGCGACGCGACGTAGTTTGGAATTGACGCATACCTTACGATCGGGACAGCGCGATGGAACGATGCTGAGCGTGCTCGATCAAACCGTGACACCGATGGGCGCACGACTGATTGCCGCCTGGCTTGCTGAGCCGCTGGTTGATCCTGACGAGATCGGTAAGCGACTGGCGGCCGTTGAGGAGCTGGTAAATGACCAGCGTTTGCGCAGCGGCCTGCGAACTGTCTTGGCCGAGGTTTACGACGTTCAACGCTTGCTCGGACGGGTCGCGACTGGCCGGGCAAGCCCTCGCGATTTGAAACAAGTCGGTACGACGTTGAGCCTGTTGCCAAAGATCAAGTCGCTGATCGCTCAGTGCGCGTGCGAGAGACTCCATGTACTGAGCGAGAGCCTGGTATTCTGCGACGAGTTGCGAGATCGCCTAAACGCTGCGCTCGCGGACGAATGCCCGTTGGTTTCACGTGAAGGTGGATTCATACGCGACGGATTTCATCCCCGATTAGACGAGTTTCGCGAACTGGCCACCGGTGGAAAACAATGGATCGCGCGGTATCAAGCAGAGCAGATCGAGCAAACGGGAATATCCAGCCTGCGCGTGGGATTTACGAAGGTGTTCGGATATTACCTCGAAGTCACCAACACCCATCGCGATCGCATTCCTCCTCATTTTCACCGCAAGCAAACGCTCAAGAATGCCGAGCGGTACATTACCGACGAACTGAAACAATATGAGTCCAAAGTTCTGTCAGCGGATGAACAAGCGCAGTCGCTGGAGTACGAACTGTTCTTGGAATTGCGCGAAGAAGTGGCTGGAAACCTAACGCAACTTCAGCAAATCGCGCAGGTGATTGCTGAACTGGATGTATTGGCGGGTCTCGCCGAATTGGCGCGTAAGCAAAACTATGTTCGCCCGGAGATTGTGGCCACCGATGAACTGGAGATTATCGAGGGTCGCCATCCTGTGCTGGATTTTACTCAACCGCAGGGGACATTTGTTCCCAATGACTGCTCGGCTGGTGGACCACACGGCAAAGTGTTTTTGATTACCGGGCCAAACATGGCCGGTAAGAGTACTTACATTCGTCAGACTGCGCTGCTGACATTGATGGCCCAGCTAGGGAGTTTCTTGCCGGCGCGACGAGCGAAGATTGGGGTGGCTGATCGCATCTTCGCGCGCGTTGGAGCCAGCGATGAACTGGCTCGAGGTCAAAGTACGTTTATGGTGGAGATGGTCGAGACGGCGCGCATACTCAATACCGCCACGCCTCACAGTCTGATAATTCTCGACGAGATCGGACGCGGGACCAGCACCTATGACGGGTTGAGCTTGGCTTGGGCAATCGTAGAACATATTCACGATTCGATCGGTGCCCGAACATTGTTCGCGACGCATTATCTCGAGCTGACTCAACTGCAAAAATCATTGCCTCAAGTCCGTAACCTGAATGTCGCGGTCAATGAATGGGACGAGAAGATTGTGTTTTTGCATCGCATCGTTCCCGGCGGAGCGGACAAGAGTTACGGTATTCACGTCGCAAGATTGGCGGGAATTCCGGCTTCGATCAACGAACGCGCCAAGGATATTCTGGCGCAGCTAGAGATGGACCACATCAACCGTTACGGCGATTCAAAGATCACACCTCCACGCCGTAAGGAAAAATCGGCTATACAACTGACGCTGTTCGACTTTGGTGAACATCCCGTGCTAGAGACGATTCGCGAGTTGGATGTCGGCAGCACCACGCCGATGCAGGCATTGCAAATTCTCGAACAGTTGCAGCGCGAGGCCCAGCGAAAGAACTGAGTCAAAGTTGTCACAAGACAGTGCGAATCGGCGACCTGATACCTCGTATCGTTGCTGCCAGCGAAGTGGTGAATCCAATTCGAGTATGAATCGATAAGCTTCTGATCGCGAGTTTGGTCGCGTAACTCATCATGGTCAAGTTCATCGATGCGAAAGCAGCGATCATCCAGCATCGGTTAGCTTCCCTTGAAACGCGCTGTGCTTAAAGTAAAGGGAACGAAGTTCGTTACGTACCAATAGCGCGTTGCTTAACTTTGTGCGATAGCCGGAAACTGTAACCCGAAACGTAAGTGAGGATGAGCACCTCGCTTACGCTTCGGGTTTCTATCAGCAGCTTTGCCTAATTAGCGAAGCTTGTCGGTGTCAGCTTTTGGCTGGGCCAGAATTTGGGATCGTTTCTGAACCCGAACATCGTCGGCTTGAATTCGCCTACGATCGATACGTCGGCTTTCTCTGGTATCTTGTCCTCAATACCAGTTGCCCAGTAGGCTGCGTTGACGATCAGTCGCCGGAGATCTTCGGATTGAAGGTCGGTTGATGCGCCCATCGTGGTGCAGAAGATTTTGCAAACTTTGCCTTCAGCGGACTTATGTTCGCGCACCCATGCTAGTGGCATCATAGGATTGTTCACTACTCCATCAACCGCTTTGTCAGCGGGCTGCATTCCTGCGAGGACCTGGCCCCATAGCAGCACATTGGCATCCGCAGGCAAATGTTTGATGCCGTACACATCGGTGGGCCCCCAAACATCCTTGACTCCGCGCAGAACCGGATGCGACTTGGCCGACTCGTTGATCACACCGCGTGTGCTTTGCGAACCATGCCGCCCATGGTGGCTGATCCAAGTATCGCCCAGTACCTGTTGACCGAACCCACCTTCCCATTTCCGGCTATTAAAGCTCCAGCTTGAAAAAGGGCTGTCTTTGGCGCGCGAGTAATTAAACGCGTGGGTGGCGGTTCGCAGCCCAATCACTGGCTTGCCAGCGTTGATGTAATCGACGAAGTACTGCATTTGCCAATCAGGCAACTCACGGAATCGCAAGGCCATGATCACTAGGTCGGCGTCTTTCAAGTGATGCATACCAGGGATGTTTGTCTGCATATTGGGATCGATCAATCCCGTGTCTGGATTGGTCGAAAATAAGACGGTGGTGTGAAAGCCATGATGTTTGGCAAGCACCTTGGCCAGTTGCGGCAGTGCTTCTTCGGAACGATACTCTTCGTCGCCTGCGATTAAGACGACTTTCTTGCCCTGACCATTGCCTTCTCCACCTTCGATACTCAGCCACGGTGTCTGCTCGGCGCGCAGCGGGCGATACCAGATGTTGCGGAATCGAGTGGGGTTACCGTGATCTTGCAACTGCAACGGGCCGGCCAACCCGTGCGCTCGATACGGGTGGACTTCTTTATGAGCCATCGGACCAACGAACTCTTTGGCGTTTTGAACCAAGACACCATTGTGAAAGACGGTCGCGCGAGCTGGTTTGGTCAGCTTGTCACCATCGAATCGCGGTGCTTCAAAAACGATATCGTACACTTGCCATTTTCCGGGCGCTCGGGCAACATTGACTTCGGGTGGATGTTGACCGTAAATCGAACCAGCTTGTCCGTCGGGGTACGTGTCATTCTCGTAGGAATCGAGAACTTGTATTTCGTAGCGTCCCATGATGATCACACCCGAGTTGCCACGTCCTTGGCTTTTCCCTTTTACTTCGGCAGGAGTTGCCCATTCGATGTGCAGTTGGCAGTCACCGAAATGTTCTCGGGTCTGAATGGAACCTGATCGAGCAGCAACTTCCATGTAGCCGTTTTCCACTTTCCAACCAGCCGCAGCGGGCTTGCCATCGTCTCCTTTTTTGCCTGAAGTTTCCCATGCGGACAGGTCCTTGCCATCGAACAGGATCACTGCGTCACTGGGTGGTTGACCAAGTTCATCTCCAGGTTTGACGGCAGTTGGCCTGGGACGGTGCCTATCGTGCACTCGCCATGTTTGACCAGGAATCACCGGAGTATCATCGTACCCTTCGGGGACAGCAGGCAGTTTCGATTTTTCCTGAGCAACTGAGGTGCTGGAACAAATCAACCATCCTCCGATGCCGACCCAAGAAAGGCACATTGTCAATAAATACAGTCGCATATGCTGGGGCTCCAATAAACGTGAGAACTTTCTGTAAGCAACGCCCCATTGTATTTCCAAGACTGGTACTTGGAAACGTGCATTCGCCGGGTCACCAAGAGCATAGCCACTTCATTTGGTCGCTCGCATATCTCGGTGACAATGCACGCAGTTCAACGTCATCTGTACGTAAGCCAGAGCTGCGCCATCGAGATTTTTGTTGCGTGCCGATTCCAATACCTGCAAGACCGATCGCTGAAAATGCTGGCTGTTCTTGCTATATTGATCGCTCTGCAGCACCATCCACTTTTCGTCCAGCGTCAGCGTTTGAACTCGCTGTGCGTTGCGGGCGATCATTTCAAAGTCTCCTGTCGCGATGCCTTCCAGGATCTGCTTTGCTGGCTCGAGTTTTAGGCGCATGTATGCATTTACGGTTGGAGTTTGTGTTTGCGACCACAAGCTCGACGAATATCGCGAACTGAACAGTCCCAGTCCCAAGACGATCAGAAATATCAAGGCGGCGGTGAAGTGACGAATAAGCACTTTTTGCTCCCACTCAGTAGATCTTTGCAGTATCGGATGACGCGGCCAATAATCGGCGAAACAGAAACGTGGCAATTCCTGTGCCGATAGATGCGCCAGCGGTGCCAGCCATAATCGCATGAGGGCTTGTCAATTCCTTTGGTCAACAAGTGGTTGTAAAATTAACCAGTCCCTGAGGGCTTTTGAGACAATTCCGCTGGGTTGGTTTGACTCTTATTGCCCTAGGGTCAATAGGACGGTAACTTGCAGCATTGGTGGCTATCGCAACTTGAGCCGCTTCGCACATACCGCGCGCCAGTTAACGTCAGTTTGGGGTTCGCCTGAAAACAGGATTGCTGATGATCACAGATTTGAATTCTCGCTTTGGAATTTCCAACCAACTTGAATTTGCAAAGCATCGGAGCGGACTGATCGTTGGCACGGTCAACGGCAAAAATAGTACCGGCGAGTTCTATTTGCTGGGCGCTCATGTATCAGGGTATCAGCCGACGGGCCAGGCGCATCCCGTTCTGTTCATGAGTTCCGAATCTTGGTTCGCCGATGGCAAGCCAATTCGAGGTGGAGTTCCAATTTGTTTTCCATGGTTCGGCGCCAACAAGAAAGATCCGCAAGCGCCAGGTCACGGAATTGCGCGCATCACCATGTGGCACGTAGAGAAGACTGGTATTCAAAACGACGCCGTACAAGTTCGGCTGGGATTAACCTTGGGCCAGCTCAAGTTGGCGTATGACCTTTCGTTCGGCGACACACTTGATATGGATTTGTCGGTAACCAACGTGTCGCCAGGCGAACAGAGCTGCGAAGCAGCATTGCATACTTATTTTCAGCTTTCCCAGGCCAGCGCGGTAAAGATCCGTGGACTTGAGTCGATTCCTTATATCGACACCTTGATCCACAAAACGGTTGATGCGACCGGATCGGCGATCGCGTTTACCGAAGAGACTGATCGCATTTACCACGGTGCAGTGGAGAAGATCGTGATCGAGGACCCCGACTGGGGACGCAGGTTAGTTCTGCGCCCGCGGCATTCACGGTCGACCGTGGTATGGAATCCATGGATTGCCAAGTCGCAGCGCATGCCTGACTTCGGCGATCTCGAGTACCATCACATGTGCTGCGTTGAAACCGCCAACATTGGACCCAATCAAATGGTATTGGCTCCTGGTGAAACTCAACATTTGGCAGTATCGATCGCAGTAGAATAGACTACAAATCAAGCGACAGCCAGCAGATCCAGCTCATTCATCAGATCCGCAATCGCTTCATCCGCTGTATCAGTTCTAATGCGGCGGTTTTCCGTCGCCGCTAGTTTGCTGCCAGCGAATAAACTGAACGCTTCGTCCTCACTAGGTGGATCAGTTACAACCGGCGGATAACCGAGCGACTCGTTAATTGCCAAACTGGTTCCATCAAGATCATCCATTGGATCGCGTATGTCATCGCCGGTATCCATCAGATCGAACAAGGGTGCCGCGAGTCGCAGATCATTCGTCGGTAGAATCCCGCTGCTTTGGCTCCTTTGGCTGAAGTCGTTGATGACATTGACGATTAATAGTACATCCAGAGGATTCAATCGTTGATCACCGCTAACGTCGACTCTCCAGCTCGAAGACTCGTCGCCGGTACGGCTGGGCAAAAACCTGGAGCCCCGTCCGTTCAACTCATTGACGACCAGCAGGACATCGAGGGCAGTTGTCGCCCCATCGTTATTCGTATCGCTGGGCAGCTCGACATTGTGAAATATGTTGAACTCTGCGAGTACTGGTGTTGCTTGTCCAGCGAGCATTCTGAAGTCCCATTCTTCCCCCGCCAGCGTGACTGTGAAAAGTTCAGTTTGCTCGTCGGCTGCGGTGGTCGCGTACAGTAACTCATCAATGGCTCCGTCGGACATTGTTCTCAGCATCGGCTGAAACTGGTCGCTTGCTGTCCAGCCCAACAGGTGTTCTACCGTGGATTTGGCGTCATCGGGCAAGAAGAATTTGATGATACTGTCGTCCCCAGGCGAATCCTCAACCAAAATCTCGTTTGTTTCGTGAGTTGATGTTTCGATCACTTCCTTTGGAACAAAGTTCACCAACTCTATTGGTTCTAACAATTCTATTGGTTGCCGCAATTGTTGCATCGTTCCACACCAATCGTAATCGTATGGGCCGATTTCCACAGTCGACTCAATCGCTAGTGTGTCCGATGAGACCTTCAGTATCTGTTCGTTCATGAACAGCAAAGCACTTCCATCAGCCTCTCGAACTGTTTGCAGAGGCGAATTCAACGGTAGCGAACCAACTTCCACTATTTCGGCTGCCGCACCGATTTGGTAAACCGTGACAATCGATTCAACCCAAATCGCACTAGGATCATCTGCTATCAACAATTCTGACGACACAGTTGAAGAAACATCGCTCGCCGCGACGTCAACCTCGCTGAACAATCTGCTATGGACCGCAGAATTCGGTTCTCCTCGAAGCTTGCCGCCAGAAACGACTAACATTTGGGACTCGGGCAAATACTTGGGAGCGTAATCGACCCAGTCATACCGACCATCTGCGATTGGCATTGTCGAAACTACTTCGGGATTCGCGCCGCCACCAACGTCCAGGAGGATGATTTCAAAAGTAGCAGGTTCCAGTTGCTCGACGAATTCTCCGGTGCGCTGTGTTGTATCAACAATCGCAACCACACGTTTGTTGCCCACAGGCAGCCAGAAATTCGCCGAGCCAGGAACGCTGCTCTTCCCCAACACCACGGGAGTCGTCGGCGTCAAATCCAATGTCATGATCTCATGGTTTGTTGCTAGCCACGGAACTGGGGCTGCGAAATCGAGCCCGACGATCCAGTTGTTTTCACCCATTCCCAATAGCGGCAATTGGGACTCGACATGCATTGCTTCGCCGGAGAATCCCAAAGTGACTAGAGTAGTTGTAAGACAGGGTCCACTTGACAACATCACCAAGGGAATCTTCCCGTCGACCACCAACAAACCTTCCTGGAAAATCATCGGGGTACCGTCAAGTTCCAGAACTCCTGCCGATTCGTATTGAGTTGGTTGATCGCCGCGCACATACCATTCAAATATTGTACTGGTGTCGCCACCATCTCCACCTTCGCTGATTTCCTCCATGCGATGTGTCCAAACGACCAAGCCGTCATCAACTTCCATTACTCCGCTGACGCTGTCCCCGACCGCACTTGAGCTGAGCGTACCAACTCCGTTTTCGCCAGCTCCAACGGAAACTATTTGGAATTGATCATCGTATGAAATCAGCAACCGTTGCTCGCTGGTTGCCCCAATAATCGGTGTTGCCCAACCGCGAATCTGGGTAGATTCAACGTGGCGCGGCTTGGTCAGATCGGAAATATCGTATGTTTCGAACTTGACGATCGACTGAAGCGGACTGTCGGTCTGACCCGCTGTCTCAATTGCGTATTCATTGCCAACGAGCGTCAATCGATCGCCGTCGAGCGACTGTGCGACTAAATACTGCGGCGTGGTGATCTTTGACTGGACACCAAGATCCATGCGTTGTTCGTCAATAATCTGCAATTCATTACCACGAGAAACCAGGATTAATCCGTCCTGTCGAACAATACCCTGGTCGTAGATACCGGAAAAGCTGGAAGTTAAATAGTCCGCCGACGCGAAACTCATGTCGTCGAACGCAAGGGTGTCAAGGGAAACTCTGCTAACGGGTGAATCAGTGGATGCCATTGAAATCATAGACGAGTCGCCCGGGTAAGAGCGGCTCGATGAAGCCAAGTCGATTTCAGACCATGCAAGCAATTCCCCCAATTCACCATCCATGACTTGTCGCGACTGAAGCAATTCGAACTTCAAAGTGCGGCGAATATTGCTGTGCGGAAATTTGTGCATCCTGCAATTCACGTGTTTTTCCTTGTTTTTCCTGATCCAAGTCATGGTGTAATTCTCAGCGATGGGGACAGTTTCGTGCTCTAACTTTCATGGTGGGATAAAACTCCTGCTGTCACGCGAGAATTTCGCCGTTGCTGGCAATGAGCTTTTCCGTAATTCGCACTACAGCTTGCCCAAATCGCTGATTAACATATCGTCCGGAGCACACCCCCTCATCGCACGTTTTTCCCAATTCACGAAATACTTCTGAGGACCCCCGATGATTTGGCAAATCTCTATAAATAATGCTTGCTAATCTTGGCTGCGATTGTGCCAACTAAGTAGTGTCCCAGCGAAATAGTTCCGGCTTGAGTCATTAGGTCATAAGCGTCCCATCGGTTCCAACCAAAGTCCTTTTCCATCCACAGAATTAAGCGTGAATAGGCTTCACAGACGGATCGATCGATAGGCGTGCCAACCGCTACTGCCATAATTTCCTCGGGAGATTCGATGCGTGGACCGACCAGTTTGGCTTGCTTGACCAGGTCAATCCTCACCGTCGTTCGGGCTGGCATTTCCAGAGCTGTGGCCGACAGTTCGCCATGTCCTTGAGCAGCATGCGCATCGCCCAAGTACAGCCAACCGCCCGGGACATATACAGGCAAATAGACGGTATTACCTGGACAGACTTCGACCAAATCCATATTGCCGCCGAAGTTACCCGCAAGAGCGGTCGAGGGTACGCCCCAGTCCGGTGCGGTTCCTACACAGCCCAGCATTGGACGATAGGGAATTTGCACTCTATCGTTCCAGTGGATCATTCCATTAGCGATCTTGCAAATGCGTGTGCCATGCGGAAAATCCGTTCCTAGCCACTCGGCGCAACCGCGCGGACCACCAATGTATGTCGCACAGGCGCCGATCAGTGGCTCGATGCTCTGAATGTGAACTGCCACAGCATCTCCGGGTTCCGCGCCCCGAATTTCGATAGGTCCGTTGTTCGGATTGCTCTTCGGCATCTTCACTTTGTCACGACGGTCGGTTGGTTTGCGCAATTGCCCCGAGAGCGCATCCTCGGTATCCAGAGTCAACTCAGTTCCAGGTTCGATCGTGATGCGCGCAGGTAGGTGCCGCGTGAATTCGTAGACCAATGGCTCAGCAGGTACAATGCTCATCGACGGACCCTTTATCCAAAGCACGAAAGCGGCTATTCTGTTCATTCAGACTCGGGCAAAATTGTACCTTGTCTGACGGTCAATGGACTATTTAGAAAACGATTTATGCGATTCACCAAAATGCACGGTGCGGGTAACGACTACGTATACGTGGATTGTTTCGCCGCACCGGCACCCGCTGAGCCGGAGAAACTGGCAGTCGATATTTCCAATCGACGGTTCGGCGTGGGTGGCGATGGTTTGATTCTGATCCGCCCTTCCAACTGTGCCGACGCGCGAATGCAGATGTTTAATGCCGACGGCAGCGAAGCGGAGATGTGTGGCAATGGAATTCGGTGCGTCGCCAAATACGTCTACGATCACGGCCTTTGCAAGCGAGACACATTGCACATCGAAACCGGCAACGGCGTGTTGACGTTGCAAATCGGCGCAAGAAATGGTCTCGCCGAATTAATCACAGTCGATATGGGAATACCCCGAACCCTACCGGACCAAGTGCCAACTACTTTGGCGCAATCTCCGGTAATCGATTTGCCGGTTGAGTTTTCCGGCCAAGTGCTGAACGTAACATGCGTTTCGATGGGCAATCCCCATTGCGTAGCGTTTGTACCTCGCGCAACCGATGAACTTGTATTGGGATTGGGACCAAAGATTGAAAAAGATTCTCGCTTTCCCAAACGTACCAATGTCGAATTTGTAGAAGTGATTTCGCGTCACGAAGTGCGTCAGCGTACCTGGGAACGGGGCTCTGGTGAGACTTGGGCCTGTGGCACCGGAGCAAGCGCAGTATGCGTCGCAGGCGTGTTGACCGGCAAGACCGATCGCGAGATCGTCAACCATTTATTGGGTGGCGACTTGCGATTGCGATGGGACGAAGCGACCAACCACGTGTTCATGACTGGCGGAGCAACGGAAGTATTTACCGGCGAATGGCCCAGTTGAAAAATTGGCGATCCAGTTGAGGTTCAACGAGCATGCAACCGCTATCGCTGCACGTTACGAATAGCCGAGAAATAAGTGTCAGGTACCTTTTGTGCGCACCCGAAGGGCGAGTTTCTCGCAAAAGGTACCTGACACTTATTTCTCGAGCGATACTTACGAATCTCACACTATCGGTCTCTCTCAGTTTTTCAGCGCTAATTCGGCTAAGCTTCTAGGAAGGAATTAGTAACCATGGCGTGGTCGAAAATGCTATTGCGCCAGCGATTGCGCGATCGGCCACCTTCACAGTTACTGTGGCGCGCATGTGGATTCGGCCTATCCCATATCGTCAACCGCTGGATGGCGACACTCCATCATCGCGTGGCTATGTATGATCCACTGGTCGACCCAGCCGCTGAGCAATTCTGTGGACCAAACATCTATCTAATTTGGCACGAATATATTCCATTACTGTTTTACCTGCGACCTCGTTGTAATCTAATGATGCTGATCAGCCAGCATCAGGATGCGGAAGTCCTATCGCAAGCCGCGAACTTTGCGGGATTGGAAACGGTGCGCGGTTCTACTCATCGCGGCGGAGTGGCTGCGCTGCGCGAGTTACTGAATCGGAGTCATGGCAAGTGTCTAGCCATTACTCCCGACGGCCCGCGCGGCCCGCGCCGCGTGCTCGCTCAAGGTTGCATTTTTCTTTCGTCGCGCCTTGGAATTCCGCTGGTGCCCTTGGGCTTGGGTTACGATCAACCGTGGCGACATCCGACCTCGTGGGATAAATTTGCAATTCCGCGACCCTTTAGTCGATCACGAATCGTCAGCGGTCCCAGAGTTCAAATCCCGGCGAATCTCGATCGCGGTGGAATTGAAGCCCATCGCTTGTGGATCGAACAGGTATTGAATCAGGTTACTTCGCTCGCAGAAGATTGGGCAGAGAATCGTTGCTCTTTCAAAAGTTCACAAATCCTCTACCCCAAACCCGCGTGCCGTCCCAAGATCATTGAGGGTACAAATTCGAAACTCTCTGCCGACGACGACAATTTTCCAAGGCTAGTGCATGCCCAACTGCGCGAGGCCAGCTAATGAAACGCAGTGTACCGTCGAGCGACGGCGAACGCTCACCTTACTTACCAAAAGGAATCGACGAAGGCACCGCGCTCAGTATCAGCGAACTGACCATGCGTATCAAAGGCTTGCTGGAGGGTTCGTTGCCGCGCGTGTGGGTGGAAGGCGAGATCTCGGACCTGAGTCGGCCTAGTAGCGGCCATTTGTATTTGACGTTGAAAGATGATCGCAGCCAGATTCGCGCGGTTGTTTGGAGGACAGTCGCCAGTCGATTGCCGTTCAAGATCGCCGACGGTCTGTCGGTCGTCTGCTGTGGTGGAATCGAAGTTTATCCACCGCGCGGTACTTATCAGCTCGTCATCCAGCAGCTCCAGCCCAAGGGTATCGGAGCGCTGGAGCTGGCTTTTCGACAACTCCACGCGAAACTGTCCGCGGAAGGGCTCTTCGATCCGGCTCGGAAGAAACCGTTGCCGAAGTTTCCGCAGCGCATTGGCTTTGTAACCAGTGCCAGCGGGGCGGCTTTGCACGACTTTCTGGAAGCAGCGCGCAAGATCTGGCCAGCCTTCGAATTGCTGGTAATTCCGGTGCGCGTGCAAGGTGAAGGAGCTGCGTTCGAGATCGCCGAAGGAATTCGCATTGCCCAAAAGATTCTCCCAGAACTCGACGTATTGGTAGTCGGTCGCGGCGGCGGCAGCATGGAGGATTTGTGGTGTTTCAACGACGAGCGAGTGGTTCGAGCGCTCGCGGCGTGCCGAATTCCAACCGTATCTGCAGTCGGACACGAAATCGATGTGACACTCAGCGATCTAGCCGCCGACGCGCGCGCCTTGACACCCACGCAGGCCGCTCATCTGATCTTGCCCGATCAATACTCCATCGGCGAGTCGTTACGTACCGCACGAGCGAACTTGAAACAACTTATGTTCAGCAAAATTCGATATTTGATGGAGCGCGTAAATTCGCTTGGGCAACGGCACGCGATTCAGCAGCCTCATACGATGATCTCGCAGCGCCGACAGACGCTGGATGAATGGGACTTGCGTGGGCGCAGGGCCGTCTGGGATCAATTGCGCAAGGCACGGCAATCGCTGCAAGAACTCGCACGTGCCAGCCATGCACTCAGTCCGCTGCAAGTTCTGGCACGCGGTTACAGCCTGACCTGCGACGCTCAATCTGGACGACTCATCCATTCGGCAGATGATATCGGTATAGGACAGAATATTCTCAGTACACTCGACCAACTGAAAATCACCAGCCAAATACTAGGCATCGAGCGTCTCGATCAATTGCGTCGCGGCCATACGGAATCGCAAAGTTAGTACTGAGTCCGATCTCGCGCCACTGGGCGACTCTACTGCTGGTCAGCCAACGACTCGGGTTCATCGGGTGGGTCAGGCGGATCGATTTGCGGTGGCAGACCGAGAGCCGATTCAACGTGCTGAACGATCAGTGCCAAACTTCCAAGTCCGCGGAAGTAGACGTAGTGGTATTGCTCCAAGCATTTTTCTGCTGCCCTCAGGACGTCGCCAATTTCGTCTTTTGCAGGCACGCTGGGGACTAGATATTGAGACATGGTCAACCGGCCCTCTGCGTGTTCGAAGGGAAATTCTACGGACTGAAATCGATCGTGCAGTACTTGCAGCGCCATGGCGAGCGACTCCGACAAGCGAATCGCTTCCTGAGCAGTTTTTTCGCCAACGTCTTTACCTTGCGCGCATTGCAGCAACAGTCCCAAACACGCGTACTCGTTGCGCATTTTGGCAATGTCGCCATATGCGGCCTGCAGTTTATCGAGGCACACCAGCGTTAGCGCCGCGCGATCAACTAATGACATCGCGCTGGCACCAATTTTGGATTTCACTAGCGGGAATGCCACCAGTCGCACAGCGGCAGCGACGCGCTGTTCAAAAGCTGCCTCCAATGGCCGCAATTGGTCATT
Source organism: Planctomycetaceae bacterium (assembly GCA_005798335.1). Taxonomy (GTDB): domain Bacteria; phylum Planctomycetota; class Planctomycetia; order Pirellulales; family Pirellulaceae; genus Aureliella. The sequence goes on along the minus strand of SYJV01000376.1, from coordinate 52,716 downwards.
CATCGTGGCCAATTGGCGACGGAAGCCATCCGCGGCACTCGTTGAAACCTGCGCCGAACCGACCGGTACTTCGAAATCGGATTGTTTCAGCTTGGCGCCCATTGACTGTAACATGCTTACTTGCTGGCAACTCAACCACTTTGAATCCGTTTGATCAAATTCCTTGGACAGCGCATCGTAGCTGGCCAGTAAACGGATCATCGTGTCGCGAGATTTTCTCAGTTGTTTGAGCAATTCCTGTGGATCGGAATTAGTTGTTTCGGCCACGGTAAAACTCATTATGCGCGGCGTGCGGAAGTACACACCGAACTGCCGCAGCAGTGCTTGACGGGCCTCTTTGGTCGCCGTCTTATGCGAGACCAATTGATCGACCGGAAACAACATTTTCGATTTGAGTTTTTCTTCAAAAACTTCCTTGAAAAAGTCGATGGTGACCATGCGACACACCGAAGCGTAGTCCGCGAACAGAATGCTCGCCGGGGCTTCGAGATGAAAAATCCCCAGCTCCTGCTGACGTTGTGCTTGCGCGATGCGCTGCAAATCTGTTGGATGTGTGTCATGCCACGATGGTTTCTCTTCGTTGGTGGACTTGGCGATCTGTTCGATCAATCGTTGGTCTTGATCGTCTCGGTTCAACTGAGTCAACCGAGGCATATCGTTGGCCAGTTTTCCGTCCAGAAAAAACTGCTGTTGTTCAGCCAGTGATTGCTGGTACGCGACGCCGAGTCGGCGCAGGTTTTCAGCCGTCTGGATAAACGCGTCGGAACCTGCGAAACGGATTTCGTGCAGATCCGCGTCAAACTCCATTTGTCTCAGCAAATAACACGACACAATGTTTCCCAGCATCATCAGGCACCAGAGAATTCGCCGCGTCAACCAGACGAACACTCGCGCTAAATGTAAAACGATACCGATGCGGAAATCCAAAGTACGAGCCATGTGCTTCAGCGCTTCGTCCCAACGATCGCGCTGATACACGACGCGCGCGAACCAGAAACTGATCGAACGCACGATGTACGTCAATCGCATACCAAAGCCCTGGCTAAAGTGGCCGAACTCATGAGCCAGCACGCCTCCGAATTGTCGTACCGTCAGTCCAGCCACCAACGGCATGCCGATCGTCAATACCAAATCGTTGCTCAGAAAAATGCTCCACATGCCACGTCGAAATGAAGCCGATGCGTTTACGTCGCAGTTGACATCGATGCGTTTGGGTTTGGGGGCGTGAACCGCCTTGCACAGGCGCTCGACAAACGCGAACAGCGCCGGGTCGCTGCGGCGATCTAGCGAACGCCTGCGGTCCACTTCTGCGGACCTAGCGAACAATGGTTTGATCATGAACAAAACGCCAATCGTGCCAATCATCAGCGGTCCGAAATAGGCAACCAGAGCCCCTGTGCTGACACGAGCATTCCCTTGATCATTTCGCAATACGTCCGATCCATAGTAGGCGTAGGAACCGACGCCTGTAGCCAATCCGACAATGAGCGCCAGATAGACAATCGGCAACAAGATCATGACCAGCGTCACCACCAGCAACGCAACTCGATATCCGCCGCTGGTCGGGATCGCCGAAATATCGCTCGTGATCGCCCCGACGATCTCTTGCGTAGAAAATTTTCTGACTTCCTGAAGACTGGTGGCCGTCGAGGAAATTTCGACGGTCGCAGCAGCCATTGGCGAATCAACCAAGGTCGCTCGAACTATAGTTGGTTTCGCGACCGCCGGTGCGGCCGCCTGCGCCTTAGATACGATCGATTCGCTTTTGCTCTGCGGCTCGTCGACTAGCACCGCTTTGATACTCGGCCGCGAAACATCCTGCGCGACCGACGGAGCCTTTTTAGCAACTGCAGGTTGGCTCTCGACCAAATCAACTTCAGCAGAGGAGGCTTGGCTGGTTTGCGGAATTCGCATCTGAATCCCGCACCTTGTGCACACGGCCAACTTACCGGCTGATCGTTCTGAAACTTGGTAAGCCGCTTGGCAGCCGGAACACGCAAATTGGATCGGCATTTTTTTCTAACCAGTGACCGTCAACGATAGCAATAATACGTGGCCGTTTGATAGTTTCTCGCCACACACTTTACTCGGCAAATGAAGCTTGCCGATCAAAGCTTCAATCCTCCAAAGCCGTCGCCATCTTTGCAAGCTCTAACTGCAACAAGAGTCTTCGATATGCGGAATTAAGACTATAGTAGAAGCCTACTTCCCCTAACACGCTTTTCCAACCTAGGTGAGGTTCTTGTCGAAAAATCTTTGGTTTTCAACGTTGAAAGCTTGTCCGAAAACGTGCGACATATGATCTTCCGTGGGCTCTATTTGCTGTTTGGCTTTCTTGGAAGGGTAAACATTTAGTTTGATAAGATCGAAGTGATGATGCAGCTATCACCAATCGAGAGTTGACTGTTGCTAACTAACATGGCATTATTGAATCATGGCTTCCCAACTGGATTTGTATGGACTCCTTTTGACGCGAGCACATGATCATGGATCGCAAGACTCTGTTAGACTTGATCAAAGCCGGACCAATCCGCATCACCATGAACGATGGCAGCCAGCACTTGGCTGAATCGATCGAAATGGCGTGCGTGGACGATATCGCCGCTCACGTTCTCTACAAAGACCCTGAAGACGGCAAATACCGATCGCACTACTTGTCATTGGTATGCATGGTGCGCGTCGAACCGCTTTCTCCTGCTGTATTCAGACCCTAATGTCTATTATCCGAGCACCATTTAATCCGCTTCAACTACGGTTTCTCAAATTCCATCACAATCTGGCGTCAACCTCAGCCTGGGCCGTTAAACAGTGAACCGAAAGGCGCTAGCCTCGGGCGCCGCGGTGTTACATCAGGCAGACTCCTTTGCCAATGATGACTTACGACGCCCCATGCACGGCACCTTCGGCGCCCGAGGCTAGCGCCTTTCGGTTCACTGTTTATCGCAATACCGTTCAACGAACGTGGGATAAGCTTCCAGCTTGTCAACCTGTAGCGGAGTTTCGCCATTGCTTGCACAAGATATTGACAAGCTGGAAGCTTATCCCACGTTCGTTGAACGGTATTGCTGTTTATCGGCCCACTCCGATCGAGCGCCGAGAATTCACGCCTTCGGTTGGCCGATCGAACAAACGGTGATACTGTTCGTCTCCGCTGTGTGAAGTTGGTTCCAGGGCATGCGCGATAGTAGCATTCCCATGCCGCAGGTATCGGTTATGCCGGCGAATACCAATCCCGCGCCTACGAATGCCGATAATCCGTACCAATAGGCGTGAACGGATGCGCCCAGCATTACGCCGATTACCACGAGCGATCCTGCGGCGATGCGAACCTGGCGATCCAGCGAGATCGCCTTTTTGCCGCGGACCACGGGAAGTCCCGCTTGATCCCACGCCTGCGTTCCTCCATCGACGCTGAAAACATTCGTGACTCCAGCGGCGTGGAACATTTCACAAGCCTGCCTGCTTCGATTGCCCGATCGACAAATGATGTACAACGGTTGACTCGAACTGTTGCGCCCGGCCGTAAGCTCCGCCGGGTGCAAGCGATCGAGCGGAACGTTGCGGGCCAAGGTCACGTGAACTTCGCGAAATTCGACGGGCGTGCGAACGTCGATCAACTCGATTTCCGTTCCCGCTTGATGAAGTTCGAACAGTTGCTTCGAGGAAATCGTAGCGATGGGCATAGTCATGTCTCCGCTGGTTAGCCAACCGGTGCGTCTTGATGCTCAACACTTGCCGCTGAGCTAGTATCCAGATCCAACGGCAATCGAGGTGACTCAATTATTCGGCGCAGTAAATTGTATGTTAGGTGATAGATCTTAATATCGGAACTGGCGCGAGGGCCCGCCACATTCAATATGCGAATCCGATTCTCGATGATCCAATTCTGAATGCTCGCTATTTTTACGTCATGGTCGAGATTGATGCGCAAGACCGGTTTGCCTCGTTCCTTGGCCAATCGATTCGTGAGCGCGGTCCCACCTTGAAGTCGCTGTCGGAACAACACCAACGTGCCATCGGAGTCGATCACATTTTTCGCTGTCCTTACGGAGTAATCGGTCGAGTTGGTCTCGGCAAGCTGGTATTTTTCAGGAATGACTCCGTCTTCAGCCAATCGGCCCTTAGGACACCAACCACCGTGCGGTAAACCTACCGCAATAGCGACATCCAAAGCGGCGCGATCAGCACCCGTTTGACCACCGGATACAACGCACATCAAACCTAGTGCGTTTGAGCAAGTCGGGTTCAATTTCAAATGGGCATTCAATTTCGATCGAACTCCAGTGCCATTGGGAGTGACTTCCATGATTCGGGCAATTCCGACTCTACGGTGATCGGTACCTTCAGTGTCGGGTGCTCGATGGTCAAACGATGACAGTGCAGCGCAATGCCGTTGGAAAAGACTATCTTAGCTCCGTACTTGCGATCGCCAACCACTGGGAACCCACGATGCGCAAGCTGCACGCGAATTTGATGCTTGCGTCCCGTTAACAATCGCACTTCCACCAAGGCCAATCGTCCAGTGGCGCGCAGCACACGAAACTCTAGCTGGGCAAATTGGCTATTGGCAGTCGCCTGTTCGACGATGGTCATGCGATGCTGAGCTTCGTCCTTGGCCAGATAATCGTCCATTTTGCCCGTTTGACCAGAAGACAATCGCCCCTCGACACAAGCCAAATACACTTTTTCCGGTGTACGCTCTTGAAACTGACGAGTCAGCCGATTCGCAGCTTTGCTGGTCCGCGCAAATACTAGCGCACCGGAAACCATGCTATCTAAACGGCTGACTACGCCTACAAACACGCGTCCAGGCTTTTGATAGCGGTCGCGAATCCAGTTTGCTGCGATCGTAACCATACTCGCCTCGCCTGGACCGGCCCCCATGGTTGGAATTCCCGCTGGCTTGTCCACAATCAACAGATGATTGTCTTCGTAGAGCACCTCCAAATTCGACATAACCCACTTTCGATATGGCTTCAGTCAACTCCTTCACGCTCGATCAATCCCAAAATCGTAGCATTGCTAGCATGTAAGTAATGCTAGTTCGTATGGCTCTCAAGCCGTGCAGCGGCGCAAATCGACTTGACGCAATCCGACTAGATCAGCTAATTCAATGTTACGGGATCGACGCGGGGAAACTATCAATTCTGGTTGATCGATCGTCCGCGGCAACCGGCATTTCGAGCCTGCGCAATGACTGCACATCGTTTCTACGTTGTTCTTTAGTAAAATCCTATACCGGAGATTCGCGTTGCAACAGCGACCCTCAAGGCAGGTCGATCATTTTTGTTGCGGCATTGCCGTTGCAGCGATGATTCTCTGCGCATCAACGGGTTGTCGCAATCGTGCTCACACGGAAGTCTACGTAGATAACATGACTGCCGAGATCCGTTCTCTGGAAGACTTGGTCTGGGATTATGAACACGAGTCTCGTGCCATGGAGCGGGAATATCTTGCCTTGAAAAAACAACTGGAAACCCTGCGGCGCGAAAACGTAAGACTTAAGGAAACCGGCCAAGCAAACTCTGGCACTGAGAATGCCACCCAACCTCGTTCCCTATTCCCATCGCCATTAGAATTCCATCCCCGCCAAGATTCTAGTTCCAGCTCCAAGTCACCTACTCAAGCTGCACCGGCCAACGATCAGGAGAATTTAAAATCAGCTCCTAGCGACAACGAAAAACGGAGTTCCATTCTCGACAGCGCTCCGCCGGATAGCCAACCACCGTCCGCTCCTCAGGGTAAACAATCTCCATCGGATACGTTGCCTTCATCCGATAGACTGCCGAATCCACCCGCTTTGGAACTACCCAAAATCGAGATGCCGCCAAATTCAATTGAGGTGAAACCACCCGTAGGTGATGGCGAATTGCCGGCCCCAGCGACGAAAGCTAAATCTGCTTCCAATCGCCGAGATGTCGAGATCGATCCTGCCTTGCTCGTTCCGCCAACCATCGTTCCGGGCGAACCGATGCCGCCCAGCCAGCCTCAGCAATTTCCGCGCAGCACAACCACGAAACACGGTGCGCCGAATCAGTTGGAGATCAATCTCGGACAAATTGAAATTCCCGGCCAACTTTCGTCGCTGCCGAAGACTCTCGCCAAACAGTCTCCAGCCCATTCTGAAACGGTTTCGGATCGCCGAATCGTGGAAATAGGCTTTCATGGAACGCTGTGTCGAGGAGCCAATTTGGACGATCAACCCGACGACGATGGATTGTACTTGGTGCTGCAACCTCGCAACTCGCGTGGACACATGATCCCAGAAGTTGGCGATCTATCAATCGCAGCCCTCGATCCGCGACGCGATGGCAATGCCGCTCAAATAGGCAATTGGCATTTTTCCGCAGCAGAATTGCGCAGCAAATTACAGCCGATCGGGTCGAGCCAAGGAATTCATCTGTCGTTACCATGGAGCGGTCCGGATCCGGTTTCCGAACGCGTGGAAGTTGTCGTTTGGCTGACCCTAGCAAACGGCAAACGACTGACAAATGAGCGGACGATTTACGTATCGGGCAAAGACGGATCCAAGACCGTATGGGTCCCGCGCGGCAATTCCAGCACCGGCCCAATCACTGCCTCCGCAGCCGCGAACGGACGAGGCCACTTTCCAACTAATCTAGTGCGCCCCGCCTCGGCAACCGTTCCCGTAAATCCTGCGCCACAACCGTAGCTATCCGGTGATTGTGATGCTGGTCAATGAAAGTAGTTGCGGTCAAGCATGCGGTAGTTGATGGCTTCTTGCAGATGATGGAGCTGAATCGTTTCGCTGGGTTCGAGATCGGCGATCGTTCGAGCCACTCGTAGAACCTTGTCGTGTGCGCGCGCTGATAAGCCAAGTTCTTGGACGCTGTCGCGGAGCGTATTGCGCGAAATGGTGTCCAGCACACAGAGCTCGCGCAACTGCCGACTGCTCATGAGCGCGTTGTAGTGGTTCGCATGGCCGGTGAAGCGTGCTTGCTGTATTTGCCGTGCACGTTCGACGGAATCGCGCATCTCTTGACTACTGGTGCCAGGTTTTCCGGCCGACAACTCTTGGAAGGGCACCGCCGGCACTTCAATGTGGATATCGATGCGATCCAGTAGCGGCCCGCTGATTCGCGCCATGTAGCGTTCAATTTGTGGCTGGCTGCAAGTGCAGTTCCTGCGCGGATCGGTACGAAATCCACACGGACATGGATTGAGTGCAGCGACCAACATGAAATTTGCAGGAAAGGTGGTACTGCGCAGCGCCCGCGAAATCGTTACGACTCGGTCTTCCAGCGGTTGACGCATGACTTCCAAAGTCCGTCGATTGAACTCTGGCAATTCATCCAGGAACAGCACGCCGTGATGCGCTAGGCTGATCTCCCCTGGCGACGGAGGGCTGCCACCACCAACCAATCCTGCGTCGCTAATGGTGTGATGCGGCGAACGAAATGGGCGAATCGCCAATAGCGGTTGGCCGGGTTGCAACCTTCCCAGCGCGCTGTAAATGCGCGTCGTTTCGATCGATTCCTCGGCAGTCAAGGTCGGCATGATTGTCGGCAGTCGCTTGGCCAGCATCGTCTTGCCAGAGCCGGGCGGTCCGAGCATCAGCAGATTGTGCGAACCTGCGGCCGCAATCGATAGCGCTCGCTTGGCAACTTCCTGTCCCCGCACATCGGCATAATCCAGATCGTAGCGGCTATAGACGGCGAACAGTTCGTCCAGTCGCGATGGATGTGGCGCAATATCGAGCATGCCCGTAAAATATCCCACAGCTTCGCTCAACGTAGTCACCGCGATCACGTCAATTCCCTCGACCACTGCGGCTTCGTTCGCATTTTCGGACGGGACCATGATTCCCTTGAGGCCGGCATCGCGCGCGGCAATGGCCATCGAGAGCGCGCCCTTGACTGGACGCATATGGCCCTCCAGCGCCAATTCACCGACTACGGCATACTCGGCCAACCGGTCCGATTGAAACTGACCGCTGGCAGCCAGTATCCCCAGCGATATCGGCAGATCGAAGGAAGCTGCCTGCTTGGGCAGTTCTGCCGGAGCCAAATTAATGACGATCCGATCTACCGGGCGCATGAATCCACAATTGACAATCGCGCGCTCGACTCGATGCGTGCTCTCCTTGACAGCCGCTTCCGGCAAGCCGACGAGCATGGTCTTGGGGAGCGGCGACGAAGATACATCGACCTCGACTTCAACCGGCAGCGCTTCGATTCCAAGAAGCGACAATGTCTTCAGCTTGGCAAGCATGCATCTATTCTCTCAATTCGTCCAGCCGCTCAGAGTCGCCACATTGTCTGCCACCAACCTGCGCTTGGCAACCGACACCTCAAAGAAACTCAGCAATCCGCAGTGAACTCCAATCGCGCTCATGCCGAGCACTACTGTGCTGGTCGAAGTTGATCAACATGTGGACATTGACGCAGGGCCATAGAAAAACTCGGACACCACACGGTGTTGAGTAGTCGTCTCATCCAAATTCCGATTCGCGTCAGCCGATCGATAACAGTTGCTGCATGCCATTTCTCAATTCCTGGTCAGCGGCTGGAGCCGACCAGGCTACACTGACTTCATAGCCTAGCTGTGGATATGCCTCAGCGGTGGGAAGGTACCATGGACCACCGTCGCCATAGCCTGCGGTGGCGACAAACCGCGCAGGATGATTCTGCTGAGCCTGTAATTGGAATTCAACAAACGGCTCGCCGGGCAAGTGCATTATTGACACGTCGTTGATGTGCAAGCTCGATAAGACTACGGGAATACGCTGGTTGACGCGGCGTATCCAGGCCACGGTATAGGCGGGACGACTTCGATTGACCACAGCTTGCTTTTTGTCGTGGATCTGTGCGAGCAATTTCTCCTCATCCCAGCGCGAATCGACCATCGGCAAAAAATCGCACGTCGACCAGCTCACGCTCGATATAGGTTGCAGGGAAATCGCTTTGTCCGCCGCGACGATCGCATCATAAATTCGCGATGCTAAGATCGGACGCATTTTCGGTGAGCCGTCGTTGTATTTCCCGGCGCCAATATTTCCTCCGCAACCGCTAAAATAAATGTGTGTGCAGCCAGCTTCCTCACCCTGCCGTCGTTTTCGAGCAAGCCCACAATAATCCGAACTTGCGCGGCCGTCGCCGTAATAGCTCATCGGATGGCACGCGTAATAATGGCAAGCGGCCAACTTGCGCTCGCCAGCGTAAAATGCGATAGTCTTCAAGAATGGGTCGATCAATCCGTCAGGTAACGCTCGCAATTCAGGATCGGTACAACTGCTGCTGCGACTGGCGCGCACTTTACCGTTAGGACCGAGTATGCGTCGATTGGCCGCGACATCGACCACCTTCGCTTGACCGCTTCCTATATGCGTGACTCGCTCGCCCTGAAACATCGCTTGCTTGACCGCAGTCCGCGCCGCGTCGAGGCAGCGATGGAAGTAGTCGATGTTCAATACGTGCGGCAAATCACCTTGGCTAGACACTAACTTCGCCGCTTCTAAGCATGCCAGCGGAGCGTTATGTTGATGAACGACCTGCACTGCGACTCGGTCAGGGGTCGTATCCGCCGCATCAGCAATCGCCTCGCGCCACTGGACGTGAGCTTGATTGAGAATTCCTGTCCAGTCGACTGAGCAAACAACGATGGGTTTGCCCGCACCCATCAACACGAATCCGATCGCTTCGTGCGCATCATCATATCCTTCGATAGGCTTGATCCAATTCCCGCAACAGCCATGGCCAAGTGGCGGCGTGACATCAAATCGAAACGGTGCAATGTGCAACTGAGTTACTCGATGGCGATCTACGACCGCGTCCACTGCCAGCGAAATAGAATTGTGAACTAACGAACCAGTGACCAATCCTGCCGCTCCGCAAGCGGTCGACGAAACGAATGTGCGACGATCCATTTTTTTACCCTTGATAAATTGGTCATCTGAGGGTGTGCAGATGATCGCAATGACTAAACTAACATGAATTCCGAGTTCGGTATTATAGTGAGTTTATTGACGTTTGACGAACCGAGTGGAATTTGAATCAGGTATTGCATGTGCTTGTTTCGAATCTGGCCAGTTGAACCGATCCTAGTGAGGCGCAAAACATGTTTCGATTTCTCGGCGCTGCCATTTTAACGATCACGATTGCCGCAGGGACTTCGACCTCGATCGCTCAACCGAATGTGCCCAGCGATCAGCTCAAATTCAATCGGGATGTTCGGCCAATTCTTGCTCAATTTTGTTTCAAGTGCCACGGCACGGACGAACGAAGTCGCGAAGGCAAGTTGCGGTTGGACGAGCCAGCCTCGGCCACGGTTGTTGGCGAGTCGGGCAAGCGAGCGATCGTACCGGGCAGTCCTGACGACAGCGAAGTCATACGCAGAGTTTTTAGTCAGGACGAGAACGAGATGATGCCGCCGCCTCACGCAAAACTGACGTTGTCCGACACTGCCAAAGCGACGCTGAAATCGTGGATATCCCAAGGCGCAGCGTATGAAAAGCACTGGGCCTATGTGCCTCCCAATGTCGAGGCTGCGATGAATGCAACTCAAGCGGCGAGCCAGGCCAAGCAACATCCGATCGATTTTTTTGTTCGCCAGCGCCTCGCACAATCAGGACTGCAACCGTCCCCTCAAGCGGATGCATACACATTGGTCAGACGTGTGTACTTGGATTTAATTGGCTTGCCACCGACACCCGCCGAGGCAGACGCGTTTGTCCATGATAGCTCCCCGAATGCTTATGAAAAACTGGTCGATTCATTACTGGAATCGCAACAATACGGTCAACGTTGGGCTAGGCGCTGGCTCGACTTGGCCCGTTATGCCGATACCAACGGATTCGAAAAAGATCGCCCGCGGACGATTTGGCCTTATCGCGATTGGGTCGTCAAGGCACTCAATGATGACCTTCCCTACGATCAGTTCAGCATCAAGCAGTTGGCTGGCGATATGCTCCCCGGTGCGACGCCCGATGATCTCGTGGCGACCGGATTTCATCGCAATACGATGCTCAATGAAGAAGGAGGCATCGACCCACTGGAGTATCGATTTTACGCGATGGTGGACCGCGTCGGTGTCACCGGAACGACTTGGTTGGGACTGACGCTCAATTGCGCGCAATGCCATACGCACAAATACGATCCTATTGATCATGCGGATTTTTATCGTTTGATGGCGCTGCTGAATAATGCCGATGAACCAACTTATTACATTCCTACTCCCGAAGTTGCGTACGAGCACGAAAAGCATTTGCGCACGATCGCGAAATTGGAGGCGGAACTAAGTGAGCAATTCCCTGGCGGTTCACAAGCGCTCGAACGCCGGTTTGCCGAGTGGCTGCGAACTGAGGCCGCGCGCTGTTCGCTGTGGCATGTCCTAAGCCCGACGAAGATACAAACCAGCTTGCCGCATCTGGAGGTCCAATACGATGGTTTCATCTTGGGCGGCGGCGACATCTCCAAGAGCGATACTTACGAATTGAGTTTCCAAGCACCCATCAAAGGTGTCCGCGCCATTCGCATCGAGGTGGCTTCGCATCCCAGTTTGCCGAATCATGGACCTGGATTGACCAATTACGAAGGACCGATTGGTGGCTTTTTTCTAAGCGAACTGCAGGCCCATCAACAGGGCGCGCGCATCGCGCTGGCACGCGCCCAGGCCACTAACGACGACGAGGAAGATCGCATCAACGACGGTGGTGGTGGCGGCAAAGCCAAAGCTAAATCCAAAGCCAAGAAACCACTCAAGAAGAATACCGCACAGGCAGCGCTGGATAGCGAAATGTCATCCGGCTGGCAGGTATTGGGTGGCGTGGACGTTCGGCACGCAGCAGTATTTCATTTTGCTCAGCCGATCGATATCGATGACGGACTGGAGCTGAAGATGCTGTTCGAAAAACACTTCGCCTGTCCGCTTGGGTATTTCCGCATTTCTGTCACCACAGACCAGCGCGCTTGTACAACGGGCCTTCCAGCCCACATCGAACAACTGCTGGCCGGACCGATAGAGTCACTTTCGGTGCCGGATCGGGAATCTCTGCGTCAACGCTTTCTTGAAACAGCACCGGAAATGGAAGAGATCGTCGAGCCGTTGATGGCGGCGCGCCACAATCCACCGCCAGGCGTGCCAACTCTAGTGATGCGCGAACGACCGGCTAGTAATCCACGCCCAACCGCTCGCCATCATCGAGGTGAGTATCTCCAGCCACGTGAAACTGTGACCGGCGGAGTACCGAGTGTACTGCCTGCCCTGCCAGACACCGCGCCGGTGAATCGTTTAGCATTTGCGCGATGGTTGTTTTCGACCACAAATCCGTTGACGGCGCGAGTGGCGGTGAATCGACAATGGCAGGCTTTCTTCGGTCGTGGAATTGTCCGTTCGCTGGAGGATTTCGGTTATCAAGGAGAACCGCCATCGCATCCGGAATTGCTGGATTGGTTGGCTCTCGAGTTTGCGCGTCAAGGTTGGTCGATGAAGAATCTGCATCGCTTGATCGTTACCAGCGAGACCTACTGCCAAGCTTCGCGGATAACTCCGGAACAACTCGCTCGCGATCCCGAGAATATTCTTTTGGCGCGAGGGGCCAGATTTCGATTGGATGCGGAAATCATTCGCGATAGTGCGCTGCGCGCCGCAGGTATCTTGTCGAAGAAAATGGGAGGACCAGGCGTATTCCCACCTCAACCCGCTTCGGTGACCGTCGAGGGAACCTACGGCAAAGTCGATTGGAAAGTCAGCGAAGGCGAAGATCGATTTCGTCGCAGTCTGTATACGTTTATGAAGCGCACATCGCCGTTCGCCATGGCCAGCACGTTTGATGCTCCCAGCGGTGAGTCTTGTTTGGCGCGGCGCGAGGTCTCCAACAGCCCACTTCAGGCACTGACCTTGTTGAACGATCAAATGTTCGTGGAAGCCGCCGAGGCACTTGCGCGACAAGTCATCGCCCAATCCAATTCTGATACCGGCCGACTGGAGAATATTTTTCGTCGTTGTCTCACACGGTTTCCCACTGACGACGAACGTGTCATGCTCGCTGAATTTCTAGCCGAGACCCGAGCGCGGCAACTGCCAGAACAGCAGTTGTGGACTGTGGTCTGCCGAGCGATCTTAAATCTTGACGAGACGATTACGCACCCATGAATACTCTGCAAACCACACGCAGGCATTTCTTTCACGATTGTGGCATCGGCGTGGGCAAAATCGCGTTGGCCTCGTTGCTAGCCGAACGTACTGCTCAGGCAGCAACGCGCGGTCCCAACGAAGTTCGTCCGGCGCATTTTGAGTCACCAGCTAAAGCGGTCATCTATTTGTTCATGGCTGGCGCGCCTTCGCAATTGGAGCTATTCGACTACAAACCCACTTTAACCAAGCTGGAAGGTAAACCCTTACCTCCGTCGATCATTGGCGGACAGCGCTATGCCTTCATTCGTCCCGACGCAGCCGTGTTGGGTCCTCGCTACCGTTTTCATCGGCATGGCCAATGTGGCGCGGAACTATCGGAGATGCTGCCGCACTTGGCGACCGTAGTGGATGAAATCGCAATTATCAAATCATGCCGGACCACACAGTTTAATCATGCTCCTGCACAGATTTTCATGAATACTGGCTTTTCACAACCTGGCCGGCCAAGCATGGGATCTTGGATTTCCTATGGACTGGGTGCCGAGTCCGCCGACCTGCCAGCTTTTGTGGTCATGAGCACCGGTAGTGGAATCAGCGGCGGCGCGGCCTGCTGGAGCAGCGGATTTCTGCCCAGCGTTTTTTCGGGAACTCGATTTCGAAACACGGGCGATCCCATTCTCAACCTCAGCACTCCAGCCGGTATCGATACCTCCACGCAGCGCAGCACGATCGACTTGATCAATGCCATGAACGCGCGCCGCCTGAGAATTGACGGCGACGGTGAAATTGCCACGCGCCTGGCGAATTACGAAATGGCCTTTCGATTACAATCTTCTGCACCAGAGTTAATGGACCTGTCCGGCGAGAGCCAATCGGCGCTGACGCTGTATGGTTGCGATCCAGCTCAGCCATCATTCGGGCGAGCTTGTTTGCTAGCGCGGCGCATGGTCGAGCGCGGCGTGCGATTCATCAATTTGTATCACGAAGGCTGGGACGCGCACTCCGATGTGGCAGGAAACGTCAAACGCAATTGCGAAGCCACGGATCGCGCGTGCGCGGCGCTGATCAGCGATTTGAAACAACGTGGCATGCTCGACAGTACTCTTATTGTCTGGGGCGGTGAATTTGGGCGAACTCCCATGGTCGAAGCGAGCGTGTCGTTAGGTCGAAGTCAGGGTCGCGATCACCACCCACAAGCTTTCACGATGTGGTTAGCCGGCGGCGGAATCAAAGGTGGCCTAACGTTGGGCGCCACCGACGAAATGGGATTTCATGTGATTGACAGGGAAGTCGGTGTGCCGGACTTGCAAGCCACGATCCTGCATTGCTTGGGGATCGACCACAATCGCCTCACGTTCCGGGCCGCGGGACTCGATTTTAAACTGACCGGCGTCGAAGGCGCACAGGTTCTGACTGACGTCATCACGCAATCTTGAAAAGCCAGGCATTGCCGAGCCAACGAACGTACATAATTTTTTTCAACGATCCGCCTAATTACAGGTTTCGTAGGATTTGTCGCCCAGGTGTCTCAGCAATATATGCTTCCGCGGATTGGTGCCAGGTCAATAGCGGTATTCGTTGTCCCTAAACCCAGTCACCGTGAATCGTTGGTAGACTAGTAGAAAAATAACCATCCCGTTTCGTATTATTGAATCCGCAACATCTTTCCCATCTGCCGCTTGCCTTTCAACGCTTTACTTAGTTGCTGGTTTGAGCCAGGGATAATACCAATAGTTAAGCGGATCATCAATTTTTTTCCTCCACGGGGCAAGATAATCCAGATTCCGGCGAATTTGTCGTACGGGGAAACATTGTCCACGTTCGGCTAAAACAAGACTATCGATTCTTGAGCGAATCCTAACTCCGGAAAATTAGGAAAAATGAGTTCTTTTACTAACGCATTTGCGATATTCTCGACCAACTATTCCGCGATCCTTGCTCAATCGAAACAGTTAGCGGGCTCTACCTGGGCGGAAGCGTTCAAGCAATTGGACAACGGAAAGCTTGCGATTCTTCTCATCTTTGGAGCTGCGTTGGTTACAGCCGTTGGTGTAGCGGTTTCCGGTATGATTCGCGCCTACCACGCTGCTCCCGATGATTCGGAAGAGTTCGCCGCGCAGATTGCTGAATTGGAAAAACGAGTGGACAAGTTGGAACGAATGCAGATTTCTGGTAGGGAATAGAGACTCATTCCAACCTCGTTGGACGGTAGGCCGACTAAATCGTGGCTTGCGACATCGCGAACATCAGCAGGTAGGGAGCACACAAAACGTGGTACATGCTGTGAGCTGCGACGGACGGTGTTAGGCTGCGTCCCGCGGCAACAAACAGAATCGCGTGAATCGAAAACAGTACGAACGAAGGTATGAAACCAATCCAACTGGGATTGTGAAACGAATGGTAGGCAGCCGAGCATAAACCAGACAACAGGATTTGAATCCAAGTTGGTATGCGGGCCGCAGCCAATCGATTCATGAAGAACCCGCGCATCATCAACTCTTCCGCGATTGCCATGAGAATACCGACTGGCACCAGCCCCACGCGAATCCAATCTAACGCTAATGGATTAACGCCTTTCATAGCTGGTTCATTGAGAATGCCCGCATAGACGCTCACCACATATAAAGCGCCCAGCAAGAAACCCGCCACCAGACTCGCCCGGGTGGGTCGCTTGCCCCAACCCATTTCAGCTAGTGAAACGCCGCGCATTCGAGTCAACGCGATGATGGCTCCCATAATTACGGCCAAAGCGCACGCGAACGAAAGCTGCCACCAGATTGCAGCCCAGTACCGATCAGCCATGTCGTGTAGATAGCTGCCCACAAGCACAAAACAACCCAAACCGAGGAGCAAGCAACCCAGTAACCAAATTGCAATCGCGTCCACCCACGCTTGAATTTGTGAACTCCGTGCTGTGTGACTCTCAGTTATTGTCGCCATATTTCACCATTCAATTGCGCGGTTCCGCTCTGGAGAAAACAAAAAACTTGGGCGTTTCTTCCTGTCGATTGACAGTCGTGCTAGCGTTACATTAAATTTACTACTACATAAAACTTATTTACTTACTGGAATCGTTACGATTTCTGTTTTGACGATTCCATTTCTTTTCGCTAATTTGAGAAAGCCTATCGATGTTACAAGAACGATTGCATTTTCGTTCGAGGGTTGCTTTTACACTGGTGGAGTTGTTGGTTGTAATCGCGATCATTGGAGTGTTAGTCGGGCTGTTGTTACCAGCAGTTCAGTCGGCTCGCGAGGCAGCGCGACGCATGCAGTGTACGAACAATCTCAAGCAACTGGCATTGGGGTGCCACAATTTCGAGTCTGCTCGCAAGTATTTTCCGCGCGGGAACAACCCTGGAGGATCGCTGCCTGAAGGCAACAATGCGAGCTGGCTGTTCATAGCGCTGGGGTATATCGAGCAAGGAGCGCTTTACAATCAAGTTGTAGCGGCTGGTAATCTTACAAATGCGGTCAATCGCGGATTACTGCCAATGCGTCACCCGATGGTCCGATGCCCCAGCGATGGATACGCGACAGGGTCGAGTCGCTCGGACATGAAATTCTGCAATTATATCGGCAGCACTGGTCCGACTTGTAACAATCCACCTGCTGGTTGTCCTGCACCGTTTCAAATTCATTGCAATGGTCAAACTGTGCCAGGCGCAAACAGTGTTCCGCCGGAACTGAATCCTCCGACACATCCGGGTTACACGGCCAGCCATAGTTGGGGCTCGACCCCGGTGCTGGGTAACACGCGCGGCATGTTTGCTCGCGGCGGCACCGTAGGAACTTTGACCGGTGGCCCGTCGATAAAAATTAGTGATGTGATCGACGGATTATCCAATACCATCCTGTTGGGTGAAACCTTGTCTGAGTTTTGCGAATTTCAAATCTACAACGGAACCGTCGTCAACAACGAATGGATCGGACCCGGTTGGGCGGGCGGAAACAACATTGCACAAGGACAGACCATTCAGCCGATCAACTGGAAAATCGACAAGATGAGTCCAATCGCGGCGGCCTTTGCTTCATGCGGTTGCAATGCACAGACCAATCCTTCGGGCGACCGCGCTCGATGCATCATGAATTGGCACGTAACCTGGGGATTCAAATCGAATCACACAGGGGGCGCGAATTTCGCGTTGGCGGACGGTTCGGTGCATTTCATTTCTCAGAGCATCGACCATCGCAGTTATCAATATCTCGGCTGCCGCCACGATGGCCAAGTTACCTCAATTCCCAACTAACATCGCGGTCGTAGATCTCCTTCCCAAACCAACTTGAGCACGCACAGCGAACTCTATCGCTGTGCGTGCCGCTTGCCCACCGCAGACCATAGCCACGATTTGAATTTACTTATGAAAAAAATTCTCTTGTTCTTAGTTCTCTTAGCCATCGTAGGCTGTAAAGAAAAATCGGGAACTGTGCCTGTCCAAGGAATCGTTAAGCTGGATGGCCAACCGTTGAAAGATGCTGCCGTTCAATTTGTGCCGCAGGGAACTGGACGCGATGCAACGGCGACGACAGATGCCAACGGAAAATTTGTGATGTCGACTTTCGAACCTAGGGACGGAGCTATGCCCGGTTCGTACAAAGTCGTCATAACTTCGCTTGGCAACGTCGAAGCCACTCCTACCAATGTGTCGGCAGACCAGGCCATGGCCGCTGCGTCAGCCGCCGCTGCCAAAGCAAAGGCCAATGCAGGTTCCCAAGTTCCCGTAGCCTACACTCGACTGGACAAAACGCCGCTAAAGCAGGATGTCCCAGCCATCGGGGAAATCGTCTTCGACATCAAGAGCAAATAAAGCCTCTGCAAATTCAAGCTCGCCTGGCAGCGTACGCATGCCGCCGTCAACGCATTTGCTTGTACCTGCGCAAGCGACACCGCGTTCCTGGATTGCCGGTACTGCCGCACTCGCTTGCGCGTCGGGCTTTTATGCACACCCATTTTCACTGGGCAACAAACTCTTTTGGCACAGGAATGTTTGCGGCAGTGGCTGCGTCGCGAGTGGTCAACGAGATAATCGGCGCGCCGGGCTGAGTGGGATCTGGCTTGACGACCCATACCAGTTTCTGGTTCTCGTCACTGAGGTTCGTTACGCTGGGGTCAGGGTTGCCGCGCTTGGCCAGCGCTGTCAATGCGTCGCGCATCGGTTTGGACGAAAACTGAAAGTCTCGAACTTGCTGATTGCGCGTGATACCATTTTTTTCGAACGCGCCGCCGTCGAGTTCAAATCTCGGCTTTCGCGCGCCTGCGGGCAAGCCGGAGTTCGCTTCGTCAGCGATCATTTGCAATGCAACCTCGATCGCTTCTTGATCAAAGCGGAGCGTGATGGGTCGGGCAAGATAGGTCTCCATGTCCATGGGCTCGGTTGCCGTTGGTGCGGTGGTACCCGCAGTTGTACTGCTGGCACTGGAAGGGCCACCATCTTCACGCACCGCAAGCCACGATGCGAGCAATATATTCGCGGCGGCGCTACTAGGCAGATAACCGTTAATGACGGCTTGACCGTATTCGACTCCGGTGCGAGTTTGTTTGGAGAAGATCTCTAACATGCGAGGAAACTTGAAAGCCAACTCGCGCCAATAAGGATGCGGAACATGCGTAACGATGCGTTGCTGAAACTCACTTTCGCTGCTACCGATTAGGCGTTTCGCTTGCTCGCTCAATCGTGCGGCATCGCGATCGCCGACACCGATCAAACGCGATTCGAAATACCACGTGGGCTCAAAGCTGGTTCGCAGCATGGCGGCTCGAACATCGCCGCCGATGACCTTTTCCAATCCATCCAGCAGCTCCGGCGAATTACCTCCGAGAAACTCGCGACTGTCGCCAAACAAGAATGAAGGGGAGACGAGAATACATAGATCGCTGGCCGCATCGGTATGCTGCAACAATCGCTCAACCTGAGCGTTCATGGGACCAGCGACACCGTTCATCTGCGCTGTTTCTTTCATCAATTCATGGGGCCCAATCGCGAAGTCTCTAACTGACTGCGAATCTACCAACGGCTGACCAGGAACGTAGTAGGCCATTCCGCTGGGTGCAAGCAACAGCGTTTGCTCACCATACTTCTGTTCCGTGATTGCTCCCCAACTTTCCCGCAATCTGGCCAGCGATTGTGGTTCGGCGAGCCGGCATCGGATGGCCACTGCGACCGCCGCCGAGCCGCGCGGGTAAAATGCGAGCGTGCATGAGTCGAACGATTCTAGCGGTAATTTCACGGCTGCCTGCAGATGTTTCCACAAGCTCGAAATATCTTTGTCCAGCAGCGCGAGAATTTGCTTGGTTGTGGTTTGCGTGAAGAGTTGGCGAGGGCGCACGGCGATAAACAACTGACCTCCGTGTGGCAGCAAATCCAGCTCGATGGGGCGCGGGAGACTTGGCGGTAACCAGGGAACGCTGTCCTCTCGAGCCACGATTTCAAACTGATCGCTTCGCGGATCCATGGCTACCGGTGCCGATGCCGGTTCGCGATCTATTGCCTGGCCACTCGCGCCATTGCCGCGGACGTCAACTGTTTGCCGGGACGGCCCCAGCGCTCCGCTGAGAAACGCAATCATCAACAGCGACGCAGCGACGCCGGCGCCAATTGCTGGCAGAATCCACTTGGGCCCGCGTTTTTTTCTGCCGAGCCGCCGCGGCGTTGACGCGGGTACACTCGATCTCTTATCGGTTGTAGCCTGCTTTGCAGATTGAGAGGGCATCGGCGGACGCGCGACGGGTGAATGTATTGCAGCTTCCACTGAGCCCTTGGCGACGAGACCCTCTGGCTTCGCGATCGAAGTTGGTAAGCTGATCGTAGTGCCGACGCCACGGAACGATTCGTCCAAGGCTGCTTGCAAAGTAACTGCATCTGAAAATCGCGCGGTGGGATTTTTGGCTAGACAGTGCCTGAGACATTTCATTAATGGTTCAGCCAGCGCCGACTTCCATGGTTCATCGCGCCCGCGCTGAGCCTGGGCGATTAAGATCGCTTGCTCATTGTCGCCACCGACGGTAGGACGGCGAAACTGTAACAGCCACCAGACGCACCCGAGAGCATAAATATCAGTCGCCTTGCTCGCACGCGTGCCGGGTACTAAAAACTCCGGTGCGAGAAAGTGTGCACCACGCAACCCCTTGGGCAAACTTGAACGAAAAACACCCAAGTGGTCTAAGTCGATGCGATTGGTCTCCCAACAGAGTGGGTCGCAGACCAAAGTTATTCGCCCATCGACACCCTTATGGATTCGGTCAGGCAATACTCTCCCGTGCACGATGTCTGCTGCATGCAACTGAGCCAACGCTTGGGTACAGTGCGCCACCAGTGCCAAGGCTTCGCTCTCAGAATACCGACGATTGGCTAACTGGTCGGCCAACATAATCCCAGCGAGCGGTTCCAACGCAATGAGCAAACCGTCGTTAACTGCCTCCACTGCCAAGACTCTCTGGACCGCCGACGATTGCAGCGAAGCGATTCGCCGCGTGCGGCTCAACGACGGAACAGCCGGCTTGATGGAATTTTCCGTAATCTGTTGAGACGGAATCCAGCGCAGCCAAGCGGCCACCTTTGTTCGCCGATTCTCACCGGCGAACCAATCCGCCCACACGCCTTCCTGGATCGGCTCGCGCAGAATCCAATTTCCAATTTCTTGTTCCATATGAGCTATGATTTCATGAGGCAGCAAATCGCAATCACGATGATTAGGCACCTGTTCGATCGTAATAGCCCGTATTATACAAGAACTAGATTAGTCGAATGCTGGTCTGAATTCCGAGATTTGAAATCCGAGATCCGAATTTTGAGGTCTGAAATCTGAAATTTGAGATCTGTCCTTAGATTCTGAGATGTGACCCCTGAACCCCGAAGAATAACCATGAAAGCGACCGAAGCAACGGATCACTATTTCAATAAAGCGGCTGACCGCTTGGCTCTGCCGGTTTGGATGCGCAAACTGCTGATCACTCCCAAGCGTGAAGTCACTGTCCAGGTCGCTTGCCAAATGGACGATGGACGAGTGGATACGTTCATTGGTTTTCGCGTGCAGCACGATAATTCTCGCGGTCCGATGAAGGGTGGTTTGCGATACCATCCCGCAGTCGATTTGGATGAAGTGCGATCGCTAGCGAGCCTGATGACGTGGAAGACTGCGGTCGTCGATATTCCGTATGGTGGCGCGAAGGGTGGAATCGGGGTTGATCCTCGGCAGTTATCTCGCAGGGAACTGGAACGCCTGACACGCGCCTTTGTGGACGAAATTCACGACATCATCGGTCCGGACACAGATATTCCCGCGCCCGACATGGGGACGACTCATGAGGTCATGTCTTGGATTCGCAATCAATGGGAAAAGTATCACGGATTCAACCCCGCAGTAATTACCGGCAAGCCCGTCGAAGAATACGGCGCCAAAGGACGCGAAGAGGCGACCGGCCGAGGCGTGGGCATCTTGTCAGTCAAGCTACTCAAGCGTTTGGGATTCAAACCGGAAACTTGTCGCACTGCTATTCAAGGGTTTGGCAACGTCGGTTCCCACGCAGCCAAATTCCTTAGCGAAGCGGCCTTTCCAGTGGTTGCGGTCAGCGATCTATCGGGTTGCTACTACAATCCAAAAGGACTCGACGTTCTCGATATTTTTCGGCACACGCTGAACAACAAAGGCTCAATGGCCGGGTACAAGAATTGCGAAGTGCTGCCGGCAGATGATTTGCTGAAACTCGAGGTTGAGCTGTTGATCCCTGCCGCACTAGGTGGCGTAATAACAGCCGCGAATATCGAACAGATCCAGGCCAAGATCATTATCGAGGGCGCCAATGGGCCCATCTTTCCCGATGCAGACGAAGCATTATTTGAGCGAGGTGTGGTCGTCTTGCCAGACATTCTCGCCAACGCCGGCGGTGTAACGGTCAGTTATTTCGAATGGGTGCAGAATCGCCAACATTACCGCTGGAGCCTCGATCGCGTGCGCCAGGAACTCGATCACACGATGAGCGAAGCATTCGAACACATTTGGCAACAGTCACTCCATCATCAAGTCAGCTTACGCACCGCCGCATTCATGATTGCTATCCAACGCGTGCGCCGCGCTACCGAATTAGCTGGACTAGCTTTCTAGCGTCAGTGGAAAAATGCCGATGAAGCGTCACGTTTCGCTATCACTCAACCATACTTGTGCCGGCTAAGGGCCTCGGCATCCAGTCGTTTCCGGTGCATTCGCCAAAGCAATCGATTGTCAGGATCAACTAAATTAGCAGGCACACTCGTTGTGCCGATTGTTTCATCGTCGACGGCAACATTGTTCGAGGGTTCATCACAGTCCGATGGTTCACGGAGTGTGCCTGGTGCCGCTTCATTCGCGCTACTGAGGCGATAAGTACGGCTCAGAACCATCGAGCGAATCAGCTTTTTCTGCGACCAGCCGTTTTGAATGAAACGCGTGGCTAAATGGTCGAGCAATTCGGGATGAGTTGGCGTTTCACTGCGGACGCCAAAGTAATCGACTGTACGTACCAGACCTTCGCCGAACAGTTTTTGCCAGATGCGATTGACAATCACGCGGGCCGTCAGTGGATTCCTGGCATCGGTCAGCCAGTTGCAATCGTCCGCTTTGCCCCTTTGGAATCTCTGGAAAACGAGTCCATGACGCGACTCGCAGTGCGCCTCGTGGTATATTCAAGCTCACGACGCGGTCACACACCACGTCCAGCGCAATGAAGAGGACGTTGGGCGCCCTGGCCGGCTCGGCTGAGTGCAACGAAGCGAGCGGCGCGACAAGCAGAGCGGCTAGGAGTAATGTTGAGGTTCGACCAGCTAGGCGATTAATTCGTAGTTCTCCTGAATTTTCGGACTCTAACGGACTGCCGATGCAATTGTCCTGGCGCTTTGAGGCACTATCCCGGTTCATTTTACAGTTTGCACTGATATTTCTTGACAGCCGGCGCACAAAGTGGCTATTTCGTGGTGTGTCTCGGTCGTGCTAAGTTCAACAATTTGGCAACATAGCAAGACTTGGCTTTCATGTCGGCCAGATTGCCGGCTGTGGCACTAATTGGACAGCGCCACTTGCTTGCGAAATACAAGCCCGAAGCGCAAGCGAGTGAATAACTTAAGACGATTATGACAATTCACTCGCTTGCGCGTCGGGTACTTATTTGCAAAAAGGTGGCTCTTCACCGTAACTCTCTGCCGTAAGTTTGCTTGGTAGCGAATGAGATCAGCCGAATCCGTATTCGATGTCGCGGATGTAGTCGAGTGCTTCGTCGAGGTCACTGGTTTCGATTCCGCTGACGCGTCCGGCGCGGTCGCATTGGCAGAGTAGCAATAACTCGTCAAAACTCTCATCTTCTTGCAACCGGCGTTTGGCGCGCGCGCCGAGCGTGCCATCGAGCAATCGGTGAGCGTCCATGTGATACTCGATTAACCATCGCGTTCGCGCACTGATCAAACCGTCCAAGGCTTCTAGTCCCGCGGCCACATGATTCAATGGATCGATGGCTTTGCCAACATCATGCAAGAGCGCGGCTAAGAGAAACTCCTCGTCATACGGCAACCTGTCGCAGGCCAGATCGAACACCTGCAAACTGTGATACAATGCATCACCTTCGGGGTGATACTTGGGACTCTGCTTGACGTCCTCCAGCGGCAACAGCAAACCTGTAAATACTTGGAATCGATCTGGTTGCTGATCGATCTCTGACAGCGACTCTTCCAGACGCAAGTCGGGATACTCGTTGGCCATGAATTGTTCCAGCTCTGCGATGCTGGCTCGTTCGATGGCTTTGCCAGTAATCGAACTCTTGAATACGAAATTCGTCAAACTAGTTGCGTATACGGTCAGCTCGACCGGGAAAGAATCTCGCAAATGGATATGAGTGAATATCCGTTCTTCACCGTGCTTGACGACCCGCTTTCGCTCGACATCGTAAAACAACATTTGCTCATCGAACACGTGCGTTACCGCTTCGACGCTGTCGGAAAAGACGTGCAGGTCGATATCCGAGCCCTGTCGAATATGGCCCGTCATGACACTGCCGATCAACCGCGGCCGGAATCGTTTGAGCAATCGCATGACGCGCAGCGCCGTCAAACGCATTTGTAAGAGGTTATCCACCCGAGCGGCACCTTCATGCAATCGGGCGAGCGTTTGGATCTCGTCGCGAATCTCTGCGTTACTGGGCAGATCGGCTGGCTTCACCCAACCTTTGCACAATCGTTGAGCTGCCTTTTGTTTAGCGCGAAAGTATTCAGATTCATGTCGAAAATACATCGCACGCGCGGCTTCATAGGCAATCTGCCGCCGCAATTTGCTTGCATTCATCAGCGAGCGCCATCAGGCCAGATTCGGGCGCCACGGGCCATTCAATGTGTTGTCCAATTTGGAAATTGATAGAGACGAGAATATCATAGTAACGATTTCCGAGATGACCAGTTGGACAGCACCACTTTGTGGTAAACTCCTGGAAATACCAGCTCGAAGCGCAAGCGAGTGAATGACTCGCGCTGATTCACTCGCTTGCGCTTCGAGCTGGTACTGGCTAGCCTTTTAACTCCAACGAACGTGTGATGGAAAAAGTTGGTCGTCTGCCAAGTGCGAGCGGTGCTTACTCGTTGATCGAGTTGTTGGTCGTTATCGCTATCGTCGGCGTTCTCGCGGGGTTGCTGCTACCTGCCGTTCAATCGGCTCGGGAAGCCGCGCGGCGCATGATGTGCGCCAATAATTTGAAGCAATTAGGGTTGGCATTGCACAGCTACGAAGCTTCACTCAGAACACTACCGCCGGGCCGAATGGTGGTCGTGTCGGCCAGCGATAACATGACCGCGACTGCCAATGGGAATGCGACGACTGGAAATGGAAGCTGTTTCTCGGCATTCGCATTCTTGCTGCCGCAGCTTGAATTGAGTGCAGTCTACGATCGGATCAACTTCGACGTCGGTCCAGATACGGATGCAAATATTTCTATGGTAATAGTTCAGCCGTCGGTCTTCGTATGTCCGTCGGATTCGGGACTTCGGTCATTGGCACAAGGCAGCGGATTTGCCGGCATATCCAACTACGCGATGAATACCGGGGACACGCTCGCCGTATCGCAACGAAATCCCCGAGGAATACCGGTCAATGGTATTTTTTTTGAAAACTCGCGCGTGCGTATGGCGGATATCGTTGATGGAACAAGTCAAACGATTTGCCTCAGTGAGCAAACTGTCTCTAATCCAGGGGACAAAGCAAGTAGCAATGGGTTTTGGAATGGCACAACGCCTTCGACCGGCTTTGCTTTAACGACCAGTAACAACAATACCAATGTGGGACCGGAACTGATCAATTATCCACAAGACTGCATTCCGGGAAATCGACTGCAATTGACGCGCGGAAATCGGCTGCTCTACGGTGCACCTGGGCATACGATGTACAACCATCTTCGCCCTCCCAATGATTCCAGGATCGACTGCCGAGGTGGGTTACCGCACAGCCAACGCAATTTCTACTGGTGGAGTCGATTATCGCACAATGTTGCGGCACACAGTCGACATGTTGGCGGACTTCATTCTCTTTATTGTGACGGCCACGTTCAATTTGTGACTGGCACAATCGATCTGAGTGTATGGAAAGCCCAAGGAACTCGTTCGCAAGCAGAAGTCGTCAGCGAGACGTTGATTCCATGATTCACGTTGCGGACGGTGCAGCATCGCAGCGGAGTTTAGCTCAAGCAGCCAGATCGATGCCTTCGATACCTGCGGCTCACGAGAACTTACATTCTCGCTTATAGTCGTTTCCATTCGTTCCCCGGCATCGTTCGCTTCATGAACTGGTCGAACATCGGGACCGTAAACGCAGTGTCGCCGTGACTTGGACTCCAAATCATCCCCTTGGCAATCAAACTGTTTCGAGTTGGTCCGATGGCGGTAACCTTTTTGTCTAAGACGCGGTAGCCACTTGGACTCGGTTCAGCAATTCGTCGCGTCCGGCCAATTCGGGTGGTGGCGAGCCAGCGCCAGGCGCAAATGGATTGGTTATTGGATTCATACTCAAATTATATCCAGTTTAGGAAAATTATGCGACTCGTGTATAACTCCATAAACTCTGTATAAATCGCTTATGCGAACTAAATCAACTACTACGTGGAGCACAAGACCCCTGACGTGGTAATTCGCTATCGCGACCAGCCTGGGTCGCTGCATTGATCAAGCTTATGCCCGGTGAACCGTTGGCGCTAGCTAATACTACAGCGCGATTTGGTAGGATCGTCGCCTTTCGCTCCGCGAAAGGTTCCTTTTGCGGAGCAAAAGGCGACTATGTCGCGCTGTAGTGGATTTAGAGGCGGCGTTGCCGGCGCCGGACATCGCGAAGTTGACGAATTCGTGCGTAAGGCAGAAGAAATCTATGCCACTCGCCTGCGGGCGATATTGGAACCAGAACACGTTGATACCTTTGTGGCGATTGAGCCGGAATCTGGTGATTATTTCATCGGTAAAACGCTAAACGAAGCCACGCGAGCTGCCCGCCAAACCTATCCACATCGGCTGACGCATGCGATGCGTGTTGGACACCGGGCAGCCCTTCATTTTGGGATGCACGTTCGATGAAGGGACATGTTGATAGTTATGGCCGTGCTCTTGTCACAATTCGGTTCGACCATCGGAGGTCGCAGCCGTCCATGACATTGACGTGTGGATCGACACGGGGTTCAATGGTGACTTGGTATTGCCGCAGGAAAAAATCGACGACCTGTCGCTGCCACCATCAGGAACCGTTAAGGCGATTCTTGCGGATGGGTCAGAGATTGCGCTGCAAAGATTCGAGTGTCTGATCGATTGGTTCGGCAGTGTACGCGATCTAGAAGTGATTGCGAACGATGGCGAGTATCCGTTGCTTGGTGTTGGATTGCTCGTGGGATACGATCTGAACATCAGCTATAGATCAGGCGACGTCACGATCGAGTAAATCGAACGGAATTGCGAGCCGACGTTCACCCAGTGCGCAAGGGAGTCTTCGCATCATTGATGGCGGACCGGCTTTCTCCAGAAAAATCAACTGCCGGTGCGGCGCGTTATTTCGTCGCGCAGTCGAGCCGCCAGTTCATATTGTTCGGCTGCGACGGCTTCGTCGAGCTGTTCGCGCAATGAAATCGAATAGTCGTCGCGGAGCGAATCGCGAAACTGCACCAGTCGCTGGACCAGTTCATCGGACTCGAAATGCTCGTCCCACCCCATTTCTGAAAAATTCTCGCGAATCTGGTCCAAGCCGGCTGCAATTTCGTCCACAGCTCGCTCGGCGTTTTGATCTTCCATGGCACCCAACGCCGCTGCTTGAGTGCGATGGAAAATCACAAATGCTCGATGCTGTTCGTGGCGCAGAGTCCAATCTTCATCGGGAGAATGCTCGCGGCAAAAATCCATCAATGCCAATGTGTGATCGGCGTCTTGGATGGCGCGGTCAAAGTATTGCAATCGCAGCCAGGCGATTCGGCGATGATAGTACTGCACGAACTCGCGGTCGATCTCCATGCATGTATCGTCGTCCAGTTCAAAATCAGGATCTTCCAATTCATCGTGACACAAGCACTCCAGCAACGTATCAAATCCCTCAGGCTTTAGGCCATCGGGACGTCCTGTCGTTTCTAATTGCAGAATACCCAAATCCACGCGTACTTGGATCAAGTCTCGACCGTCGCAGCCTTTAACTAATCGCACGCAAATGTTGTCAGCGTCGTACGACCAATTCTTAAGTATGAAGTCGAGGTTTTTGCCGGAGTTCATGTTGGTTCCTCGTAACGATTGGAGAGTCCACATGCCAGTATAACAAGTCGACTCTTGCCGAGAAGCATTTCGGCTTGCGGGGCTGCGCGGGAAAGCCTTCGGGCTGCGACGCCGGAGGGTCGGGCAACGGAGGATCGATTCTGCTGCAAGTATTCTCAAGATCTCCCGCTGAATCAAGTCCCGACTAGATTCCCACAAATGAGCGCGGCACCTGGCATAACCAAGTAGTCGTTCGAGATTGTTGCTGGAACTCCCCTACAAATTGCCTTGCCGTACGTTACTGACCTTATTTTTGGAACATGCGCAAAATTAAGCCAGCATTAGGAATTCTCATGTGATCGGCGTTGACGTTTTTTGTCCGCTTCTTTGCGTTTGTCGTCGAGGCGGCGGGTGACGGATGATCGTGTTGGGTGGGTTCTAATCCTGCGCTTGGGTGGCGTTAGCGAGGTGAGCAGCATTTGCGCCAATTTCTCTCGACAACGTTGAACGTTTCGGGCTTGATCTCGAAACTCTTGCGAGTGAATAACGATTTCGCCATCGGTTGTCCAATAACTTTTTGAGATATTACGAAAGCGATGCCAAGCTGCAGGAGGCAGCCGCTGTGGTGAAGGCCGCCACTTGAGAGTGGCTTTACTGTTGACTTTATTGACGTTTTGCCCTCCCGGCCCGCTGCTTCGAGAAAAGGTCCACAATAGTTCCTGCTCGGCAATGACTAAGTCGTCGCGAATTCGTAGATCAGTCACGGTTTGCTTATTTTGCCTCTGGACGAAATTTGGCTGGATCAAAAAGAGCCGATTCCATTGTGCAATTGCACCCGCTGGACTGCTGCGGCAGTGGTACTGACCGATTTGCGACTATGCCATTTTTTGGTTCATCCGCAAAGACACTTGGGATGACCGCCTGTTCGCGCCCACCCTTGCGAAGCAGACATCCGAGATGGCGCTAGAACGCAAGCAATCGTAATAACCATTATGCCAGGAACGATGCGAACAAACTACGCCGCAAAACTGGCGCGATCGCTGAAAAATAGCAACGAAATTGTTCGTTTCGTTGAAAAAACTATCTGAAAAGTGAGCTGTCCATGGCCTAGATTTCAAATACCCGACCAGGCATTGGGCGCACAGTTGAAGACCCAATACGACATCTATTTTTGTGAGGAACCGAGCGCATGAATGGTAAGATCGCCGTTCTCATCAATTCGAGCTTAGAAGCGGACAAAGAAACGGTAAATTTGGTGTTCGGTCCGAGATTTCGCTCGCTTGCAGATTGGCGTGGTTTCTTAAGAGTTAATCTCAACGGCAGTGTGCGCAGTCTATTAGCGGCTCCCGAGCCACGATGGTCGGTAAAATCGTTTCATGCACTCTACATAGCTTGCTGGGTCCACCATCCGGTCGAGAAGGGTTCGTTCATGATCGACCTGGGACACCTGTCGGCCCAACAGCGCGATGTTATTTGCTCAGCTATGAAGAAATATTGCAGCTCGCGTCGCAGCTCACACCTAGGCAAGCACGGATATTCGGCTTCCCAGGGCTGGAATTTCCTCAATAACTACCACGAACTACTGTTGCAGTATGAAGAGACTTTAGGTCATCCCTATCTATTTCTAAAAGCAGAAGGGCACACCACAGGTATCACTGGCGTTGTTCCTCATTTGTTGAGCTGGGTTCACAAAAAAGTCACTGGTGAAGGCAAAGAAGTTTCGCCCAAATTAAACGAGCTGGCCAAGAGCAACCCGTTACTTGCGCGACGAGCTGCGGAGAATTTCGCCAAGGGTTACGAAGCGCTGTTGGAAGATGTGCTGAAACTATCGGGAACGAAAGTTATGGTACACCAAGCGCTGGAAAAACTGTTCAGCATTACAGGTTTTCGAGCTCGAACGAATGTGTCCATAACCGCGCCCAACGCCGAATTGGGCGAGGCATTACAACAGTACTGCGAATTTGCGACTAACCCAGGGCCAATGAAGGTGACGTACACTTTGGATGGCAAAATTACACCCAAGATGATCGAGGACCTTAAGGCGATCGCTCAAGCTCTCAAAGCAGACTCCGACTCGAAATTCGTGCCGCGAGTTTTCCTCGAAGTACGTGCAACCCCTGTGGAGATCGATGGGTCGATCGACGCGTTCTGCAACTACGACGTGGCTGCTTGAGCCGAACTTACGTTGCTGCCACTGACTTGTAACCGCTTGTATCCAACCAACGATGAAAGTCAGAACGAACTTGACTTTATCGATCCGGTGATTTGGCGAAGCTCTTACTTTGCTGCTAGTTCGTCTATCTCTTTAAGCGATAGACGAACACTGAGGACGTAAGGCTGCTCGCCCGCGTCCCAATGTCCATAGGTCGTCGTGAGAATCGATCCGTCGGGCAGAGCTAACACGCCTGGATAAGCGCAGTCGGCGCCTTTGTGATTTTTCTTGAGTCGGATGCGATATTGCCCTTCTCGACCAGTCACGATGTCATCGTACTTACCGATCCAAGCAACCCAATCTCCTTGGGTTGAGCTTTCAAGTGTCCTATCGCGAAATGAAATGAACAGCCGACCGTCGGGTCCGTAAACTCCTGTGTGACGGTCGCCGGTCAGCGCAGCGGGCAATTCTCTGGGAGCGGTCCACGATTGACCTTCATCGTTAGAAAAGATCACGTGGGAATTGCGTTGACGACTATTTTCGCGCAGCAATACTGCGAATTGCTTGCCATCCGGTGATCGGATACAGCCAGGTTCGCATAGATGGACCGCCGTATCCCGCTGAATTGATTTAGGGTAGGTCCAACTCAATCCACCGTCGGAGGAAAAAGTTGTGTAGAGCGTGAATTCTACTGGTTTCTTAGTTTGCGGTTTCGCTGCGATAAATCGACCGTCATCGTGAAACATGGCTAAGTAATGGCCAGGTTTTGTCAGAGGCTGAACAAAGCCCATCACGACGATCCCGCCCCAATCGCCAGCGGGTTTGAGTTCGCTCCAATGGTGACCATCGTCTTCGCTTACCGATATTCGCGCCGGGTAAAGCCCAGACCAAACAATCAGCCGTTTCTTGCCGAGTGCATCCACGACACGGTGTATTGTCGGTACTTCTCTGCTAGTTGCCCAAGACTCCGGCGTGGGCAAGCGATCCGACCAAGTCTGACCGGCATCGAGGCTCCGTTTGTATACGATTCCGCCTCTGCCGTGTCCTTTCGGGTAGACGCACAAGATAGTCTTGCCGTCCTCAAGCAACACAGTAGTTGGATGGCCCAAGTATTGTCCTGGTTCACGATCGACCACAACTTGCCGAGCGGCTTGTTGGTCCAAATCGACGACGGGAATCGAATAACCTCGCGGCTCTGCGGCCGTCGACCACTGCCGGCCCACAAGCAACCCGCTGACCACTAAGCTCACCCACATCAGTTGCCGCATTCTTCGAGCTCCCAGATTCAAGAAACCGTCGCTTGGCTGCGACAAACGCAGACTGGATTGCGTACAGCATAGATCAATCCGCACTCAGAGCGAAGTAGACCCGACAGTTCGATTAACGAACGTGGCGACGTGGGTGGTGCTTGGTGCCAAAGACGCGTATTTTAGTAGGGTCGCGATTGGCTGTAAGAACTGAGCGTGGTGGCGGTTCGCGCGTTACCCGCATCCTACTGTGAATACTCAGGTGGCAATAATGTTTCTTTACTATCAGAGATTTTCTGTGGTCTGGTTGGTGTCCTTGGTCGTTTCTAATTGCGTTCGAATTCCAGCGGCGGAGAGCTTGAATGCGCTCACGATCGAAGGCTATACCGGTCAAGTGAGTTACAGGCCCGGCGATGAATTGGCGGTCCACGTTTCGACGACATCGCCGAGATTTGCGATCGAGATCACGCGCGTTGGCGCGACGCGAGAAGTTGTCTTGAGCCATGACAATATCGTCGGCACCGAGTCGATCATTCCGGAAAATGCTTCGTCACACGGATGCAATTGGCCAGCAGCTTGGAAAGCGGTCATCCCCAGGTCATGGCGATCGGGATACTACCATGTGAAGCTGAGTGCGAAGGATCGTGGCGGCAAGTTCACTCATCGGGCAGCGCGTACTGCGGAATCGTCGTGTTTTTTCATTTTGCGAGCCGCCGAGCCTGGCAAGAATTCGCGCATGTTAATTCAGTTGAGCACGAATACTTATAATGCTTATAACAACTGGGGTGGATTCAGTTTGTACGCTTTCAACGGGTTGGCGGGCGTACAAGGCAATCGAGTTTCTTTTCATCGGCCTCCATCGAGTCAGTTTTCGAATTGGGAGGGACCGTTTGTGGCCTGGGCTGAGTCTCAAGGATTCGTTTTGGACTATGCCGCCAATAGCGATTTGGAATTCCATGCCGAGGCTCTAGACGCGTACACACTGGTGCTCAGCGTTGGGCACGACGAGTATTGGTCTGCTCCCATGCGTGACAATCTGGAACGCTTCATTAGTAACGGCGGCAATGTTGCGTTCTTCAGTGGCAATACCTGTTGTTGGCAAGTTCGCAGCGAGGACAACGGACGAGCGCTTACGAGTTGGAAGCAACGCTTGGTGATGGACCCAGTCTTTCCAACCGGTGACCATCGATTGCTCTCGACACTGTGGAGTCATCATTTGGTGCAGCGACCAGAGAATCAGTTGACCGGCGTGGGCTTTCTTTTTGGAGGCTATCATCGCAGTCATGGCCAGTTCATGGACGGTCGTTCTGCGTTCGAAGTCCATCGACCCGATCACTGGCTGTTTGCCGGTACTGGCCTGAAGCGCGGTGACTACTTTGGCGGAAAAGATACGATCGTGGGTTACGAATGCGACGGTTGCGAGATTGAGCTGCGAGATGGATTGCCTTTTCCCACGGGGCGCGATGGCACTCCCAAAGATTTTCAGATTCTTGGAACGTGTCCAGCTCGCTGGCATCCTGATGACGCGTTGTTTTATGACCGGTTTCCGGCTGACCGCGTAGGCAACGCGGTGATGGGAACCTATACGCTTGGCGGAACCGTAGTCACCGTCGGAACCACGGACTGGGCGCATGGGTTGGCCGGCAAAGATCCAGCCGTGGAGCGAATCACTCGCAATATTCTGGAGAAACTTGGAAGCAAGGCGCCAAACAACCATTGATCGAAGCTGCTTGTCATGCCCTCAGTCTGCGAAGTGCCACGCAATGTTGTGTCTCTAGAGGGCGAGTCACCTCAATGGGTAGATGCTTGCTTGTAGCACAGGCGTATGCCATATTGGCAACTCTCATGGTTTCCATAAACGGACTCTTGGTGGAATACGAACAAACATGCAGGTATGGCCGGCGATCGATTTGTTGGGCGGAAAATGTGTGCGATTGCAGCAAGGGGATTACAGCCGCGAAACTGTATTCTCGGACGACCCCGTTTCCGTCGCTCATCACTGGCGAAATTTAGGCGCGACGTGTTTGCATTTAGTTGATTTGGATGGCGCTAAATCCGGCAGTTTGATCAATCAACCCGCGATTCGCGGCATCGTCACGGAAACCGGACTGACATGCCAAGTTGGCGGCGGCGTGCGCGATCAGGAAACCATCGATCGACTGTTGTACTTGGGAGTTACTCGCGTGATCGTGGGTACTCGCGCACTGCGCGAACCGCAGTGGTTTGCCGAGATGACTCGTTTGTATCCCAAGCAACTTGTATTGGGCATTGATGCTCGCGACGGCATGGTAGCGACCGATGGCTGGTTGGAGACTTCATCGATATCGGCAACCGCACTGGCCCAGCGCATCGAAACACTGACCGATCTAGTCGCCGCAATTGTCTACACGGATATCGCCAAAGATGGCATGTTGTCAGGCCCGAATTATGAGCAGTTGGCTCAAATGCAACGTTGTTCGGCTTTTCCGGTAATTGCTTCCGGAGGTGTCACGACGCTGGACGATATCGATCAATTGGTAGAGATGAAGACCCATGGTTGTATCGTGGGACGATCATTGTACGAAGGATGGTTACAACTGCCCGACGCGTTGCGTCGCGCACGACGTGAGGAGGGAGCCTGTCCACACTAATGTCTTCCGCGCGAGATGGCTGTATCTTCTCGCTCAGTTAACTGGAGGCCTTTCGCGCGGTGTTTCTTTCGATACGCGACTTCCATTAGAAAGGTAAGTACTATGGCCAACTCGGTTCCAGTGAGACAACGTCGCAACATTGCGTTTTGCGGGCACGGTTCCAGCGGCAAGACCAGTCTTTTGGACGCTTTGCTGACCGGAACCGGCGCCGTCAGTGGGCATCATAGTGTTGATGATGGCACCAGCATTTGTGACTTTGACCCCGAAGAGAAAGCTCACAAGCACACGGTCGAAGCCAAAGTTACTCATTGCGAGCATCAGGGATTTCATTTCTCATTGCTCGATACGCCAGGTTATGCTGATTTCATTGGCCAAACCATTGGCGCGCTGGCTGGAGTCGATTGCTCCGTTATCTGCGTGCATGCACATGCGGGTGTCGAAGTAAATACGCGCCGCGTTTTTCATGCGGCACGACAAGCGGGTTTGCCGACGGTTCTGTTGATCACGCGGCTCGACGGTGACAACATTGATTTTGGCGCTTTGATTAAGAAACTGATCAGCTCGTTTGGCGATAGCTGCGCATTGCTGAACATTCCCGACGCGGTTGGACCGTCGATCTCTAAGTTGATTGACGTACTGGATGCTTCCGCAAGTCAGACCAGCGATTTGCTCGATCTGCCGACAGCCCGCGAGCACTTGGTGGAGACGATTATCGAGGCCGATGAGGAGCTGATGGCTCGCTACTTTGAAGGCGATGTACCCAGCGCCGATGAACTGCGTGCGAAGATTCCCATCGCCGTTCAGCGGGGACATTTGATTCCCGTTCTTTGTGTTTCAGCGAAGAAGCAAGTTGGCTTGACGGAGCTGTTGAGTGGATTGGCCCTGTGCGCACCACCACCGGACGCAATCGTGCGTCATGGAACTGCCGAAGACGGCCACGAATTGGAGATCATTGCAGATCCCGGTGCACCACTGGTAGCTCGCGTTTTTGAAACGCACATCGATCCCTTTGTGCAAAAATTGAGCTTCATCCGCATCTACAGCGGATCGTTGAACAAGGATCAAAGCGTCCACGTTTGTAATTCGAAGTCAACTGTGCGAATTCCGCAGTTGCTGGAGATTCAGGGGAATCAGACATCGCAGATCGAACGAGCGGAAGCTGGACAGATTGTGGCTGTGGCCAAGGTCGACGAGTTACATACTGGTACCATGCTCGGTGATACCGCGCTTCCCCCAATTCCTTTCCCGCGCCCTATGGTGGGATTAGCACTGTCGCCGCGCAGTCGCGGTGAAGAGAACAAGTTGGCCGCCGCACTGCACAAGCTGGTCGAAGAAGATATGACGTTGCGGCTAGATCGCGACAGCCAGACCAGCGAACTTGTTATTACGGGGATGAGCGAGTTTCATCTCAAACTGATTCTCGAGCGCTTGCACTACCGCGACAAATTGGATGTGGATACCAAAGACCCCAAGATACCTTTCCGCGAAACAATTCAGGCTAACGCCGAAGGATCGTATCGGCACAAAAAGCAAAGCGGTGGTCGCGGACAATTTGGCGAAGTACATATTCGCATGTATCCTTTCCCATCGGGAACCGATCCAGCGGAATATGCCACCAAAGCCCGCTTCCCCAGCTTGAAACAGTTTCATCATGATCCCACCTGCAATTTCCTGTGGGTAGATTCGATCGTGGGTGGCACCATACCTGGTAATTTCTTGCCTGCGATCGAAAAGGGCTTCAAGGAACGCATGACCAAGGGAGTCATCGCTGGATACCAAATTCAGGACGTGGCCGTGGAAGTACATTATGGAAAACACCATCCAGTTGACAGCAGCGAAGCTGCGTTCAAGATCGCTGGAGCGATGGTATTTCGCGAAGTATTCCGCGAGGCCAGCCCATGCCTGCTGGAACCGATCGTGCGTTTGGACGTTACCGCACCTGAGCCTGCAGTGGGTGACGTGTTTAGCGATATGAGCTCGCGCAACGGTCGCGTCCTGGGAAGTGAGTCAATCGGTGGCGGCTTTCAAGTGATTCACTGCGAAGTCCCGTTCCGCGAAGTGCTGCATTACAGCCGGACGTTGAGCAGCATCACAGCCGGACAAGGAAGCTATACGATCGAACTAGATCATTATGAACCGATGCCCGCATCGGTACAGCATCAATACACTTCGTCAGCTCAACTGCACGAAGAAGAACTTGTCTAGCAGTTTCCTTGAGTAGTTAACAATTGGCGGCTGGTTCCACCACGCGATCGTCACCATCGCATGGTGGAACACCGAGACATGCCGATTAGTGAATCGCCACTCTCATCCACCTGCGTCAGTCCGGTAAGTTTGCAAGACGTTCACCGACGAGAACAGGAATCCAGTTAATACTGGAAACGCAATGCGATTCACAATAGCCGCAGTCCTTTTGTTGACACTTTATGTAGCGTTGGTACTTTCGTCCCTGCGATATCCAACGGCGTTAGTCACCAGCGCGATCCAACTTTTCTGTGTCACATCCATTGCCGTCGCCGCCGTGATTGCGTTTGATCGTCGTTCAACTCCGGCATTTGCTTTTGTAGTTTTTGGCATCTGCTGCTCTGAACTTGGAAATTGCCTCTAGCATGATCATAGCTACAATGTCCCATATGGACGTTACAACTGGATCCGTGGAGTATGCCAACCTGAAGTCACTACTGTACTATCACTTGGTGATTGCAGCCGGATTTCCAGGAGTAGTATTCGGTCATATCGTGCGACAATTCCGTTGCAAACGAAATTACTCGGTCAAACAACCGCCGCGCTAGGAATGGATTGTGCGATGAGCGACGTTGCAAACGTATCTTGCGCGCGCTGATTGATGTTGGTCGTCCTTCTGCAAACCAATGACAGAGCAAGAAGTCCGAAATCAGATATCGCCGAGTTCAGCGCGTGAACGCTCACATCGTGTCCGCCCCACTTGCTGGATGCGTCGAATTGCACAACATCTCTGGTGGGTTCCAGTCTTGGCTGCATGCTCCAAATTGGCTGGCCAATTCCTCCGTTAGTGCCTGGTTGCGATTCAGGACCATAATGTGTTTGACTCCCGCATCCACCAAGTGCTTGAGAGTTTCAGTACCAATTTCGCCAGCACCGACGAGACGCTTGCTCAACCATGAGTTTTCTGGGATAAGAATAGTCAAACGCTGAACGAACGATCGCCTGTAGGCAAAGGAGCCAATTCATGATAGCTCGAATAGGCTGCATCAAATTTCTGGTAGTTTGGCTGGCCATTGGCTTTGGCCGGGGGCAATCGACGGCAACGGCTCAACCGCTGGACATTGGGCGAGTGACTAGCTTTGTAACACCGAACTCGTCAGCGGGAATAGCCAACTTTAGCGACGAAATGCGATTGAGAGTTAGTTTTCGCGAGCATCCCGCGGGACTGGAAGTAGCGGCGATTCACTCAGGTCCGGCCCCTGTCACCTTGGTGTCCAGAGGAAATCAAGGATTGCAAGGCGAGTTTGAATTGGGGGACGTCGTTTCCCACTTAAACGGCGTGCGCGTCGCCAATGTCGATGATCTGTTCGGCCAGCTTCGCCGAGGATCAGGTGATTTGCCGATGACCGTGATAGATGTGAAGAATAATCAGTCCATTGAGTGGATTGCATCGCCATCGATGGTTCGCGTAGCCGCGGGTTTGCCCAAGGCTCGTGCCGATGGTTCCGGACGCGTCCACGTATTGCATGCTGTGGCCACCAACGATCCAACTATCGGCCAGAATATCATCGTCAACCGCGATACGATGAAGAAGCTGGTCGAGAATTATCTTGCGGCGCAGTTTCGTGGCGTCTATCGAATCGTCGAAGGAGCCGAATGCAGCGCCAAAGGAATTGTCGTTGCACTATCGAATTTGGTCGTCGGTCCGCAAGATACGTTGCTGGTCTACTACCAAGGCCATGGCGCTTACGACGATCGATTTGCCGCTGGCGACCCCGCCTCTGGCCATTTCTTCGACTTCACTCAAAACGATCTGTTGCGAAAAGAATTGCTAACCGCCATGCAAGCGAAGGGAGCCCGACTGACGATTTTGATCAGCGACGCATGCAATGTTCGGGGAACCATCGACGTTACACCGCAACAGTATTATCGGACCGAGACGCGAGCGATCGAAGGCTGGACAACGCTGGAGGAATTGCTGTTGTGCTACCGCGGAGTCCTCGATCTCTCGTCGGCCTCACAGGGACAACTCAGTTGGTGTACAAGAGATATTGGGGGCTGGTTTACTTCGTCCTTTATCAACAGCATGGAAAGCGGTGTCGTCACCGATCGCACCTGGAATTCTATGTGGTCGCGCATCAAGAAATCTACGGAAGACGTTTACAGTTCGCGGCGAGAAAAATACGGAAATCAAGTTCCTCTTCTCAAGCGACAGCTAACGCTAGCGCCTCAAGAATTTGTATGGAATATCCAACGCGATGACTCGCCCGCTCGTCCGACCGGCCAGCGATTTCTTCAATCGTCAATATCCGCAGATGTCCCATAGCGAATCCAAAATCTACTGAGCGCGTTGAGTAAAGAACTCATCTAGTTCCGAGAAAAACACGAGCTGCCGTTTTGGTGCATCGACTCGGTTTGGCGCCGCAGCCATCGGTTCTTGCTTTTGGAGCGCTAGCAAATCCGCCCAAGCCCGCGAATACCAGTTCTTTTGGCTTGGACTGAGCTTCCAGTTCAGCGGCGGACGTTGGGACGAACTTTCCGCTAGAAATGGCATGCTGAGAATGACCACCGGCGCGTAGCCGGTTGATCCAACCATCATCTGTGGAGTCGGCAGATCTGGATCGCTTGCATTCCCACTCGCCGGAGGTTGAAGTGAGCCAACCGGACTAGCATTGTCTGGAGGCGCACTAGCTTTCGGTGGGGCGGTCGGATTGGGTGGAGATTGTTCGGAAAGCGCAGCATCGGATTGTTGCTGACTATCATCAGTTGTCGACGGACTCTGCTTGAACACTCCTTTTTGATACGAAAAAGACTGTTGAGCGTTGATCGCTCCAAGTTGTATTCGTTCGTTATAGATTCGCTCCAGCGGGGATTTTGATGCTATTTCTCGTGCCAGAGGCACTGCCCCAGTTGATTCCCACCAAGGGCTGTCGACATAACGAGCTGCCAGGTCCGATTCGATTTGGCCGCGTTCGACTTGCGACGCCGTTCGCATAGTCACCAGCGCTTCCAGAGGTCCCGTTAACCAACGCAAGTAGTACTGAGGCGTCGCACGCAATCTGCTCTCCAAAGGAGGTTCGGTATTACCCGAGGGCTGAATACGAAGCAGAACGATGCGCTGGAAGGGGACCAAATTAGGGTCTTGACTATACTCGTCGCCCGCGCGCCGCACCAAGAAATCGACCCAATCCACTGCCGATACGATCCCTTCGTTGTCAGCGTAACCACCGTCGCCAATGGCCACGTGCTGGCCAACAGGGCTGGCCGATTCAGGACGCGTGAAGGGAGATACATAAGGGAACGTGGCCGACGCTCGCGCCGCGGTGGCCACGTGCATGTCGTCGTTGGGTGAACCGAGCAATTCACGAAAATCCCATGGACGCGCGATCGTCCGAACCAGATTCACTCGCCGCGGCGTCGGGACGGTGGAAAACAACACTCGTCGGCCTGACGCGGCATCGGTCGCATTTAGAATTAGGATGGGCAACGAACCATCTTGAGCCTTTTGTCCCCATGCTTGCATGGTATCGGCACCCGCGCCCAGCCTAGCCTTCCATGCTCGCTCCAAACGCTTGCCTCGATCCGACTCCATCGGCAAAGGCAGGAACAATCCTGGAAGATCGTCAAAGACCATTCCACCACCTATTGCCCCGAGGGACGATTCGGCAGCATTCTTCCAGGACTCGGAGGCGCCTTGCGCAATATACCGGCTGTGGACGTGAAACATCGCGCCGACGCTGCCACCAGATACGCCACTGATGACGCAAACTGCACCTGCGAAATCGGAATAACGCTCGTGCAAACTGTCCAGTACATAGGCTGTCCAAGCCGCCGCGTGAATTCCGCCTCCCGGGCAAGTGACGACCACCAAGGTTGTCTTCTTGTCCGTCTGGGTTGGATCTCTTCGATGAACCGAATTGTAGTTTTTCATGCGCTGTACGATCGCTTGCCAAGCCGCATCCTCCAGGCTTCTTTGCGCAGCTTCGACCTGCGCAGTTTCATTGTCGATGCCTTTTTGTCCACCATCCGCTAGCGCTTTTATGAGCCGGTCCTCTGCGTCGCGCAGAAAGTCAATTTGCTGTGACGCCAAGAAAGCGGAATTCGACTGCACAGTAGGGAGCGTCGCATCTCTGCCAGCCAACGCGCGCACAAAAACAATCCACACAACAACTAGGGCGATGACAGGAATCCGCGTCCGGTCGAACCATGCAGACAAGCCCGACAAGATCATCGTCGTGATCCAAATCAACATCACAATGCAACCAGGAATCGGCAAATAAGACAGGACCTGCGTTTCACGTGGCTTCAAGAACACAAAGAATACGACCAGCAGCGACAGCAGGTAGATTATCAGCTCGATGTCGTCCGCGTATCGGCTGGTTACTCCTGGAATCCTGGCCTTCGACTGCGTCGCCTCGAATGGGAAAAAATTCTGATCGGTGGCCTCTGATCCCAGTAGAAAACAGCGAATCTTGCCCATAATGACGAGGCATCCCCATGCCAATCCCGCGCCGGCGATCATCCATGCTATGCCCACGCCTATCATTAGAAAATCGCTTTGTCTCTTCCCGATGATGCACCATTGACTGAGCGTGTCCGCTCTTGGCAGCGAGTCAGATTCAATATAGCTGTAGGCAAACGCAGCGCCAGGCGTGATGGAAGCCACAAGCGTGGCCACCACATACATCCATTTGGGCCACGATCCCGTATAGGATTTTTCACCAGAATCGCTGCGAATCCGATGGCGCTGAAGTCTTAGAATGGCGATCGTAAAAACGATAGCCATCACATTTACCAGCATCAGGACCGCCAATTGTCGATAGTCTTCCAGCAGCAGAACATTGGCTGCAACGGGGCGGAATGGCTCCATAGTGCAGGCCAACAGTCCCCAGACTGCCAAGGTAACAAAAGCGATCCCGCCATAGCGTAAGCGGACTAGGCGGTCAAGAAAAACGGCATGGCGCAATAACGATTGAACGAACAATACGACTGCCAACGCCAGCAATAGCCACCACTTGGTTCGAGTCCAAAACGACGCCAGCCAAATCCAGTCGCTCAAGTCTCGCCAATCCAAAAAGTGAACTACCAGCAGCGCGTTCTCCGACAGGTCCGACAAGATCACCAGCCAGATCATCACTATGGCGGCGCGCAACCAGAGTCCACGCAGAATCCGACAAGCGACCACCCAAACCGCTGCGCTATACACAAATGGAAACAACGTATCCAAGGTGAGCTGTGACCAGGCATAACATTTTCGTTGGGCATGCGTCCAATGATCGCGCAGGATCTTTATGTCGCTGGAATCGTACCCTAGGAATCTCGCATCAGGTACTTTGTCGTGAGGATACGAAACCGAGCTGAATAGATATTCATCGCGTAAAGAAAAGGCAACGACACACGCGATAACGCAAGCGGCTAGACTCAACAATGTCCATACAAAACTACATTTACGGTTAGAAGCCTGCTGCGAAACTGCTGTTGTCATTCGAGTGCCGCATTTCAGACGGTAGAGTGAGATTTCCTAGTCGTAGCGCTCTGGGCATCGGATTAGCGCGCTGATCTGTTTTGTCATACGTGTTATACTACGCGGAATATCAGAAAGCGAGTTTAGAATCAGTAATGTGACTGGTTAGGGGTCGGAAGTCGCTCGCGGTTAGGTCCATCCATGTGAACTCACTCGCCGCAAACGATGATTGAAACTAAATCGGAGGATTAAGTCTAATGACACGAACTTCTGCCGAATCATCGGCGCCGATCAGTTGCTCCCGTCGAGTGGCTCTCAAGCAGAGTGCGGCGGGTCTCATGGTCACCGCAGGACTGACTTCCATGAACTCCACGCCAATGACAGCACACGCCACACAATCGTCGACGATCGACCCTCGGCCGTGGGTGAAAATACGCGGCGTTTATGGTGGCTTGCCGAAAGCAATTTTTGACCGTGGCCAAAAGCCGGCAGATTATGGAATCAATGCCATCTGGATTGGATCGGGAGGATTAAAACAGGAAGAGATTGAACGCTGCCACGCCCTGGGGTTGAAGGTCTTCGCCGACTTCAACTCAATGCATTTTTCCGGTTATCTCACAGGTCATCCCGACGCTGCTCCCATCGGTGTGGACGGCCAGCGCTGTCCGCCACCCCATGGCTGGCAGGGCATCAGCCCATTCCATACTGGATACCGAATGAACCGCATGGATGAATTCCGCCGCGTACTGAAGACTTTCGATATCGACGGTATCTGGCTCGATTATCATCACAGTCACGCGAGCTGGGAGCGCGACCAGCCGGCGATGCCCGACACAGATTTCTGCCCCGCTGCGCTCCAGCAGTTCACGAAGACATCGGCGATCAAGCTTCCCGCCAACGCTTCCGAGGCGGCGAAACGTTTGCTCGGTCCACATCGCGACGCCTGGACTCAGTTCCGTTGCGACGTTTTTACCGATTGGGTGCGCGAGTACCGAGAAATCGTCGACGCTGAACGTCCCAACGCGCTACTGGGGACTTTTCACTGCCCATGGTCGCCCGAGGATTTCGACGGCGCGATTCGTCACAAGCTTGCGATCGACCTGCCAGCGCAAGCGAAGTACATCGATGTCTTCAGTGTCATGCCGTACCACGCGCGATTCGGACACCACAAGAATCCAACATGGATCAATCGACAAACGGAAAGCCTTGGCAAGCTGCTGAATATCCGAGGCATTCCCGACGAGAAACACAAGATCTGGCCGATCGTGCAACTGGC
The DNA here is from genome assembly GCA_005798335.1 of Planctomycetaceae bacterium. Classification (GTDB taxonomy): domain Bacteria; phylum Planctomycetota; class Planctomycetia; order Pirellulales; family Pirellulaceae; genus Aureliella. Next base: position 9,948 of record SYJV01000376.1, on the reverse strand, counting down.
CGATTGGGGATCAGCAGTTGATGCCGAAGAAGTCCCTTTGATACTCGACTTTGGAACCCGCCCTCCCGCCACGGGCGTCATGGTATTCCACTGGAGCGGCATCTCACAACAATGGGACAAGGTCGAGTCACTGGGAAAGGTCTACCGAGCCATGTGACCAACCGCGCGCAAGTGGTGCTACGAGCGGCTCGACAGCCTGCGCGGCCATGTGACCAACCGCCTGGCGGAATTTATAGTCAACCGGGTACGGCACAGTCTGAGGGCTGCCAGCGTCGCGGATCTCGATCAGATCTCCTTTACCGATCAACCCCAGTCGATACGAGACCAGCCACATCCCCGTGACCTTGCGATTGTTACCGCGTTTAAGGTTCGCTCGACATCGACATTGCGATGGGAATACGAAGCGTCGACCGTATATTGGTTATCCCGCCAGTTCTGTTCATCAAATGCAACGCCGCCCGCCGCTCGCAAAACAGCAGATCGTTGAGGTAGCGAATTGGGAGTAGTTCGTCATCCGTCATAACCTGAACCAAAAGATTTCATTCTACAAGCATCGGGCGAACAATGAGTGTCGCCTTTCGCTCCGCGAAAGTAGCGTTACATCATTCTTTCGCGGAGCGAAAGACGACAATAAAAAACCGGCGTCGATGCTTAGAGAATCTAGACAATCACGCGCCCTTACTAAGGAAGCTAGCCGAAGCGACCGGCCGAAAGTATCTTGATGAAGATTGCGATCATGAATTGCCGGACCAATTAGCAATGCTCAATGGCGGCGAGTTCATCGCGGCCGACTATTCGTTGTGGCAAAGTTATAGTTGGTTTACGGCAATCGCCTGCTTACTTACGCTCGAATGGTGGCTGCGCAAACGCGCCAATTTGATATGAATGCTGGATTGAATCCAATCACGATCGATCGCTTGCTGCACTTTGGGAAACGTCAGGCTTGGCTGCGTTTTCTGCGCGGTGCGGCGACAGCATTGTTCCTCGTAGCGATGGTCGAATCGACCGCGATCGCCATTGATGCTTTTTGGCTGCTTGTGGCCTGGCAACGCTGGCTGCTCAGCCTGTGCGTGTACGGCATTGTCGGAGCGATTGTCTGGGTTTTGTGCCGACCCGCGTTGGCAGCGCCCAGTTCACTGGACGACGTAGCGAAATCGTTCGAGTTCGCCGAACCACGATTGCGCGAACAGTTGCTCGCGGCGGTCGAATTGGCCACGGACAATCAAACATGTATGACCAGTTCCATTGCGTTTCGCGCACAATTGCAAGAGCAAGTTGCCCGGTCGATCGCAGCATCTGACGTCGCTCTGCTGTTGCCTTGCCAGTTGATTCGCACATGGTTGGTCATGGCCGCGACGACGCTAGTTGTCGTCGTCGCGCTCAGTTGCGTTCCGGGGCTACGTTTGCCTCAGCGAATCGCGCGTACACTGCTGCCGGCTGCCAATCTGGCTCGTCATACGCGAATTTCGCTTGAAGTAGTACAGCCGCTGCCCCAATCGCAAACCGTGGCGCTGGGCGACATGGTTCCGCTGGTCGTGCAGCAGTTCGGTCCCAAGCCATCGTCGATTCACTTGGAATTGCGTTGTCAGAATCAACCTCTTCGTTCCCAAGCTTTGCAGCCGGTCGCGTTATCACTAAACGTGTCAAACGAGAAACTTGAGTCGCCGAGGATTGCCTCGCATCAGCAAAACAGCGCACGAACATTTCAGACAAACATTGCGATTGACGCGACTTGGATCGAATATCGCGTGATTGCCGATGACGCCTCAACTGCTTGGTACCGACTGGATGCCCAGCCGCGTCCGCAGGCAATCCAATTCACAAAGCGCTACGTCTATCCAGAGTATATGGAACGGGAAGTAGACCAACTCATCGAGTCTCATGGCAATCTCGAGGCGTATGCTGGCACGACGGTAACGATGACAATTCAGTGCGATCAGCCTCTGGCAGCAGCCCAATGGCGAAGCCAATCTGACAGTGTTGCTTCAGCACATGATACTACGTCGCACAAGATTGATATTCAGCGAGATACTGCAACGGTCGAGCTTACACTGACTAGTGAATGTAGTTATCGACTGAACCTCAAGGCATCAAAAACGGGCTTTACGAACACGTTTAGTCCATTGTACACGGTGCGCATCCTTCCCGATCATCCACCAAAAATTCGCTGGACGACTCCTGACCGTTCAAGTTTGATCGTCCAAGCAGATTCGATGCTTAACTTCGCAGCGAAGATCGAAGATGAGATGCCGTTGGCTCAAGTGCGTCAACAGATTCGCATTAATGCCAGCGAGTGGATCGACCGAGAGTTGTCGGTTCCCATACAAGCCACGTCTGAATTGAAATGGAAATTCGATCTTGCTCCATTGCGATTAAAGCCTGGCGATATGGTGCAGACGCGACTGTTTGCGAAGGATCGCAAACAGCAACTCGCGGAAACAGAACTGATCGAGTTAGTCGTCTCCAATTCGGATCTCGTCACGCGGCCACATGAAAATCTCATCCCTCGGCGCGTCGTTGCGGAGCATCTGCGGCAGCTTGCCGAGAGCAGTGACCAGTTTGTCATTGCGATAAAAGATCGCCGGGCGAAGGAACAACAAGGCAGCTCGACCGGTATCGTGTCCAAGCGGTTCTTGCAAGAAGCTGAACAAGCCGCGTTGGAACTGAGTGAAGCAGCCAAACTGGTGCGCGAGTTGATTCTTGGTGCAATCAGCAAACTGAACGACCCCATTAGCTTGAACGAATTGGAACGCGTCGCCCACGTCTTGGCTGAGCTCGAAATGGAGCAATTGGCCGAATTGCAACGAAAGTGCCAAGGAAATTGGCATGCACCTGGTTCACCCGTCACTCAAGAAACGCAGAGCGTACAGCTTGAGATCGTCGCGGCCTTCGAACATGTTCGACAACGCACGGCGCAACTGGATCAGAGATTTCGACAATTTCACACCCACGATATTTTGGCTGCCATCGGGCGAGATTTCGCTCTGCTGATCACGGGCCAGCGAAGTTTGGCGAGCCGACTGAAAGAACTCAACGAAGAACAAGTTCGTCGAGAACAAAGCGTATTGGGACGCCATTTTCGGGAATTGCAACGCTTGATGATCGAGCAACTGCCGATGCTCGATGGCAACTCCGCTCGACAACTAGATCAATGGAGTCTGTGGTTCGCTAATCATGCTGAGTATATTGAGCAAGGAACGATCGAGAGCAGTTCCAAGGAACGAGTTGACCGACTCGCTTCAACCGTGCTTCAGCAACTGTTGCTGCGTCCTCGCGTCAACACGATCGATGTCCAGTTGCCGGCGCAGTTGGCCATTGGCCACAAAGAGATCGCCGATTTGGCCGGCATGTTGTTTACGGAAATGACATTGGACAAACCCCGATTGCAGCAAATCGCAGCTCGTCGAGCAATTCATCAACAACGCGTCGATGCAGACCGAGTGTTCGCCAGCGATTTGGGAAATACACACCGAGCGCTAAAGGAATTATTGTCCAGCGCCAGTGGCTCGCCCGAGACCGCCGAGTCCAAGGTTCCACAAATCATCCAAGCCCTCGGGCAACTTGAATCGATTCACGATGTCACTGAGGCGTCGCGCGTGCTTGTCTCGCTGGTCAGCGCCGAACGCTGGGAAACAGGTTCCATTGATGCAGTGCAAGAAAATCCTCGCCTATGGGATGGTTTTACCCATGGATTGGCTCAAGCGAAGAAGACACTCGAGAAAGCTGGGATTCCAGCGCCCATCATCACTGAGCTTGCCGCACTCAATTCGCACCCAGCCTTCGAATCGGCGGGTACCGCGATCACGTCGCGACGCTGGAGTTCCGAACCGGTCCGAAGTGCTGCCAGTGATCTGCTGCAAATACAGTCCATTCTGGCGCAAATTCTGCGGAAGCTCGAATCGATCGCTCAACGGGCGCGCGAAGTAATCACGTCCAGCGCACCCAGTCTAGCCAACCTTGCTCGCCGAGCTGCTAATGAAACCGGCCAATTGCATGAGCAGACAACGGAACTAGCCGAAGGACTGGCGAAACAAGAGGTGCCTAACAGTCGTCAGCGGGTCGAACAACTGCACGAGCTACATCGCAGCACGCATGACCCCATCGCGGAATTGCGAGACGCGCTGCTCGACTTGGCGGCTGCCCAAGACTTATTGAATCGTGACCAAATGGAACTTGCTCAAGATGCGGATACCGCTGCGTCGATCGTCAGCGAAGCGGAACAACGGATCAACGATGCCATGCAAGCTGCGATGGATGAATCGGTCACAGCCAACGAGCAGATCGAGAGACTCACCAGCGCCGCGCGACAGCAACAGGACGCCATCGATGCGCTGGAGATGATCGCAAAGCACTTCGCTTCTGCGGCGTCTGGCAAGTCTCGGTCGGATTCATCGGACACCGATCAAGCCGCGTGGCGCGAACTGGCGGAACAATTAGGGGCCAGCGATCCGATGAGCCAGGAGTACGCACAGGCCGAAAAACTTGCACAACAAGCTGCATCGCAACCCAAGACACTGCTTGAGCAACTCGAGCAGGAGGCCAGACGCAACTTGCCGATGCGCGAAGAACTGTCCAAGATCGCTCGCGCGGCCGCGGAAGAATCGCTGCGCATCTTGGTACATGCAGCCGTTCAAGAACGAGAACTAAGCTTGGGATTGGAATCGTCCGATCCACAGTTTCAAGGTGCCAAAGATCTGCTCCAGCAGGCGCTTGCATCTGCGACTGAACGTGCGTCCAGCACTATGGGGACGTTGATCGCAGAAGCGAGTTCCGCAGCGACTCACGCCCAAGATGCTGAAATACAGTTGATGTTCGACGATATCGGTCGCCGCCTAAAACTGGTCATCGAGCAATCCAGTGCCATCAAGTCGCAAAACTCTTTCGAAGAACTAAAGGCCGCCTCGGCGGTATTCTCCGGCGTCCTGCAAGACGTCCAACAAGAATTAGAAACCGTCGCCGGCGACCTGCGCGCCGTTTCTCAGAAACCAGTTTTTGCGAGTGAGCAGGAACTCAGGAATCGCCGCCGCGAAATTGAAGAGCGCCAACGACGCGTGCGCATCTTGGAATCTCGCGACGCACAGCAAGCAGTTCGCGCCGAGGAACAGCGTTTTAATCATCTAGAAGTTGCCGTTCGTTCCTTGACACAGCAGCGAGCGCGGGCGAATCAACAACTCAGCGAGCTGAAGAAAAGAGGCCAAAGTGCTGACAAAACGGAACAGTTGGCCAAGGAAATCGCCGGATCGGAGAACCTGCTCCAGCGGCTAGACGAGCAAATGTCCGTGTTATCCAAGAATCAATCAGATCTACGACAGCAGGTCGAAGTGGCGATTGCCGCCAAGCGTGATCAGGATGCAGCCCGCGACGAAACTGCTTTTGATGCGCCCAATCCTACTGCACAATTGGCGTCGCAGTTGACCGAACGAGCCGCTGACTCCATTAAAAAAATCTCCACGGCACTTAGGCAACGCGCAACGACCAACAGGACGCCAGAATCGTTGCAAGCGTCGGCCGGTCGACTCGAACCAGCGGTACAGCAACAGCAATCCGTCCGGCAATCGGTCATCGAAGCTGGTCAGAATCTCGCGCGCGCCGCCCGACACGAACAACGAGTACAACACGCGACTCGGCAAACGCAGCTTGCGCGACAATCGCAGCAAGTCGAATCGACTGCGAACACTGAACTGCGTCAAGCCACAGATGATTTGCGATTCGCTCGCGATCAGGCTCAAACGAACGCGCAAGATGCGTTCTCACGCGCGCCGTCCGCAGCGACGCGGGCCTCGCGCCATGCATTACAGCGCGCCGAAGATGCGCTGCGCGAGCGCGTTGAGGAATTGAAATCCTTGCTGGCAACCGACTCCAACCACTCCGGACGCGAACAGTCCGGTGCCGAACAACCCGGCAACGACCAATCGGCTGACGCCAATGCGAATACGCCCATGGACGCGTCGCGCATGGCTCGCATGTTGGATGAACTCGATCGACAACTGAACGAGGCATCCGCGCAGCCACCGAATGACCAATCAGGGCCCACAAACTCGACTCAAAATTCACCTCCGTCCAGCTTGACGCAAGCGGCACAGCAACTGGCCGCGCAGATGAACCAGCAACGGATATCCAAGAATAGTCAGTCAACTGAAAACGGTCCCGAGACATCGATGTCCCGAGCCAGTTCGAATCCTGCGCCCGCCAGTCAAGTGCAGTTGCTGAATGTGAGCCGATTGGAAAAATCGGACTGGGGAAAATTGCGTCAGCAAACGACAGAAGATGTCGTTGAAAGCGTTCGTGAGACGGTCGCGCCCAGATACCGCAAGCAAGTGGAAACGTACTTTCGAGTCCTGGCCGAGCAAGCTGTCGGCGCTGAAGCCAATTCAAAGGGCTCGCGACCATGACTGTTGACTGGCACACGAGTAGACTTGTGCAACGCTTCGTCATCGCCGTTGGAGCGTGGTTGGTCTGCGCAGATGTTGGCGCGGCACAGGGAACGTCAGGCACCACTGGAGGCAATACTTCACCTGCCACAAGGTCGGTCGATCAATTAGAAACCAGCGTAAATCGGGCGATTCGTTTTCTAACTACGAAACAACGCGAGGATGGTGCAATTATTGATCGCCAGTACGATACGACGATGACCTCTTTGGCGCTGATGGCGATGGCAAGTACAGGCGTGACGCCGTCCCAGGACGATCAGCGAGGTATTTGCATGCGTCGAGCGCTCGATTTTGTGCTACGCCGTGATCGACAGGACGAGGATGGATATTACGGCAATCGCGATGGTTCGCGCATGTATGGCCATGGAATTTCTACATTGATGTTAACTGAGATGTTGGGAATGGGTGCAAGCGCGGAACAGGATCGATTGATCCATGCGCGGTGCCAGAAAGCCATCGACTTGATCTTGAGCGCTCAAAAGCAAAGCAAGTCGGCACAATTTCGAGGCGGTTGGCGATACACGCCCAATTCAAACGACTCGGATCTTTCGGTTTCGATTTGGCAACTGTTAGCGCTGCGATCAGCCAAGAATGATGGACTCGACGTACCCGCCTCCGCGATCGACGAGGCTATCGAGTACTTAACGCGGTCGTACACCTCCCGAGTCGACAGCCGAGGCAAGCCTGTAACAAATATTGCCGGTTTTAGTTACGTTCCTGGCCAGAACACACCCACTTACACCATGACGGCTGCAGGACTACTGGCGATGCAAGTCTGCGGCAAATATGATTCACCGTTGGTCATAGGAGCCGCCGATTGGTTACTGAAGAACCCGCCGAAGTGGACCGAGAGATTTTTTTTCTACGGAACCTACTACTACGCACAAGGCATGCACCAGCGCGGTGGCGAGCATGCACTGGTGGCCGATCGGCTGGTACGGCAAACTTTGCTGCCTAAGCAGAACGGTGACGGATCGTGGTCGGCATCCAGTGGCGAGGAAGCTGGTAATGGTCAAGTTTACACGACCAGTCTGGCCGTGCTGAGTCTGTCGGTAAAGTATCATTACTTGCCGATCTACCAACGTTGAATTCTGTTAACACTCCAAGTGTAGCCCACTACAAAAACCGCCTCCGCTTGACGAAAGGTGCTTCATGAGAGCCATCTATTTCGTATCACTGTACGTGATGTTTCATGCTCTGATGGCGTCTGTTTTGTGCGCGCAATCGCGCGAACCCAACGTCGTTTACTTTATGTCAGATGAATTAGGGTACTTCGAACCGTCGTATATGGGAAATCCCAACATCGAGACTCCCAATCTCGATCGCCTGGTGGCCGAGGGCATTCGATTTACTCAGTGTATGGCTGGCTCGAGCGTATGTGCGCCGACTCGCTGTTGTTTGTTAACGGGTAAGCACAGCGGCCATACATCGGTCCGGCTGAACGGAGGTGGAACACCCTTGCGTGCCGGCGAAGAGACCATCGCATCGATCTTGAAGGCACAAGGATACGCGACCGGTGGCTTCGGCAAATGGGGCAACGGCGGACGCGGCTCGACGGGAGTTCCCGAACAGCATGGCTTTGACGTGTTCGTCGGATACTACGATCAAGTGCACGCGCACTCGTATTATCCGCCCTACATTTTACGCAACAGCCAAGAGATTCCCTTGCCTGGTAACAAAGGCAACAGCGAAGGCAAGTTGTATTCGCATTATCGAATCATGGACGAAGGGCTTAAGTTCATTCGCGAAAACAAAGACCGACCATTCTTTTGCTACCTTCCAGTCACGCCGCCGCACGGGAATTTTGATATTCCGGACGATGATCCAGCGTGGCTGAAATATCGCGACCGGAATTGGCCAGAACCCGCGCGGCGTTATGCTGCGATGGTAGCGATGGTCGATCGACATTTGGGAGAAGTTTTGGCCTTACTCAAGGAACTAAACATCGACAACAACACGTTGGTGATGTTCAGCGGCGACAATGGCGGTGCGGACTATTTTCCTTCAGCAGAGCACCCCAAGGGAATTCACCTGGCCAACAAGAATCCGCGAACGGGCGTCGAATTTCGAGGCAAGAAGGGCAAACTTTATGAAGGCGGATTGCGAGTTCCCGCTGCCGCTCGTTGGCCCGGCAAAATTGCTCCCGGTCGAGTCAGTGATTTGCTTTGGTATTTTCCAGACGTCTTGCCAACGATCGCCGAAATCACTGGTGCCAAGGCACCCGCAGACATCGATGGTATCTCCATTGTTCCAGAGTTGGTTGGCAATCAAGCAGCAGGGCGCCCACAACAGATCCACGAATTCCTCTATTGGGAACTGGTCGGACAGACTGCCGTGCGCATGGGCAATTGGAAAGCTGTCAAGCCGAACCCTAGCGCCGCGTGGGAACTGTTTGACCTCGCGCGCGACCTAAGCGAAACGACCAACCTAGCTGCCTCGCAGCCCGATATTCTCGCTCGGCTTGAGAGCTTTGCCAAATCTGCGCACACACCTGCGATCGAAGGCACATTTGCTTCGACCGATCTACACGAGCGCGACCGAGCCGCAAAGTTTGGCGGAAATCCTCCTCCACTCAAAAAGCAAAAAGGCAAAGGAAACAATAAGCAAGATCGCTAACGCTAGCCTGTAATTGACCTGTTCATATGCTTGAGGATTTACCGATTCGCCTCCATCATGTTGAGTCGATCAGCGTGCATTATGCTGACCGAACGGGAAGTGTGAATTAGCCCAATGAATTTGCAACGGAGGACTGGGTAAAATGCGTAATTACTTTGGCTGTCGGAGGTTGGAATGGATTTGACGCATGAATCGACCGATTTCTTAAAGTCTGTAATTCGACGACAAAAACGCGTTTCTTGGGGTGTGCCCAACATGGCTTCAGATTTTCGACTTAAAGAGCAATTGCCGGACTTAACGAACGCAATCGTTGACACATATACCAGCGAAGACCGCTGCAATCACCTGGGACATTGCCCGCTCCCCAAATACGAAGTGATCGTGGCGATGCTTGAAGATTTGAAGGACATTCTCTATCCCGGCTTTCGTAGGCGCGAGGGCTTGCATATCGGCAATGTTACCTACCACGTTGGGAACTTGATCGATTCGCTGCACGACCGGCTGACGACACAAATCGGCCGAGCATTGCAACACGAAGATCGCGTGCGGCAACAACCCAGCGAGTGTGAAAGCAAGGTCGATTACGAAGCCAAAGGGCAAGCGATCGCAATCAAATTCCTGCAATGCATTCCGTTATTACGGCGAGTGCTCGCGACCGACGTCGATGCAGCATTCGATGGCGATCCTGCGGTCAGCAGCCGCGACGAGATTATTTTTTGCTATCCAGGCTTAGAAGCGATCACGATCTATCGACTCGCGCATGAATTGCGTCGGTTGGGGGTTCCGTTCATCCCGCGTATGATGACCGAATGGGCTCATAAAACCACGGGGATCGACATCCACCCAGGAGCTACTGTCGGCGAACGTTTCTTCATCGATCACGGGACGGGCGTCGTCATCG
>SYJV01000375.1 GCA_005798335.1 Planctomycetaceae bacterium | reverse complement strand
CTTAATGCACCAAGTAGCGGAATTCGTCAAGAATTTCCAAGGTGCCATCGCTTTACAAGCCGATTACTCGTTACAAGCCCTGAATGATGCGGCAATGGTTGAGAATGGTCGGCGCGTCGGCTATGTAACCGATGTAGAATGGGCCAAATTCCGCAAATCGCGCGCTCGCTTGATCAAATCGCATCTTGTACACGATTTCTTTGAGGTACTGGGGATTTCTGGCCCACAAGGTCACTCCCCATTCCCAGTCGTCAAAGCCAATCGACGCGGTGATGACCTGCGTGGCTCTGCCTGCGAATGCCATGCCGCTCTGCGCGTGCTCGGCCATCATCTCATTGCGTTCGGCGAAAGGAGTCGTAAACCAATTCGCACCAACTACGCGACTCTTATTCATTGGATAGAAGCAGGTTGACGGCCAGTTGGGCAGTTCCGGCGTCAAACGCTGTTGGTTCATCATCGGCAATCGCTTCTCGTAGGCAGCGACTTTCGCTGCGAACGCTGGAGAATTGCTATCCTCGCCTCCACTTTGCAGCCGCTGGGCATATTGCTCCGGCGATGGCACATATTCTGAGATTTCGGTAAGTGAAATAAAGGAGTAAACCGCACTCAATGCCGGTCCTAAGACAGATGCCTGCAGCGCTTGATGCACCCCATCGATTCTCAGTGGATCGGGATCTAGCATCATCAATCCAAAATCCGCCTTATGTCCGCTGACGATAAAGGTCTGTAGGCGAGTCGGAGCCGTCGTCGACCGCGGATTGAGGATGTCTGCGAATTCTACTATCCCGCGACCGACTTCAGATTGAGAAAACTGCCGCAGAATACTGCGATCGAACCGATAATAGATGTGTGTACAATGCCAACCTTGAATCGGCTGAATCGAAGGTTCGGGCAATTCGGTGGGTCGAACAGCGGGTGCATTCATTAAACGATCGTTCTGGTAGCTAAGTCGCGCTCAATTTTCGTCGGACCACATGTTCCGCCAGGTAAAATCCGGAGTGAAAGAATATACCCAAACACGGTGAAAATGTCTTGTCCTTCCAGAGAAACTCACTTAACTTTTACACTCTCGCGAGTTGCTCCATTCATTCGGTGCACATCGCCGACGTGATACTTCTGAGACGTCGCTTGTTCCAAGAGTTGCGAAACAGTTTACGCGCCATGCGCTTGCAAGTACGCCGAAGCGCGCACTGTTTACCTTCGATGATCGACTTCGCCAGTTTCTGTTGATGGCCCGAGCAGTTGGACCAATCGAGTTTGGGTGTAATCCGCGCCAATTGCTCAAGATCGTGCAACTCACCAAGTGTTTTACCAAACTGGACGCATCGGGCGATCGCTCGTCGAACTCTCTTGCCGGATCCTAGAAGCGGCAGAACAAAACCTAGATACTTCACCCATTTACGCAGTTCGTGCCAATGTTCGCCACCTCGTTTGGCAATGGCCTGCTTAGCCAGCCGACGTCCTTTACGATAAATTCTCACGAGACCTGCATTGGCAAGGGTTGTAGATTTCTTGGTGCTCGTATTAAGCGCCGATCTTGATCGAGCGTCCACTGTTTCCCATTGTTCTTGATCTCTGATAAACGCGGCGCGGCACTCGTCGATCAGCGAATCGCCAAGCTCAGTTTGAACGTGGGACCTTTCACGAGATATGGTATCGTAAACTGAATCTCGGAACGGTGTATCGCCATGTTCTTCGGCGATGGTGTTGAGCGTCTCCAGCAAGACATGAGTGTCGCGCGCTGAGCTGAGCGTTTTCGCAGCGTCACGCAAAGCCCTCGTGGCAACTTCGGCCTCGCTGCCCAGCCAAGGCGTGCAAACCTGCCACCATGCGCGCAGTTCTTTAGCAGCTACCCGCACCCGATGAATATCTTCGGCAGAAAGCTCCGATTGGTCCAGCAGCGCTGATACTTGCAAGTGAACGTCGAGGGCGCGCGCCGCAATTCGCCCGAAAATCTCGCCTGACACGTGACTTCCCTTTTTATAGGTGTTTGGAGTGAGAGCACTCAACCACTCCACGCCGGCGACACGACGTGCATGAACGGTTGAGTGGAAATAGATGTCGGGTTCCGACTTACCATTCACTATACCGCCTTATTCCATCCTCCCAAAGGATTTACCGCGATAATGCGATTGCTTGGTCGAAAGTGCCATTTTCCACAGAAAATGACCAGATATCTCGCTGGATGACGTTCGCAGATAGGGCTCTTCTACTGTGAAGAAGTTGTTCACATCTCTCTTCATGCTCCAACGCACAATCCTAGATTTAATAGGTTGCATTTGGGACCTGGTGTACATTCAAAACTGCTGAGGTCTGACGACTTCAGTTAGCTTGCCCACGCCGAACGTCCGACAGTACGATATGCGACAAATCGCGAATATCAAACAGCTTGCAAAAGGCTTCAGAATCTAAATCACTTGAGTCAACGTGGGACACCCAAAGTCTCAAGGGTAACTTGAGCGCCTCATGGTGCTTGATTAAATCAGTGATGAAGTAGAAATCCGATCCGGCGTTTTCATTGCTCGTAGGGTTGACCGTTTCGCAAAAGTCTCGTTGGGACGCAAATGCTTCACAGCGTTGCAATAGTGGTAAACCCTTCGCATTTAAATCTCACCTTACCGCCGCATTTCTAGGTTCAATTTAACAGCGATGAGATGACGCGTGCCTGAGAGACTGCGGCATCTGTCAAACTGGTGGCAATTCCCGCGCGGGGGTAGGTCAATCGCAAGTGATTGATGCCAAACGCTTGCAGCAACGTGGCGTGAAGATCGTGGACGGTCACAATGTCTCGCACGCAGCGGTAACCGAATTCGTCGGTCTGCCCATGCTCGTAGCCCGATCGGAATCCTCCGCCGGCAATCCACATCGAGAATCCATGCCGATTGTGGTCTCTGCCGTCGGAATTCTGGGCAATGGGTAATCGACCGAATTCACCGCCCCACAGAACGATCGTTGATTCCAGCATTCCACGTTGTTTAGGACCGGCGCAGAAACAAATGTCCGAATTGTCGCCTTTCGCTCCGCGAAAGGACGCACTTTCGCGGAGCGAAAGGCGACACTTATTTCTGCGCCGATCCTTAAGATCCTGTAGCAATGCAGCAGTCGGTTGGTCGCTCATGGCACACAGTCGCTGGTGGGTAGGTGCGTTGTGCGTGTGTGTGTCCCATGGTTGCCCCGATAGAAAAACCTGAACAAATCGCACTCCTTTTTCCACCAGCCGGGCAGTAAAGCTCAACGTCAGCGCACGTAGAGAAATGAATTCAGGTTGAACATGGCGAGTGTGAATTCTCTACGCGACTCGGTTGCTAGAAATCCTGCGGCGAGTTGGCGTTCGACTGCAGTGGGTTCTCGGCCAGCGACCAGTCGATACGCGATTTCGATCGAGCGTGAAAGATCTTGGCCGGCTTCTCGCATTAGTCGATCAGCGAATGCGTCGGCGAGCTGGTTGGATATCTGACCGTTCAGTAATTCCAACGCTTGAGGCGCATGGGTGCTCGATTCTCGGCGGGCGCAACTGACGGTGAGCGTGGGTTGATCGAACACTTCCATAAAAGGCAACCGCAGATTTCGTTTCGCGATCAAGTAGACCGATCGACGAGCGTTTTGGCTTGGGTCCGCTGAAACCTGCCACTGCGATGGATTGTACAGTTGATCGATCAACGGCTGCTCGACTGGCAACATAATACTAGGCCCACCGGCAACTAAGCTCAGTTGGCCAGAGACTGAAAGCATGGCATCGCGAAGTTCTTCGGCACTCAATCGACGTTTGGTGAATCGCCACAGCAACGCGTTATTGGGATCGATCTGAATTGCCTTTTGTCGCATGGGCGATGCGCTCGATTGCTGATACGTGCTGCTGAGCAAGATTAAACGATGCAGCGGTTTGATTTGCCAACCGCTATCGATGAAACGCCTGGCCAAGTGATCGAGCAATTCCGGATGACTTGGCCGCTGGCCATTGAATCCAAAGTCGTTTGGACTGGCGACAATTCCACGGCCAAAGTGATACAACCAAATCCGATTGACAAACACGCGAGCCGTCAACGGATTCGTCGGCTCGGTCAACCAACGGGCAAGAGACTGCCTGGGTGAATTCAAATCTGCGACCGTATCCACTTTGGGTCCATGTGCTGAGCCAACCTGTGCTGCTGCGAGTGCTTGCTGCAATATCGCTGGAACATTCGGGGCCGCTTTGTCACCAGGCATTGACCACTCGCCGCGTTTTAGCACGTGAATGGGCGTCTGTTTATCGAATTCGTTGCGCACGGTGCTGATGATCGGCACCGGTTCGGGAAGCTGTTTTTCTAGCGCTTCGATCTGGCGCATCGTCGCCGCCTCTACCGCGCCGGTTTGCAAGGCGAGCTCCTTCTTCAATCCGTCAATCTTCTTTTGCGTCGCCGAGGCGGTCTGCTGCCAGCGGCGAAAATCATCGGGACTGACCAGTGGAACTTCATTCTCGTGGGACGCGGCAAAGTAAGCTTGCAAACTGTAGTAATCTCGCTGGGATATCGGATCGAATTTGTGATCGTGACAACGGGCACAGGCGATCGTCAATCCAAGGACGGCGGAGCCAATTATGTCAGTGCGTTCGGTCAGCACTTCGTTGCGACTGCCAGCCACTTCTTGATTACCCGCATTGCGACGAACTGCCCCCAGGCGATGGAATGTGGCAGCAATCAGAGTATCGTGATTTTGCGTGGGAAGCTCGTCACCGGCGACTTGTTCGGTCAAGAACTGGTCGTAGGCCATGCCTCCACTGAGCGCGTTGATGATGTAGTCGCGAAAACGCCAAGCGCCCAAGACAGTGCGGTCATATTCAAAACCTTCCGTCTCAGCAAATCGCGCTACGTCCAACCAATGCTGGCCCCAGCGCTCACCGTACCGCGGACTAGCCAGCAATCGATCGACCAAACGCTCGATAGCATCCGGCGAATTATCAGCGACAAACCGATCGATTTCATCTGGCGTGGGTGGGAGTCCCAAGATATCAAACGCCATTCGGCGAATCAGTTCCGCTCTACTAGCGCCGGGAGCAGGTTGTAAACCGGTTGCTTCTAGTTTGTTTAATACAAATGGGTCGATCGAAGTGTTGGACCAATCCTGCGCTTTAACCTGAGGCGGTAGCGGATCGCCGACTCGCTGAAACGACCAGAACTGGCTCGCGCGCGCAAGATCGATCGACGAACTGCCGGTCGCGGCGGGTCCATCGCGCGGGTCTGGGGCTCCCATTCGAATCCAGCGCTGGAGAATATCAATTTCGGAATCCGGCAATTGTTTGTCGGGTGGCATTTCAATTCCGTCGTAGCGAATCGCCGACATCAACAAACTGCGATCTATATCGCCGGGGACAACTGCCGGTCCGGAATCACCGCCTGCCCGGATTCCCGCTCGCGTATCTAAACGCAACCCGCCTTCGAACTGATCAGACTGCGGAGAATGGCATTCGTAGCATCGCTTAACCAACAGCGGCCGTACATGACTTTCAAAAAACGCCAATTGCTCTGCTGGGATTGGTTGCTCGCAGTGCGCATAGGGCATCCTGCCGCACAGCAGCGCAAGCGCCATTGTCCAACCAGACAAGCGATTTACTGAAAGTGCTCTAAGCATCCGGCACCACGTTCGACGTTATTCGCGGGTCAAGAATTCATCGAGATTCATCAGAACTCGGGCCGTGTTCGTCCATGCCGCCAAAGCTTCGATGGGCACATCACCAGACTTTTCCGAGCCCACTAATTTTTTGGCCTCTTCGGTATGCGTGCGAAACCACTCAAGCGAGTCTGCGAGCAGCCGATGCAACTCGCGTTGTTCAGCTTGCGATGGCTGTCGAGCTACACAGATGCGAAACGCCATCGCCAACCGGTAACTGTCATCACCAGTTTGTGCCAACATGCGCTTGCCCAGTGCTCGAAAGGCTTCTACGAACGACTCGTTATTGAGTACCGTTAGAGCTTGCAGAGGTGTGTTCGAAGTTTGCCGTTCGACACAAGTTAGATTAGCGTCGGGACAATCAAAGGTGGTCAAGTTTGGATGAGGCGCAGTGCGTTTAAAAAACGTGTACATTCCGCGACGATATCGGTCGGGTCCCGCCGAAGTATTCCACTTGAAGTTGCCCGCGTAACTGAGTTCGGCGATACCCGGTGGCAAAGGTGGATAGACGCTTGGTCCGCCGATTTGTTTGGCGAGCAAGCCTGCCGCGTCGAGACTGATATCGCGGACTATTTCACCTTCGACGCGCAGCCGGTTCTGACGCGCCAACAAACGGTTTTGCGGATCGCTATCTTGCAAGTCGGCTCGGTGCCCTGATTCCTGTCGATAGGTGGCCGACATGACGATTCGCTTGATAAGCGATTTGCGCGACCAGGGAGTCGCTGGAGTGCCCTGGCTGTGCTTGCCGATAAAGTCGCTGGCCAACCAATCCAGCAATTCTGGATGGCTGGGCAGTTCGCCTCGTACACCAAAGTCGTTGGGCGTGCGGACTAGTCCGCTGCCGAATAAAATCGCCCATATGTGGTTGACGGTAACGCGCGGCGTCAGCGGATTGTTGGGCGCTACCAACCACCGCGCTAGGTCAAGTCGATCTGCTGGAGCATTAGAATTGCGGGCGACCAATGGCGGCAATGTTGCCAAACCGCCCGGACTGACTTCGGATTCGGTAAGCGGTTCTAAAAATTCCCCGCGGCGTAGAACAAAAGTCTTGCGCGCATCCTGAATTCGTTGCGCAATAACTCGCACTGTCAACTCGGGTTTGGGAGGTTCTTTTTTCCTCAATTCAACCAAGTCCGCGACCAATGTCTTGGTCGCCAACTGCGACGAACTGTAATGTTCGAACAATGATTTCCGCTGCTCGCCGGTGAGCGCAGCCGCAGTTTGTGGATCGGAACCGGAAGAAGATTGGTCCTGCGCCGGTTGAGCCAAAATCTTGGCGAGTTCTTCTGGCAAAATCGTTTCAGGTTGATATCCGGTCTGCAATGAGAGCTTGAAGCGTCCCAGGCTATGGCTTTGGCCGTATTGGAAATCCAAACGTACTCGAATGAACTGTGGTTGGTCGGTGGCTAACGGCTGTTTCAAACTCAACAATAACCAATGCGCCTTGCCCATTTCAGGACTGATCGCCCAGCCAGTTTTTGGTTTGCCATCGATCGCATCCTGGGCGCGCCATGGTCGATCGGCTTGTTCGAAGTCCGCTACTGCAGATTGAAATTCAATGGGTCGCGAGTCAGCGAAGTCCTCGCTCGACGCGATTTCGGCATTCAACTCGCTTAGCACAAAATTGCCTTGTACTGAACGACCTGGCCCTTTCTTGGGCAATGAATCATCCGGCAGTATATCCAGCCGCAATGAAGTGGCTGCGTTGACGGGTACCTTCGCTGTCGCGACGTAGCTTGTATGCGTCGGATTCTTGCCTGAGACCAATATCGAAGCGTCTTTTTGTACGGCGAATTCGACGCCGGCATCTCCAGCAACAGCGACATTTTCTAATGCGTGTTGTTTGACTGGTTCGGAAATTGTGCGACGCTGCTGCGCGATGACTTGACTTAGCCACTGGGTAAACGCTGGCTCCTGAGCAGCTTGTTCGCCACGTAACTTGTTGGTCAACTTTGCAACATCCGAATCGTGCGCGGCTTTGACCGGTCCGTAGGAATCGACCTCCGGCTTCGATTTGGGAACAACCGTGTTTTCTTCATCGCCGTTATTGAAAACCGCATACAGTTGATAGTACTCGCGCTGACTGATCGCGTCATACTTGTGCGCATGACAACGGGCGCAGCCAATCGTCAAACCTAGCCACACCGTGCCAGTGGTCTCGGTACGATCAAAGCAAGCTTCGACACGGAACTGTTCCTTGTCGGTGCCTCCTTCGGTATTGGTCAACGTCTGGCGGTGAAAGGCAGTCGCCAATCGCTGCATCGCGTCAGCGCCTGCAAGCAGATCACCTGCAAGTTGCTCCACGGTAAATTGATCGAAAGGCATATCTGCATTGATCGCATCAATGACCCAGTCGCGCCAACGATAAGCATCCGGGCGAGCGTTATCTTTCTCATAACCATCGGAGTCGGCATAGCGAGACAAGTCCAACCAGTGCCTGCCCCAGCGTTCACCAAAATGCTGCGAATCGAGCAGGCGGTCGACGAGAATTTCATAAGCATTTGGGCGCGCGTCTCGGACGAATTCATCGACCTCTTCGACGCTGGGGAGCAATCCCAACAAGTCCAAAGACAATCTACGAATCAGTGTATAACGATCGGCTTGAGGAGAGGGAGCTATGCCCTGCTGTTCTAGCTCCGCCGAAATGAAATTGTCGATTGGGTTTTGAGCCCAATCAACATTCTTGATCTGCGGCGGCGCGACATCGCGCAAGGGTTGGTAAGCCCAGTGATTCGACTCGGTACTGTGGCCCGATGGTCCCGCACCCGTCCATGGCATCCCTTGGTCAATCCAGGCTTTGAGCAGAGCAACTTCTTGACTGCTCAGTCGATCTCCTTCCGGCGGCATCATCTCATCGGAATCAGTCGAGGTCACCAATTCCACGAGGCGACTCTCCTGAGCGTTGCTGGGCACAACAACTCTGCCGGATTCGCCGCCAGCCAGAATCGCTTGCCGATTGGTCAGCCGCAAGCCGGCTTCTTGTTTGGCTTCACCGTGACATTCCCAACAGCGCTTCGAAAGCAACGGTTGAATATCGCGAGCGAAATCGATGTTAACGGTTTTTCGCTGTTCGGCTTCTGCGGTTTGTGCCCGCGCTGGCGCGGGCATGGAAAAGCAAGCGAAGAAAAGCACGCTCACCAACGTCCCCAACGATCGAAACTTGAGTTGCAATTGACAATCTCGATATCGTTCGCCTAATCGCGTTGGCCAATGAGTCGTTCTCGCATGCCAACCGTTACTGCCAATGTCAATTCGCCGCATGGAAGGTTCTCTCCGTCAAAGTGTTAATTTAAGAGTATACTCCCAAGCTCAGTTGCGTTACATATGCATACCCCTGCCGGATCAGCTAACAAGCGAACTGGTTACGAGCTCAGATTGAGCGGCCGCTCCAGCAAAGCCTATTTGAATGCCGATCGATATCTCCACTGTCCAAGCTCCATCAAACGAACAAGATCCCGCGAAAAGTCGGATCGTCGATTATTATCGCGATACGGAGATCGACTACGACGTGTGGAGCCGCGAAGGATATTTGCACTTCGGTTATTGGCGGATGGGGCTGAATCCGTTTTCTCGTCGCCAAATGCTGGAGGAAATGAACCAGGTTGTATTTCAGAAACTGAAACTCGATTCGTTGAGTCAAGGTTCGGTCGCGGATCTTGGGTGTGGTGTGGGTGCCGCCTGTCGATTTGGTGCCCAGCAGTACCCGCATTTACGCTGGTTGGGATTGACTATTTCTCCCGCACAGGTTGCAAAGGGAATTCGGTTGATCGAACTACAAGCGTCAGCTCGATCTGGCATTACACTGGCACAAGGAGATTATCACCATTTACCTTGGCCGGATCGGTCAGTCGATCGGATTTTCTTTCTAGAGAGTCTGTGCCATAGCCGGGCGCCGGCGTCTGTGTTGTGCGAGGCTGCGAGGGTGCTGAAACCGGATGGCCGGTTGGTGGTGGTCGATGGCTACTTGCAATATCCACGAGAGAAAACCCCTCGGTACATGCGCTGGATCGAACAACAAGTTGCCGCAAACTGGGCGGTACCCGGCTTTCACTGCATATCAAACCTGGAGGGCTGGGCAAACTCGGCAGGATTCGAAGTGATTGACCAGCAAGAAGCTGGCTGGCGAGTGGCACCCTCAGCACTACACGCCCCACCGTTGGTAGCTTGGCATTCATTGAAGCTGCTTTTTGCAGGTCGTGCAACACGCTGGCAAAGAAGTCATTTGGTGGCTTCGTTTATGGCGCTGGTGCTTGGGATGCAACGCAGTTACTTTCGCTACTACTTGACGACATTTCATAAACGCCGGACAACTTAGCGAGGTTTGTTCGGCAACGCACCTGTTGCGTTCAAGTTGACGATTGAAATAGGTGCTTGTTAAGTATTAAAGTTATCGCAACGGTAGGTGGGTAAATCGTGCGACCATTTGTCGCGTAGTCGTGGTTGCTATTGTCTAGAAATGCCTGACGGCAGGATACTGAGCAACCGAAATGAAAGGTGGCGCGAGAGGGAACAGGTTGTTCGTCCCGGTCACGTGCGAATTTTGCGGGCCTTTCGCAGAGAACAGCGAATTGATTGATAGTCTATGAACCGATTTCTCTTTCCGCGATGGACGAACAAGTTTCTAGCGTTGCTGGGATTGCTGCTGCTGGGTGGCGGTGGCTATGCCGGTACGATGTTTCTGGGTGTAACTGACCCAGTCACATTGAATCCTGGTTTTGTACCAGAGCAACCAATTCCATTCAGCCACAAGATTCACGCTGGGCAACTGAAATTGGATTGCAGATATTGTCACACAAATGTTGATAAAGGTGCCGCGTCGACGATTCCAGCGACCGCTACGTGCATTAATTGCCACAGTCCAATCGACAAATCTGGTGCACCTGCGCTTGCGTCTGTCCATCCTGCCAGTACCAAACTCAAGGCGCTGCATGAAAGTTGGGAAACGGGTCGCTCGGTTCCTTGGGTCAAAATTCACCGCTTACCGGATTTTGTGTTCTTCAATCATTCTGCGCACGTGAATCGCGGCGTCAGTTGCGTCGTGTGTCACGGGCGCATTGATACGATGGACAAGGTGGTCCAGTCTCGTGAATTGTCGATGGCGTGGTGCATCGAATGCCACAGCAATCCCGATCCCAATCTTCGGCCAGTTGAATTTATTACCAAGCTAGATTGGCAACCTCAGGGTGATCCCGCAGAGGTTGGTGCACAGATTCGTGCTGAGAAGAATATCCATCCAAAAACTAATTGTGCGGTTTGCCACCGATGAGTCTTTCGCAAGCACCAAGTCAAATCAATCCAAGCAATTACTGGCGTAGTCTCTCGGAGCTTGAGGGGACCGCTGAGTTTGAGCAATTCATGCATCGCGAATTCCCGCAGGCTGCATCGGAATTCCCGGAAGGGGTTTCGCGCCGGCGCTGGATGAAGTTGATGAGTGCCTCTTTGGCGCTGGGTGGATTGGCGGGCTGTCGCTATGGTCGCGAAGAAATCGCATCGCATGTCGTGCGACCAGCGAATTCGACGCCTGGCGTCGCTAAACACTATGCGACGAACTTTGAACTCGCAGGGCGAGCTGTTCATTTATTAGTTGGCAATGTCGATGGTCGACCGCTGAAGATTGAGGGAAATTCGCTTCATCCGCTGATGAAGAGTTCTGAGCCCAATGACCTTGAAGGCGGTAAGAAATCTCGATTCGCAAGTGCTGGAACTGATGTCTTTTCGCAGGCTTGTATTTTGGGATTGTATGATCCTGACAGAGCGCATCGAGTTGCCAAGCGAATGGAAGGGCAGCTACGGGAGGCGAGTTGGGTCGAATTCAGCGGCTATGCGGCTGCGCGGTTAAGCGAGCTGTCGGAAAAGCAAGGTGAGGGTTTGGTGATTCTGATGGCGCCATCATTGTCGCCCACCGTGAATCGGTTGGTGGCGTCGGCCGTCAAGAAGCTGCCCAAGGCGACTGTGGTTCAGTTTCAATCTGTAGACGTTAGTGGCCAGCAGAGCGCGCTGTCAAAAGCTGCTGGAAAGCCCGCGGAAGTTCTATTGAATCTCGATCTCGCCAAGGTAATTTGTGCGCTGGATTGCGATTTGCTTGGTCAGGATGGCAATGCTGTTTTGTATTCTCGCCAGTTTGCCAAGGGGCGCCAGCCCGAACCTGGTAAAATGAATCGACTGTATTCGCTAGAAAGCCGTTACAGTGTCACTGGATCGGCGGCAGATACGCGTTTGCCGGTTCCGAGTTCGCAGATTGGCGCTGTGATCGCTAGCCTGGAAAGTCGTATCAAAGAACTGCTCGACGGCGGGCATGCGGTGGCTCCGTCCGCGGCAGACCAGCCGTTCGACAAGATTGATTCGACGGCGAAAGTTGATCGATGCATCGAGGCGATGGCTGAGGATCTGTTCAGGCACAAGGGGGCTGGGGTGGTTGCGGTTGGGCCTCACCAGCCAAGTGAGGTGCATCTGGCAGCTCTGCGTATCAATCAAAAATTGGGAAATATTGGAAAGACTGTCCTGCTGTATCCGAGTCGTTCTTCGGTAGATGGGATCGCTGTTCAGGATTTGCGGAACTTTGTTGATGGCGTGAATGCTGGGAGGGTCGATACGGTGTGGGTGCTCGGTGGAAATCCGGCCTACTGTGCGCCCAGTGACATTGACCTGAAGTCGACTTTGAAGAAAGTCGCTCACGCGATTTATCTTGCTGAATATGAGGATGAAACGGCTGAGCTATGTTCATGGAGTCTGCCTTTGGCTCATCCGCTGGAGAGTTGGGGTGATGTGTTGGCTGCGGACGGTGGTTACGGCATTTGCCAACCCCAGATAGAGCCGCTGTTGGGAGGCAGGAGCGTTGTTGAAATCCTGGGAGTGCTGCAGGGAAGCGCAGAGTCGGCTGGTCAGGCAACGGTGCGTGCGACAGCGGACTTGATCGCGGGTAGATCATTGTCGACTCGTGCTTGGAATGAGTCTCTGCATAATGGATTTTTGGCCGGAGTAGTTGCCAAGCCGATCGAAGGCTCGTTAAGTCTCGATGGAGCTGCACCCACTGGAGCAGTCAATCTCGATGCGATCGAGGATGGCAAGCTTGAGGTTGTGGTGTATCCCAGCGATTCGGTGTACGACGGTCGATTTACCAATAACGTTTGGCTGCAGGAGCTGCCGCAGGTTATTACACGACTAACATGGGACAACGCGGCTCTAGTGAGTCCCAAGACTGCCAGTAATTTGCGGCTCAAGCAAGGTGAACTTGTAAGGTTGATTCAAGGGGATCGAGCGACTTCGGTTCCCGTCTTTATCGTCCCCGGGCAGGCGAATGGTTCGATAGCAATTCAATTGGGTTACGGTCGAGTTTGTCAGGCTCGGGGTGAAAAAGTTGGTCATGATATCAACGGAATTCGCACGTCGAAAAGTATGAGCATTATTGCAGATGTGCGAGCGATGCCAACTTCGATCCCATACAAACTGGCGACGACTCAGGACCATTTTGCAATCGACCAGTTGGGTGCCGAAACGATTGCCGAACGGTCTGTCGTTTTGATTCGCGAAGGTGCTTTAGAGCAAGTTCAAGACGAACACTACGTTGAGCACTTGGGACCGCACCATCCTGAATTGGAGTCCTTGTGGGAAGAGCCAATCAACAAGCTCGAGCAGGACTCGACTGTTCCGTACGCTTGGGGCATGACGATCGATCTCAATAAGTGCATTGGCTGCAATGCGTGCGTGGTAGCATGTCAGTCGGAAAACAACGTGCCGGTAGTTGGCAAAGAGCAAGTTGCTCGAGGTCGTGAGATGCACTGGCTGCGCATTGACCGTTATTTCAAAGGCGATACAGAAACGCCAAAAATTGTTAATCAGCCGGTGGCTTGTGTGCACTGCGAGACGGCTCCGTGCGAACAAGTGTGTCCCGTCGCTGCCACGGTGCATACCGAAGAAGGCATTAATGCGATGGCGTACAATCGTTGCATTGGTACTCGGTATTGCGGCAATAACTGTCCGTACAAAGTGCGTCGCTTCAATTATTTCAACTTTAATAAGGACGTCGGCCAGCATTATGGATGGCTAGATTTGCGAGAGTCGGCCAATCGCAAACTCCAGCAATTGGTGCTCAATCCAGACGTTACCGTGCGCGGGCGCGGATTAATGGAAAAGTGTACGTATTGCATTCAGCGAGTGCAGAACGGCAAAATCAACGCTCGATCAGAAGGTCGTCTTGTTGAAGATGGTGAAATCAAATCCGCTTGCCAGTCCGCTTGTCCATCGCAAGCGATCGTGTTTGGGGATCTGAAGGATCCTGCCAGCAAGGTTTCGCGACTGCAAAAAGACGCACGCGCCTACGGGATGTTGGAGGAGCTGAACATCAAGCCACGCACTCTGTATTTGGCTCGCGTTCGCAATGTTCATCAAAGGCTAAAAACGTCTGATCAGTTAGCCGCTTCGCACAGCGGTCATGACACGCATACTGAAAACCATTCTACTGACTCCGGCGGGGCACATGGCGAGCACAGCTAGTTCCAGTATTATCGATAACACCATTGATACACCCGGTCGGCGCACGCCGCTGATTACGGGTAATCACGATTACGCGTCGATTACCAGGATGGTGTCGCGGATCGCAGAGGAGAGCCAGCCTGCAATTTGGTGGATTTCGATGGCGTTTTCGTTGCCGGCGCTGATGGTGTTTGGCACCTTAATTTTATATTTGATTTTTACGGGCGTTGGCATTTGGGGAAATATGTCGCCCGTGTTCTGGGGATTCGATATCGTCAATTTCGTGTTTTGGGTGGGTATTGCCCACGCGGGAACTTTGATTTCCGCGATTCTGTTTTTGTTCAGGCAAAATTGGCGCACCAGCATCAATCGTGCGGCTGAGGCAATGACGATTTTCGCGGTGATTTGCGCAGGAACATTTCCGGGAATTCATATTGGTCGAGTTTGGATGGCGTTTTGGTTAGCCCCATATCCAAGTTTGAATTTGTGGATGTGGCCACAATTTCGTAGCCCACTGTTGTGGGACGTATTCGCGGTTGGGACTTATGCATCTGTGTCGTTGGTGTTCTGGTACATGGGAATGATCCCTGATCTGGCAACTTTTCGCGATCGCTCGCGCTCGAAATGGCGCAGGTTGATTTATGGGATCTTGTCTCTTGGTTGGACTGGCTCATCCAGGCATTGGTTGCGCTACGAAAAGGCTTATGCGATTTTATCAGCGCTGGCAGCGCCACTGGTCTTGTCGGTGCACACCGTCGTTAGTTTTGACTTTGCGGTTTCGTTGATACCAGGTTGGCATACGACTATTTTCCCGCCTTACTTCGTAGCGGGAGCAATTTTCTCCGGCTTTGGAATGGTAATT
>SYJV01000374.1 GCA_005798335.1 Planctomycetaceae bacterium | reverse complement strand
CTTTCAAATGCCGACGAACGATGTCAGCCTTCTGTAGTGCCGTAAAACTTCTTCGATTCTTAGACATGGAACACCTCCGGAAAGTGGATTATGTTAACCCAAATTCCAGAAATTCCACTTCCAAAAGAAGCAAGACACTTTACCGTGGTTATTTGCTGGGTATCGCAACGGCTCGACTGGATTCTCGTTTACGAAATCGCTGCAATCCGTCGGATGTGGTGCAAGAGACGATGCTGGAAGCATTTCGAGACTTCCACCAGTTTCGTGGCGGATCGGAGCCGGAATTCCTGGGTTGGATTCGGCAGATTTTGGCGAACAATTTGGCGCGCCTAGTCGAGATGCATGTTCTGACAGGGAAACGAGACGCTCGCCGCGAAGTGTCTTTGGACAATCGTCACAGCGGAAGTCAGTCGAAGCTCGAAAATCGTGATCATTGGTTGGCCGACGATCAAAAGAGTCCAAGCAGTCAGTTCCAGCATCAAGAACAGTTGACGCAAGTGGTTGAGTGCATGAGCAATTTGCCCGGCCACTACCGAGATGTGTTGATGTTGCGTCATATTGAAGGACTCTCGTTTGAAGAAGTAGGTGGGCGGCTAGGAAAATCCTCCGGCGCCGTACGAATGATCTGGTTAAGAGCGCTCGAACAACTGCGTGACGTTTTACCAAATTGAGAAAGTCACTTGAGTCAAGTTTCCCTTCCCAATTCGTTATCCAGTTTGGATGGCCTTGAGTCCGCACAGCAAGAGCGCGTCGCGGATATCATCGAGGCTTGTCTGCGCGAGCTGGAACAGGGAGGGGCGATTGATCCGCAAACGATCATCGCCGCGAATCCCGATCTGGCTATTTCTTTACGCCGTTGCTTAGGTAGTTTGGTAACGCTCCACGAAGCGGTGCATGGTTCCAATGACACAGTACCGCATTCGCCGATGCACGAAATCGAGGGACGACTGGGCGATTTTGAACTAGGCCAACCCATTGGACGCGGTGGCATGGGCATCGTCTATTCCGCTCGACAACTGTCGCTTGGACGCCAGGTGGCAGTCAAAGTCTTACCGATGATTTCAATGTTGGATCGCAAGTACCTGAAACGGTTTGCGAACGAGTCTCAAGCGGCCGCTTCGCTCAATCATCCGCATATCGTCCCAATCTACATGGTCGGATGCGAGAGAGGAATTCACTTCTACGTCATGCAGTTGATTCACGGACGGTCTTTGGAACATGCCGACCGTCAAGACACTCTGAAAAACGGATTTCGTTCAGTGGCGACGATAATGGCGGATGCCGCCGATGCCGTGGAGCATGCTCATCAACAAGGCGTGATCCATCGCGATATCAAACCGTCGAATATGTTGCTCGATGACCAACAGCATGTCTGGATTACGGACTTTGGATTGGCAAGGCTGGCTAGCGAACCAAGCTTGACCAGGACTGGCGATTTGGTAGGCACGTTGCGTTATATGAGTCCAGAGCAAGCTGCTGGAACGCCCATCGACGAACGCTGCGACGTTTACGGACTGGGAATCACGCTGTACGAATTGCTGTGTGGTCGATGCGCGTTTTCAGAGGACGAACGGCAGAAGTTATTGCGGCAAGTCATGGACGACGAGCCGACTGCGCCTCGGACAATAAACGGTCTCATCCCCTTGGATTTAGAGACGATTGTCCTCAAGGCAATGGCCAAGAACCGCGAAGATCGATATCGTAGCGCCGGTGAACTTGCGCAAGATCTACACCGGTTCACCAGTGGCGAACCGATTCTTGGTCGGCGTCCCGCTTTCTCGGAACGATGCTTGAGATGGGCATATCGGCGCCAAAAACTAGTCGCATCGTGTTTGATAGTGGGTTTGCTGGTGATTGGTATTTTGACCATTAGCGGCAGCATGATCTTAAGTGCCAACCATCGGCTTGATGATGCATTGAATGCGACCAAGCGCCAGTATTATCAAGCCAGATCGCTGCTCGATCGATGGAACACGGATTTACTGGTACCGCTGGCAGAAGTTCCTGGTGCGGAATCGATTCAGTCGGCGATGCTCAATGATACCGTCGACTACTACGCCAGTTTCATCGACCAAGCCAAGCACGATTCATCATTGCAGAACGATCTGAGCATTGCGAGGTTGCGCCTGGCGCATGCTTTGGAGCAGCTCGGCGAATCCA
This sequence comes from Planctomycetaceae bacterium, assembly GCA_005798335.1. GTDB lineage: Bacteria > Planctomycetota > Planctomycetia > Pirellulales > Pirellulaceae > Aureliella. The sequence continues at coordinate 10,223 of SYJV01000374.1, read as the reverse complement.
AGCGCGCAATGAATGAGTATCGCACCGCGATTCAAGAATTGCGAGAACACAAACTATCGATGGAGTTAGCCAAAGCACTGAACGATTATGGGTTACTAGCCGCGCAAACTGGAGATCCTAGCACCGCCCTGGTCACGCTCGAGGAGTCGTTGTTACTGCATCAGCAACAGCCGATTGACCAGTCAGGATCGTCCACGAAAACTGTGGATGTGGCTGTAGTCCACATTAACTTGGCCGAAACGTTTCGCAAGTTAGAGCAGCGAGCACTGCAAGAGAAACACTTGAAATTAGCTGAACAATTGCAACGCGCCGCACTAGACTCGCGCGACGATGACCAGGAATTGATGTCGACCTTGGCAGTAACTTTGGACCACTTGGCGGTTCTTTATGCTAATGATGATTTGCAAAAAGCAACTAGCGCTGCTCAAGAATCCGTGCGACTTCAGCGGCGAGCGTTGGAGTTCGAGCGAGGTTCCGAGAGACCAGCAGCAATGCTGGCAGCCGGGCTTCACAACTTAGGTGTTTTGCATGTAAGGTCCAGCAGCCCCACAGAGGCGCTCGACGCGTTTTCAGAAGCTGCTGAACTTCGCCGTCAATTGGTACGCTGGTATCCTCGACGGGTGAAACATCTCTGCGACCTGGCCGTTACGTTGAACAGTCTCGGCATGCTGAAAGCCCAGCAAGGGGCGATTCGCGAAGCACGAGAGCAATTTGAGATGGCGCGAGATTCTCTGCAGCTATTGATCGACCAATCGGCCCGCGGCGACGACTTCGCGTATCAGACGGCGCTCGAAGAAGTCTTAAAGAATTTAAGCCAACTTGCGAAAGTTGAATCATAAGAAGCGACTCCATGTTGAATAGACTTGCCCAATCCAAATCGCATTCACTGACAAGCCTCCAGCGCCCAGCGCGGTATCGGCCACTTGCGCTGGGTTTCGAAACATTGGACGAACGCAGGTGCCTGACGGTCGACAATGCCGTGCCTTCAATCGATTTGAGCCCCTTGCTGGACGTTGAATTAGTTCAAACTATTCACATACTCGATTTAACCGACAGCTCCAATCATCAGGACCTCAATAACGAAACTTCACAAAACATCGACAACGGATCCAGCGATCATTCGACGGACGAGGAATTGCTACATCTGCAACCAACTACCGACCCAGGACAACAAGAATTTCCTCCGATGTCCATAATTGATAACAACGGGCCGAGCACAGAGGGCAATGCGGTTCCTGGTGGAGCTGGCCAAATGGACATGGGTGCTGAGAACACACTAGACGCTCGTTATTGGCAGGCACTCGCAAATGTGTTCGGGAGCTACTCCAATTTTGGAAAGTTAGCGGGTGAGAATTATCTTCGCAATGGCCAGACGCCTTCTGCGAATTACAGCAACAGCAGTTCATTCTTGTCCAGTGGCCTATTATCGAATAATGCGTCCGTTGCCGGTGACGGACAGCAATCGCATTCGATAGTGCTTCAAACTGAGCGACCATCGCTGGTTGCGCCCGCTCCAGCATTATCGCTACCGAGTATCAAGCTTGTTACTAGCAATAAGTCCGTCCAACTGAATGATATATCCAGCACGATCTTACAGCCGCGAGTATCGATCCTCAGTCGTTCGGACGTGCCGTCCAGTCTAGTTCAGATGGCTGACAAGAATTCAGTCTCCTATCCAATTCACTTCCGAACTCCAACTCATGCCCCTAACCTGTTTGGACGCATGTTCATGGACTTGAGTCAATCCAGGAATGAGGCGAGTTCGGAAGTGGTTTCCATTCGATCGCCAAGGCAGCAGGTGGCGCGCGCGCAAGTGTTGACGATCGACCAACGTGATCGTAGGCAGTCGAGTCAGGAACCGCTATATTTATTCAAGCAGGTTGTTCTTCCCACTTCCAACAAGCAACGGATGCTGCGACCAACAGAAGACACCAACCAACCAACTCACTTAAACCTGCCCAAGGCAAAGACCGATAACAGCACCGATTCCGCTTCGTTACGTCCCGTTGGAGTACGCCTGCGGTACGTCTCACATCCGGTAACGATATCGTCGCAAAGCGATGCAATTAGTCCAGATGTGGTCGAATCCAACGCGACGACAGTTCAGTCCGGCGAATTGGAAAAGCTGTCAAATAGTGAGCAACCCAGTGAACCCAGTGACTATGCCCGACCAGCGCTAATGATCGCGATGAGCTGTTTCGCTCCGTGGCTGTTTGGTGTGGTAAGCAAGCACCGTAAAACTAAGAACAATCTCAACCGCTAATACTTGATTGTTTATTTGTTGATTCCAGAATTAACTTCGATCAGGCGCGCGAGTTCAACAGCGACTTGCGAAGTCGAGGCCGTGCCACCTTGGTCGGCTGGACGAATGGTGCCAACTTTGAAGAATTGGGAAACTGACGATTCAATTAGCTGAGCACCACGGCGTGCATCGTCGTCGCGATGACGATCAGCAAGCCAATCGAGCATCATTGCGGCTGAGAGAATGGTGGCGATGGGATTAGCGATACCCTTGCCGGCCAATTGTGGGGCAGTACCGTGCGATGGCTGAAACAGCGCATGTTCCTCGCCAACTTCAGCCGAAGGGGCCAGGCCGAGCCCACCGACGATCGCAGCCCCCAAATCCGAAAGAATGTCGCCAAACTGGTTCTCCATCACCAGCACATCCCAGTCGCTGGGGCAGGTCACCATGTACAAGCTCATCGCGTCGACGTATTGTGCGTCAACCTCGATGTGAGAATATTGCTCAGCTACCTCAAAAAAAACTTTACGAAAAAACGCGAAGCTGCGAAATACGTTGGCTTTGTCAACGCAGGTTACTCGGCGTTTACCGTCCAGTGGTCGACCGCGGCGCTTCTCGGCTAATCGAAATGCATACTCGGCAATGCGTTGCGTCCCTTCGCGCGTGATTACCAACGTGTCCGTGGCAACGACATCATTCAATTGGCAGCCACCGCCGAACGACGCGAAAAGACCCTCCAAATTCTCTCGCAAAATTACCATGTCGACGCCTGCTTGGGTTGTGTTCAGTGGACAGCGAGCACCAGGATACAGCTTGACCGGGCGCACCGCCGCGTACAGACCCATCGCTCGCCTGAGTCCCATCATCATGTCTGGCTGAACTTCGGTACCATCCGGCCGCCGCACGTCCGGCAAACCGATAGCAGCCAGCAACACGGCATCCGCGCGCAAACATTGATCGAGTACTTCACTGGGTAATGCAACTCCAGTTTGGCGATAGTGCTCTGCACCAGCGGCATAGGGAGTGATTTCGAGTCGCAAGCCGCCGCTATGTCGCTCGACCGATCTGAGAACCTGCACCGCTGCGTCGAAGCACTCGGGCCCAATTCCATCGCCAGGCAGACCGGCGATTTGGTAAGTTGTCATCAATAACTCCCGGACGTATTTCGCTGGACTTTAAATTCGTGCAGCCATGTCGAGGAACAGTTTGTAGCGAGCTAACATTTCTTCTAAACTGTCACCACCAAACTTGTCGACCAGTGCGCAGGCCACTTCGAATGCTACCACGTGTTCGACGATCACACTGGCAGCGGAAACCGCGCACACATCGCTGCGTTCGTAACTGGCGCGATGCGATTCCTTGGTATCCATCCGAATGGAATCGAGCGGTTTGCGCAATGTACTGATCGGTTTCTTAGCCGCGCGAACTACCAGAGGTTGGCCGTTAGTCATGCCACCCTCCAAACCTCCGGCGTTATTGGTCGGTCGCGTGTATCCCAAATGCGGCAAGTGCTTTTGACTAGAGTCGAAGTGAATCGCGTCGTGCACTTTGGAGCCAGGCAATCGAGCCGCTTGAAATCCCATGCCGATTTCCACACCCTTGATCGCTTGCACTGCCATCACGGCTTGCGCGATTCGCCCGTCAAGTTTCCGTTCCCACTGCGCGTGAGTTCCCAAGCCAATCGGTAGGCCTTCGACGCGTACTTCAACGACGCCTCCTAACGTATCGCCTTCTTCCGCAGCGCGATCGATCAGTTGACGAAATTCTTCGTCGCGAGCTGGAACCAAAGTATAAACGATGCTTGCATCTCGCTCGCGCCGACGTGACGCGATATCACCGGTCGGCGTTTCAACGGCCAGTCCGCCAATCTCGATAACGTAACCTATCGTTTCGATTTGGAAGTGCCGCAACAATTGTCGCGCAAGTGCCCCGGCAGCGACTCGGACTGCCGTCTCGCGAGCGCTTGCCCGTTCGAGCACTCCTCGGATCGATCCCAAGTGCTTGATCGCACCGGTCAAGTCTGCATGGCCTGGTCGCGGGCGGTCGAGTTCCTTGAGCCGTTCAAGTTTGTAGTCGGCATTGATGACCTGCAACGTCAGAGGACTGCCGAGCGTCTTGCCTTGCCAAGTTCCCGTGAGAAACTCTACGGTGTCTGTTTCCAGTTTCTGGCGTCCGCCTCGTCCATATCCGCCTTGCCGACGTTGCAGTTCGACGTTTATCATCTCAAGGTCGATTTCCATACCGGCGGGAAATCCGTCCACCAAAGCGATCAGGGCCTTTCCATGAGATTCACCAGCAGTCCAGTAACGGAGCATACAAAATCAGCCCTGTGTCAGTCGAGAAAAAATTAATTGGGCAGCGCAACTTAGTTTAACCCGCAGCCGTAGGGCAGTAGGCGAGGATGACCGCAGTAATTCTATGCACGAGATTTTGCGTCCGCGCCTACGGCTGCGGGTTAAACAATGTAGCGCTCTTTGATTAGATTACAATCGCGTGGTGCTTGGTCTACCCGGGAATACAAGCCCGACGCGCAAGCGAGTGCGTGATGGCGGCAGGCACTCGCTTGCGCGTCGGGCTAGTATTACCCTTGCTGTAAAGAGTGTACTGGTATACCAGTACTAACCAAAGGGGCAGTAGTTTGAGGATTTGGAAATCGTTGGTTGGGCAGTGGTTCTTAGTTGCTCTAGCAATAGTCGTCCTAGTCGGGACCGTTGCCAGTCCGCAGTTGTCATTTCTGGCTGATCAGAGTTGGCTAAGGGAGTCTGTAGTCTTTTTCGTTATGGCGTTGATGGCATTACCCGTACCGTTGGCTTGGGTGAGGCGTGCTCTACGCCAACCGTGGCCAGCTATCCTCGCGTCGCTGATCAACATGGGGTTGTTTCCGCTGGTTGCGTTGGCGTTCGCGATGTTGATGACCCCATATGTTGGAGGTGGACTGATTGTTGCTGCGACTATCCCTTGCACGCTGGCTTCTGCGGCTGTTTGGACCAACAAAGCTGGAGGCGATGATACCGTAGCGGTGTTGGTGACGCTGATCACCAACTTGGCCTGCGTCGTCGTAACGCCACTTTGGTTAGTATTGTTACTTGGAAAACGAGTGCAACTCGATCTGGGAGATCTCATTCAGGGCTTGCTGGTTGTGGTGCTGTTGCCCATGACATTAGCCCAAATTGCCAGACTGAAGCAATCAGTAGCGCAGTGGGCGACCAAGAACAAGCAGAGCATTGCGCTGATTTGTCAGTTCGGCATCCTGACGATGGTCCTGTTGGGTTCCATTCAGATGGGCCAGCGAATTCGATTCTCCAGTGACGCCCATGCCTTAACGATTCAGCAAGTTATTGAAGTCACTGTGCTGGCCAGTTTATTGCATTTGCTGGTCCTGGGCATTGGCTGGTGGTTGGCCGCTCAGACTCGCATCGCACGTCCGCAGAAAATTGCCGTAGCGATTGGTGGCAGCCAAAAAACGCTGATGGTCGGTCTAAAACTCGCCATCGACTGCGGGGTCAGCATACTGCCGATGGTCGTATACCACATCAGTCAATTGGTACTTGATACAATATTAGCTGATCGATGGCGAGCGCACGGTCAAACGCTCGACAAACAAAGCGAGCCTTCGCGCACGCCTTAAGGCGAGCGGCAGATGGGAATTTACCAAGGGCTCAGCGAATACAAGCCCGATGCGCAAGCGAGTGCGTCAATCCTGGCATACACTCGCTTGCGCTTCGGGCTTGTATTGGTAAGAAACTATCTGCCGCTCGCCTAACCGCCGTAGCCAAATTTGTCAGATCGCCCGACAGGAGTCAGCCATATGCAGCGCGATGTTTTGTTCTTGCTTAAAGAGAGTTTCGCAGACGGACAGGGCTTGCCGTACTATTGTCCACAGTGTGCAGAAATTACCGGCGTGCTGGCGTATTTTCCCAAACTGAGACACAATTTGGACTTGCGCTACGTCGATTTCCCGAGGCCGCGTAATGAGATTGTCCAATTGATTGGCGCAGATAATCAAAGCTGTCCGGTCTTAGTGTTGGCGGACAAGCCTGGATTAGATGCACTCGGCATGGTAAGCGGCCAAGTCAACGGTCGGTACTACATCTCCGGTCCGCGGGAAATCGCTCGCTATTGGTCGCACGTCAACGGCGTCGCACGGCCCCATTAGCCCTGGTGTGGTATGTGCCCTGGCCTTTCAGCCCGATAGGCACAATCCGCGCACGCCTAGGCGGCTTGGATGGATCGGCTGTGGTTTGCCCACCGAATCCACTCGCTGACCTCGGTCTCGTCGGGCGATTTGTTGCCTCGCAAGAATCGCTGACCCTCAGGTGAATTTGCGATGTCCGTCACGCGTTGCAAGACGTTTCCTGGCTGCATCCTGGCGAGTTCATCGGCGGAGGCAATTCCAGCCGCAACCAGCAACTGAACGTCGTGTCCGCGCAGGTTAGGAATGCGACAGACTAATCGGGCTTGGTTTTGCCAAGCACGAATTGCGTCCGCTGTAACTTGCTTGGATGCGATTCGCTCGGCGAGTGTCTCAGGTACTGCTGCCAAGAGTTGTTCAACAGTCGAAATGCCGGCGCGCAACAGTCGTTCGGCCATACGTGGACCAATCGATGGAGCATCGACGACCGGACTGGAAAGCTGCAAGTAGAATTTCCACGCGGATTCCACGCTTGTGGGATCAGCCACTCCGGCCTGTGATGGAACGACCGTGCGACGCTTGGGAGGATTGGTTGCTCCGGCTCGACGCGACCGCGAATCGTCAACTCGCGATTCCTGTCGGCGCTTTGCTGGACTGACCGGTGCGGAATGTGATTGAGAATGATGCGGATCGTGATCGGTGTCGGGAATATTGCTACGACGGTAGGATGCGGCACCGTTCTTAGCGGCCGCAATCCAAGAAGTAATGCGCGACAATTCGTAACTGTTTCCACTCTGGAGGATTTCGCGACCTCGGTCGGTAGCGAGGAAGTTCTCAACATGATCCAGTAACTGACTGGGGTGCATTTGAGCCAACTGACGCGGTTGGCGGATACCCGCGCCAACCAAGACTCGCGCGTCGAATGGTCGAAGCTTTGGAACCGTGCACAACAATCGCGCTTCGGCTTGCCACGCCTCGACAGTCGCAGTATCGATTCGCTTGGATCGAAGGCGCTCAGCCAGCCACTGCGGATCGGCGTCGAGTAAATCGCCAATGCGGTTAACCGCTAACGATTTCAAGCTCGCCACTGCAGCCGACGGAAGCGACGGTAAGTGATCGACCAACGAGGCTTCGACCAAATAGGTGGAGCTCTTCCTGCGATTTGGCTCGCGATCGCCGCTTGGTCGCCGCGATGGGCTGTGGGCAGGACCGCGCGTAAAAGGTTCACGCCACTTCTCAGTTTCGTGTTCGTTCGCGAAAGCATGCAACGAACGATTGATATCCAACGAAGACTCGTGGGCTCGTTCGGCAAATCGCATCTGCAAAGTGTTTCCACCGAGGTCGCGGACCAAATTGGCGACTTGTGGATTACTGGTCAAGATAATTACCTGCTGATGTTCGCGAGCGACATTCGATAAATGCCGAACGGCTGACTCAATCCAATTCAAAGGCAACTGGTCGAGCGTTGAATCTAGGATCACGGGAATGGAATTGGCCGATTCTGCTAAACACTGAGCGATTGCCAAACGCAGTGCCGTCTCGACCACGGGATCGGGGGCGTGCAACGTGGGCTCCGCGTATTCTCGGTGTGCGCTCACTGCGGGCGTATGGGAACTTGCAAATTCGTACTTGGGCCTGCGCGCTGCCCACTGTCGAGTTGACGAATGCTCTGGCGCATCAAAGTAAGTTCGCGAAGCACCGAGGTACGAGCTTGCGAAAGGACGATGGGCAGCCACACGCCGTACTGGAATTTCCGAGTACCGATGTTCAGCACCTAAGCCCAATAAATGGCGATCCAAGGCCGCTTGAAAGCGATTGTCGTCGATTCCGGAAAGTGGCATTAACTGCAGGCGTCGATCTATCTCCGCCAGTTCGGAACTGTAACGCTCAAGTGAGTCTAAATCGATGAGATCGCTGTTCAACAATTCCAGCTCGCGGCGAATCTCCGATTCTGCTCGCGCTGGCGCAAGCAAAACGGTTGCTTCCCCAAGTCGCCTCAATTGAGAATCCCATTCGGCCAAGTCGCCGCGCAACGCTTCCAGCCGCGTCGATGCCAGTCGACGCTCGTCTTCCAATCGAGCGATCTCGCGGCGCAGCGGTTCTTCGGTCGCAGTCAGCTTCGTTTCGTTATGAGGCCCCTGGTTGCTGACGAGCCACTCGTGCAGATGCGGGTGACTGTGGCATTCGCACCAATCGCCGAACGCGAGCGCCAATTCGGAATCGGACAAGTGGTACTCTTCTGCAATGCGCCGCAGTAACTCGGCGCGTTGTCCGATCAGCTTCTCGATTGCTTGCAGCAATTCCGAGTCACAACGCGCCAGTTGAGCCGATTGCTCGCAGAGCGTTTGGCTGATCGTCAGTGCCTCATGCCGCGATAACTGTTGGCAAACTTCGTATAATTCACGCTGCATGCTCAGAAGAGCCGCCGGTAATTCATGAGCGACGCCATCGCTGGATTGAATTACTTGATATCGACTCACGAATCCGGATAGCTGTTCTCGCAAGGCCAAGATTTGCCCTTCGAGAGATCGCAAGGGTACGCGCGGTTCAGCTCGTTTGGTTACGGATATATGGTCGCCGATCTGCCGATCCAAGCGGAGATCCGTTGCATTGTGATCGAGTCGATCGCGATAGGCGCGGACCTCGCGCAATGTCTGCCGCCATCGATACAATTGTCCATCGAGTTCCGCCATTTGCTCACGATAGGAAGATGGCACGCGTTCGACCATTTGAGGCGCATGCTCGCGACTTAACTCTGCCTTTAATTTGGAAATCGAATCGTCAAGCTGTTCAACTTGCCGACCGATTTTCTTAATTTCCGATTCGCTCGACGAAATCTGATCGCACAACCGACGTCGTTCACTCGCGGCATCGATTTGCGGGCTATTCGGCAATGTGCGAAGTGAGTTCAATTCGGTTTCGAGCCGATTTTTTTGCGACAGTAGATCCTCACGTGCATGGGCTGAAACCTCCAGGCGACGCAATTTTGCTTGTAATTCCTGCTGTCGTCTCTGCAAATATTGTCGTTGCCCTTGTCGATCCACGGAATATTGATCGCGCAGTTTTAAGTCTCGAGCGAGCGCATGCAAGCGACTGATGGCGCTCGTACCGCTAGCGATTTCCAGCATCTCGTTTAAGCCGCGCAACTGCATTGGGCTAGCGCGACGTTGATTGCCTGACACCGGTAGGAAACCGTTGGCCGTAGTAACGGTATGGCGCTGGCCATCGTGGACCAAGTTGCTCGTTGGCGCATCCAGTCTCAGTAACTCATTGGCTAGCCGATATTCGATGACTCCAGCAGCTCGCTGAGCACCAGCCGGCCGATTGCCAGCGGCGCTCGAGTCAACGGACAACATACTGCTCAGCCATTCCATCAGGTTAGTTTTGCTGGCACCAGTGGGTTCGCAGATAGCATTCAAACCGGGCGTCAGCGAACCGACTCTGCAATGATCGTTTCCGTCACCATTTCGTACGTCAAAATTAACAAACTGCATATTGGCTCCTCCCTTAGCCTACCTATTCAATCACACGGCGCGCAGCGCCGCACTTGCTGGGTTGTGGAAGAAAGCTACCACATTACGCCTCCGGCTAACAATATCAAAATATTGAGACAAAATCGCCAAATTTGGGCTCGGTTCACATGACGTGGGATAAGCTTCCAGCTTGTCAATATGTTGTACAAGCAATGGTCAACATTCCACTACCAATTGACAAGCTGGAAGCCTTGTTATACCCCACATCTTTCTTGACATAAGAATGATCGAATTCCTAACCTTCAATTCCCTCGAATCAAGATCGATTTGGATACTTTTCTTGAGATCCTTACATCGATTTTCTTTGCTAGCGAGG
>SYJV01000373.1 GCA_005798335.1 Planctomycetaceae bacterium | reverse complement strand
GGCGCTAGAAATGCAAATTACGCATCCATTGATGAAAGGGCGTGGAACGCTGATCAATCGAATTCCAGTGGTACTCGCTCGTATTAACGAAGATATTCAAACGCACGATTTTGCAGCCAATACGCGAAATCTAGTCAAGGCCGTTGAGGATGCCTATTGGGATCTATATTGCGGCTATCGCGACGTCGAGGCGACACAAGAATCGCTGAAGACCGCAACCGAACTGTGGCGAGTCGCATCCGCTCGCGAAGGTGTGGGCGATACTTCTCCCGAAGCAAAATTCCAAGCTCAGGGACGCTTCTATCAATTCAAGATTGCAGTAAACGCCGCCATCGACGGTTCCGCCGTGCCCGGAAACGACCCACGAGGATTGCGAGGTAGGGAGCAGATCCTTCGCGAGAAGATTGGTTGGAGCCCAACCGACGGTCGCATGATCCGACCCATCGACGAACCAACTTATGCGCGAGTGGAATTCGATTGGTACGAAATCCTATCGGAAGCTCTCAATCGCAATGTCGAATTGCAGAGGCAGAAATGGGCGATCAAGCAACGCGAGTTGGAGTTGATATCAGCCAAAAACCAATTATTGCCGCAGTTGGATATATCGTCGACGTATCGCTGGGTTGGAGTCGGTGACCAACTCGCTAGGGCCGATCGAACCGGTGTTCGATTTCCAGACGTTGGCTCCAATGCGTTTCAAGAACTGACCAGTGGCGACTATCAAGAAGTAGGTGCTCGACTGGAATTCACACCGAATTCGTTTGGAGCGCGTAGGCAACTCGCGCTTATTCAAGGATCGCAATGGCAATTGGCCAAGTTTCACGAGGAATTGCGAGTTAAAGAAACTCACCTTGTCGACAATCTGACGACTGCCTATCGCAGTGCGGAAGCGATGCATGACGCGATTCGATTGCATTTTGACGAGATGAGTGCCCACCATTCCGAAATCGACGTTTATCTCAATCGGATTCAGCGGGGCGCTGTGGACCAATTGAGCATTACGCTGGACCAACTACTGCGTGCCGAGGAACAACGTGCACGTTCGCAACAGGGATACCATCGAGCGGTATGTGAGTACAACAAAGCCCTCGTGAATATCCATTACCTCAAAGGTTCGTTGCTGGACCTGAATAATATTTCGCTTGGCGAAGGACCTTGGCCGTCAAAAGCATACTGGGATGCTGAAGAATTGGCTAAACAACGTGCCGCCGGACACTATGTCGACTATGGCTACACTCGCCCGAGCGTCGTTAGCCGTGGACGCGTCGAAGCGGGATACCTGACCGAAGGCAACATTTCTTCCGGTCCAAAACAACCGGTCGCCGAAGATCCCGCGATGGAAGAAGACAGTCGTGAAAACGACAAGGAACTGCCCGACATCGACAGCGAACCAAAAGATGCACCGGAAACCATTCCCACTCCAAAGGCGAATGAAAAGGCTCCCATCACGATTCGTGGTGGCCAGTCCGGTGGTCGAGCGGAAATTCACTTGTCCAGTGGTCCCGGAGGCAATGATGCGTCCAGATTCGATTGGGGAAGTTTGGACAAGTCCCGCGATCATTCGCACGTCGAACCTGCCGTTTCCTCTGGCTCATTGAATCGCCAACGAGTTGGCGAGTCCTATTCTAGTTCCCAGGGCTCGTCGCTCGAGTCCCCGCAGTGGCGGCCTGCTCGCTCCAATCAATAACGATCGCTTTGCGATAGATCGATCACTACGTACAGCTTGACGCTGTGAACGAGGGCAGGGGGATAAGTCCGCAGCGGGTCCGGTGACAATAGTTGCCGAGGCCCGTTTCGGCATTATGTTCAACTCTGCAGCAGTCGAGGCTCGTTTAACCCGCAGCCGCTAGGCGAGGATTGGGTTGAGCTTGGCTTTGCAAGAAGTTCGAAAACTCAACCCAATCCTCGCCTAGCGGCTGCGGGTTAAACGATTTCGCTGCAACGACTTGTTCTTTCCACTGCAAATGAAAGTGGCGCTGTCCAGCTAATTTTCCGAACAATTTAGAGCCATTCAGGGTTTTTGCTGTTATTGTCTATCGGAGCACATTTGTCGGTTACTCGAGAACGGTTGTCATTTGCAGGTGCAATTAGGAGCAATTGAGGACAATTGCTCTACTCTCTACTCGTCGAGAAATTTGCGTTTGTGCTTTTAGGAAAAAGGGTTAATCTAGGGGTTAATTGGTGTCGGGACCAAATTGGTTTCTGAGCACCATTGATTGCAGATGGATGCTTTTCGGGTCAGCTACAGATTGTTCGCTCCGGGAAATTGGGTCCGTGGGGCGCACTGAGCCATACACAAAACGCGTTCGTTCCTGCTGCAAAGCAGTACCTGCTTTTGTGATTTACCTGGCTTTGTGATCAATTTGGCTCGAGATTTTTATGACGCAAGATATTGAATTAGCTGTCCCTGGGTCTTCGTTCCGTGATTTGGGTCTTCAACCATTTCTGATTTCGGCGATCGAGAAATCCGGTTACACCCAACCCACTCCGATACAATCGCAGGCCATTCCAATCTTGTTGGAAGGGCGCGACTTATTAGGGCAAGCGCAAACTGGTTCGGGCAAGACGGCTGCGTTCGCGCTGCCTCTGTTACAGCGGTTGGATGTAAAATCGCCCGCGACCCAAGTGCTGGTGTTGACACCGACGCGCGAGTTAGCCATTCAAGTCGCTGAGGCTTTCGAAAAATACGCTTCGGGATTGACGGGCTTGCGGGTCGCGGCCATTTACGGCGGTCAAGATTACATGGTTCAGTTTCGCAAACTGGATCACGGCTCGCACGTCGTCGTCGGCACGCCTGGTCGTGTCATGGCCCACATGCGCCGCGGTTCGCTTAATCTCAGCGCGCTGCGCAGTGTGGTGCTTGACGAAGCCGACGAACAGTTACGCCGGGGCTTCGCGGAAGATGTGCAGTGGGTATTGAGCGAGACGCCCAAGGAACGTCACATCGCTTTATTTTCGGCAACCTTGCCACAACCCATTCGCGAGATTGCACAACAGTATCTTCGCAATCCACACGAAATCACGATTGGCCAGCGCGTCGCAACCGCCGACACAGTACATCAACGGTACGTGATCGCTAACCCAGCGCACAAGGAAAGTGTGCTGGCCCGCATTCTCGAAGCTGAGTCGGTCGATGGCATGATCGTATTTGTAAAGATGAAGAGTTCCACTGAGCCGTTGGCGGAGTTTCTCAATCACGCTGGTTACCGCGCCGCAGCGCTCAATGGCGATATGCCGCAAAAGCAGCGGGAGCGAATTGTCGACCATCTGCGTATGGGCAAACTTGACATTTTGGTCGCCACTGACGTGGCTGCTCGCGGCTTGGATGTGCAGCGGATCAGCCATGTCGTGAACTACGATTTACCGTTCGACAGCGAAGCATACATTCATCGTATCGGACGCACGGGGCGAGCTGGTCGAAGCGGACAAGCTATCCTGTTCCTCGGGCCACGCGATCTCGGCAAACTGAAACGCATCGAACGGGCGACGCGCCAGACCATCGTGCCCATGGAGTTTCCATCGAATCGAGTTATCAACAAGGGCCGAGTCAAGAAATTCCACGACCGCATTGCCAGCGGCTTGGCTCACGCGGACTTAGATACGTTCCTCTCGGTCGTCGAACAATTCCGTCGCGACAACCCGGAAATTCCAACCGAGAACATCGCCGCTGCGTTGGCCGCGATTGTTCACGGCAAGAAACCGCTGTTGTTGAAAGAGGAATTCGTTACTGCAGAATTTGATTCCTCGCCCCGCGACACGCGTTCGCGACGTGACAGTTCGCAATCGCGACGAACCTCGCGATTCACCGCCGAAGATCAAGCTGGCAGGCGACCTCGCCGAGCCCAGTCCAGTGCAACGGGCTCGTCCGATGTCGGACTGACAGCCTATCGAATCCAAGTCGGCCACATGCATCGAGTAAAACCCGGGAATATCGTCGGCGCGCTAGCGAACGAGGCAGGAATTCCGACGGAACAAATTGGTCGCATCCAGATTTTTGAAGATCACAGCACGATCGATCTTCCGGAAGGTTTGTCGAAATCGGTCCTGAATTCACTTGCCGGAATTCGAGTCGCTGGCCAACCGATGTGCATCGAGCCAGCCGATCATCGAGCCACTGGCGCCCATCGGGCTCGTCCGCCAAAACCGTTTTCAAAAGAATCTCGCCCTCGTGAAACACGACCGGCGCGCAAGACGCGCGAGAAAGCGGTTCTTAAATAAGATGTTTACGCACGGTACCTTCGCCGCCGAGGTACCGATCGGCCTATCTTCGTTGGCAAACTTGTTACATTCTGCACATTTGAAATCTTCGGAATACGGTGCCCATTAAAAATTGTCTGCGGCGACTCGGCGGCGCACTGCATGTCAATTAAGACCTATGGTTAGTTGGAAAATGAACTCAACTATCTCGTAGGTGATCCGATGTTTCAAAGCCTGATTAATCGCACAGTCCTCACTGGTTTGTCACTCGCATTGTCTCTTGCCAGCGTCTCGCTCGGTCAAGTCGAATCGTCACGAATGCCACTAACTGCGCAGGCGGCTCCCGACGGAGCGCTGAAACCCTGGCGCGAAAGCAAAGTTGCCACCAGCGAATCGGGGCTGGTTACCAAGATCTTGGTAAAGCTGGGTGATAAAGTCGAGTTGGGGCAATCCTTGGCTGAATTGGATTGCGATTCTGTGCGGATTCAACTGAATATGGCGGAAATTCAGGCGGAGTCGGCTGGCAGAATTAACACCGCCAAGGCAGAAGTAGATTTTCATCAGGAAAAGCTGGTCAAGCTCGAAGAATTGGCAGCTCGAAATCATGCGTTTCCTAGTGAGCTAGAGAAAGCGCGAGCGGATTTACGCATGGCGCAGGGAAGGCTGGAAAGTGAACTACAAGAACGACGTATTTACGGTAAGCAGGTAGAAAAGCTCAAGCAACAGCTCCATGATCGGACGATCTATGCACCGATACAGGGAGTTGTCGTCGAGCTGTATCGTGAGCTTGGGGAGTATGTGGCTCCCAATTCGCCACAGGTCGTACGAATTGCCGATGTGTCCAAGTTGAAGGCCAGCTTTTTCTTGATGGACGAAGAAGTCAAGCAAATAGCTGGACGAACCAATGTGAAAGTTTCGCTGCCCAGCGGTCAGTTGGCTAGCGCGCTGGTGGATTATCTTGCACCCGTAGCAGACGGTGAGAGTGGTCTGCTGGAGTTGCGAGTGCTGATCGATAACCCAGTGGGCGAGAACATTGGTTCTCGCTGCAGCTTGGTGATCGATGACCTCGGACCGGTCGCCGTCAATCCCCATCCATCGGTTGTGAACAAGTAACTACGCTCGAGCACAAGGGCGACTGAGTTAGATCGATTGCTCAAGTGCGGATGTCACGCGGGTAACAAGACGCGATAGTTGCTCGCCAACGAAATCAGGAACTTCCACTATTGATCCCAAGGAAGGGCACGAATTGTGACTAGCGTCGGAACTGCGATGCCAGACTTGGCCGCCATTCAACGTAGCAGCCTTTCAACTCTGGCGCTGGGTCCACCGAGACCTGAATCTGCCAGCACACCCCAGCCGAGTCGGACTATCGACTGGAATATGTTTCATCCCAGTGACCCAAAGTCGCTTCCCAGCCTCCTGGGATTGCTGGCCTTCAAACTTGATGCAACAGTATTTATTGCCACAACTGGGTTTGTCGGCCAATTAGGCGAAGTATTCTGTTCGGCTGCCAGATGGGACAAGAATAAACGCTTGCCACCAGTGATTCGAAGCGGTTTGTTGGAGTCTACGATCTCACCCACGACAATTGTCGTAGGACCGGAATGTGATGGGCTCTCAAACGTCTTGCCACAGTTAGCGAGGGAAGTCGGCGGTGAATGTGCCCTGGCCGGCGCGATTACTTTCCAGTCGCTAGGCATGCGCGCAGGCTTAGTCGTCGTACCGAAGTCCGCGCATGATTGCGAGAGCCTGGCGACACTCGCGGAGGAGTTGCCAAATCTAGTCGCGGAAGTTTCTCCCTGGTTCGAAGCTTTCTTGTTGCATCGTTCGGGAGTTAACGTCGCAGGTTGGAAAAAGTGGTTCACCAATTGGCGCACCAAGAAAGCGCAGATCATTGCCACCGTGTTGGGGATCGGCGCATGCGCAATGGCCATTTCCGTGCCTTATTGGCCTCGGCGAGATTGCATGATCGAACCGGCCATTCGGCAATATGTGGCCAGTCCCTTCGACGGTCGGATCAAAGAATCGTTGGTCCGACCCGGCGACCAAGTCACGCCAGGGCAACTGTTGGCTCGCATGCACGATGAGGATCTGCAAGCGGAACTCTCGACCCTGCGAGCGCAATTGGAAACATCGGTTCAGAAACGGTCAACGGCGCTGGCTAACGGTGCGGCGGGAGAAATGCAAATCGCCAAGTATACCAGGCAAGAAGTGCAAACTCGCATCGACATGATTAACGACAACCTCAGCCGGCTCGAAGTGCGCAGTCCCATGGCTGGCACCATTGTCCAAGGCGACTGGTCGCGCAGCACTGGTAATCCCATCCAACGCGGAGGAACCCTGTTTGAGATCGCAGCTTTGGACAAGATGACTATTCAAACACACCTGCATCCCGACGATCTAGCTGAAATATCGGCGGGTGAACAAGGCACACTGCGTGTGGATTCGGCATTTGGACGGACTTGGACGGGCCGCTTGGAACGTATCGAACCTCACGCGCGCATTATCGACGATACGGCCGTATTCGTAGCGGAAATGACAGTAGATAACGCCGAACTGCTGCTGCGCCCCGGTGCCAAGGGAACGGTGCGCATTCAAACAGGAACTAAAACCGTCGGCTGGTTGCTGTTCTTTCGCCCACTGCAGTGGCTGATGAAGAAAGTAGCATGGTAAATACGGATACTCAACCTGAAAAGCCCCTTCCTGCGTTTCGATCCGACTTGCGGTTCATTACGCACGGCGAAATCGACGGAATCTGGTACGCACTCGAAGAACCACAATCGGGTCGGTTCTTGCGATTCGGCAGAATGGAGTACCTAGTCGCCAACGCCTTGAATGGAAAACGTACTTTGTCAGAAGTCGAGGCTGCGATTGCCCGAGCGCAGCCTGGTGAGGAATTTCGTCGCGAACAAATCTGCTCGGTCGTCACCTGGATCGCGTCGCAGGGGCTGGTGAGTACTCCTGGTCCCACAAGCGTCCCTGGCGCGATGGTAAATGGAAGCAGTTCTGCCAGTCCCATCGTCGACCCCTTCTTTATCAAAGTACCCTTGATCCCTGGTCCCATGGTCGAACGCTTGGCGCGAGCATGTTCATTCTTGTTTTCGCTGCCGATGGCCGTGGTGAGCGCGCTGCTGGTCACCATAGCGATAATCATGGTTCTGCGACAACCGGGCGAAGTGTTTCGGATCGGCAATAACTTGTTCGTCGAGGACGCGCAACTGTGGTGGTTGTTGGCTTGGTTTGTCTTGAAGATTGTGCATGAACTTGGTCATGCAGTATCCGCGTCGCTCGTGGGCAGCCAAATTAGGTCGGCGGGAATTCACTTTCTGTTCTTTGCGCCAGTGCCCTACGTCGATATGACGGATTTGTGGGGCATTGCGAACCGTTGGCATAGGATCCTCTGCTCCGCAGCGGGCATCTTGTTCGAAGCTGTAATTGCGGCGATTGCGTTGATTGTCGCATTGAGCGTGACCAACGAGAGCGTGCAATATATTGCAGCAGCAATTGCCACACTTGGCACTTTGACTACGTTTGCTTTTAACGCCAATCCATTGATGAAGTTTGACGGCTATTTCATCCTCAGTGATTTACTGGGTCGACCCAAGCTGTGGAATGAAGCACAGGTCGCGCTGTTGAAGCTGGTCAAGACAATCATCTGGCCTTGGCGATCCCACCCGGGCAGATTTACCTGGCTGCTGGCAATCTACGGCCTGTTGTGTTTTTTCTATCGAATCCTAATGCTATTTACCTTGGCCTGGTGGGCGATGAATGTCTGGCAAGGTGTTGGCGTCTTGATGGTCGGCTGGGCTGCCTACAACTGGGTGATTTTTCCTTTGCTTCGACGATTCCGCATGGCTCGGTTGCAGGCCAAAGATCCGGTTGAAGTAGCCAAATATCGTCGAGAAGTGGTGCTCGGACTGGCGACTACCGTAGCGGGTACAGCAGTATTGTTCAGTCTCCCTTCTCCCATCCATCGAGCCGTCCCTGGAATTATTTCATTTCGCGAGCCATTGGTCCTACGCAACGATGCATCTGGATTTCTCACCGAAGTACTCGCGCGCGACAACCAACTCATTCGGTCAGGCGATTTGATTGCGAGACTTCACAATTCTAATTTGGCATTTGAATTGCGATTAAAGCAAGTCCAACTCCAAAGCGCCATCGAGCGAAAGCGAGTATTGCTGGCTCGCGGCGAACTCGCCAATAGTCAAGCCGAGCAAGCAAATGTGAAATCGCTGGAGGAACAGATCGTTCAGCTCCAAGCTCGCATCCAAGGATTGGAGATTCGCGCAACTCGAGATGGCACACTAGTGTCACCGGAACTGCGCAACGCTCTGGGTCAGTATTTCGAGTTAGGGCAGCCAATGGGCATGATCATCGATCCAACTAGTTTAGAAGTAAAGGGTTCAACCAGCCAGAAAGACTGTCCCGCATTACTTAAAGCTGTAGGCACAAATATTCAATTAACGTCCAGTTCGGGATTGGTGGGTTCGGCCTACTTAGAAAAAGTCAGTACGCGCGGTGAAGATCAACTGGACGAGCAAGCGTTAGCGGCCGTTCACGGCGGCCCCCTTCCAGTCGAACTGGTCGCACAACCAGACGGGTCCAGTGCCTTGAAACTGCCGCAACCTCGCTTTGCGATCCATGCGAGAATTGATCCAGCATCGAGCGCGATGTGGGTTCCTGGGCAAATCGTCAAAGTCTCGATTCCGTCAGAACGGATGACGATAGGCCAGTTGCTCCACCGCTGGTTGTCGCAGTGGTGGGACCAATTTAATCGAGCCAACTCTGCGACGTAATGAATGCGCACGGCGAACTGAGAGCGCGGACTGATTCCTATTCGTATAACAAAACACTGCGTCGGCGAAGCAAGAATTTTGCTTCGTCTTCGGCGAAAATCTCTTGAATCGTGTTCCAGGGCGCAGCTCGTTTGACGGCATCCAGCACTTTCTTGTTCGTTAGCAAGACATCCATCCGATCGCATTCCCATTGATCGCGGTGTAGTTGACGCAAACCAAGTGCTAGATGGATCCCAACGCGGAGCGCATCCAGCCGGTCAGTATCAGTCACAATCAACTGAACTCCAGGGCAAACTTGGTTCGCAAACTTGCTCGATGTGGGAGTATCACGTCTCGCTATCGCTCGACAGCCGGGAATTGCTTGAGAATTGAACCATCGAGCCAGAGCTTGTGCGTCTAACCACGGGGCGCCGATCCATTCAAACGGACGCTCGGTTCCTCTGCCGACAGAAATATTGGTTGTTTCCAACAGCCCGATTCCCGGATAAAGCCGAGCTGCCAAAAGACTGCGCATATTCGGCGAAGGATCGATCCACCATAATCCTGTCTCTTCGCCAGTCGTACGGCCTGTCCAATTTTGAACTGGCACAACGACCAAATCGAGATCCAATGTCAGTTCTTTGCGAAATAGAATCGCTATTTCGCCGACCGTCATACCATGCTGGACCGGCAGATTATGGCATGCCACAAAGCTCTCGCGACCATCATCTCGCGACGACCCGCGAACCGCCGAACCGATGGGATTTGGGCGATCCAGTACAACGAACGACTTGCCCGTGCCGGCTAGGGCAAGCATGCATTCTTTCATTGTGGCGATATAGGTATAAAATCGCGCACCAATATCTTGAATGTCGTAGACTAGACAATCTACTTGCGCAAGGTGTTCGGCCCTGGGACGCCTGGTTTCCCCGTAGAGACTAAAAACGGGAAGATCAAATTCTGGATCGCGAGTATCACCAATTTTGCTTACATCCAGCTTGCCCTGAATGCCGTGCTCGGGGCTAAACAAAGCCACGAGGTTAACACTGTTTGCTTTCGCGAGCAGTTCTACCGTCCGCATGCCAGAGGAGTTCAATCCGGTTTGATTCGTAATCAAGCCAACTCGCTTGCCGCTCAGATCTCGGTAACCACGAAGTGCCAACACGTCGATCCCAGGCAGCGTGATCGGCGCCGCGGAGTCTAACGCTTTCTCGGCATGCTGCACCGACGGTCTTGTTCCCAGCAGGCTTTCGACGGCAATCGCCGAGACTTTTGCCGCCAATCGATTCACGTTCCCCTTGCCGTCAGGATGAAGTCGATTGCTCAAGAATATGAAAAACAGATTTGCGTCTGGATCGATCCAGAAAACAGTTCCTGTAAATCCTCCATGTCCAAAGGCCGTTGGACTGAGGCAGTCCCCGCTGTTGTAACTGTAAGTACTGTGGTGATCCCAACCCAACGTGCGAGTAATAGTCCCAAAACCTTCGCGATGTTCTACGATTCGCGGGACAGTCATGCGCGTAACAACATCGCGATCGAGCACTCTCCGCCCTAAGTGGCCACCGCCGGCCAACATCATCTGCGCATAAATGGCCAGATCATCCAGCGTGGAGAACAGTCCGGCGTGGCCAGCGATGCCATCGAGCAGTGCCGAACGTGGATCGTGCACGATTCCCTTGAGCATCAATCCATCACGCGGTTCGGTCGGCGCCACGCGACTCAATTTTTCGGCAACTGGTCGAAAACCAGTATCGTTCATACCCAAGGGCTGGAAGATATGTTGCCGAGCAAATTCATCCAAAGGCAAACCACTTACTTTTTCAATGATTCTCCCCATTAGTAGAAAACCGACGTCGCTATATACGAACTTTGTTCCCACGGGTGAGCGAATTTGCATGTGCATTAAACGGCGCCAGGACTCTTCGATACCTTGCTGGTAATCCGCCAAAGCATTGTCGGGAATCAAACCAGCACCGTGAGTTAACAGATGGCGAACCAATACGGTCTCGCGACCTTCACCAACGAATTCAGGCAAGTACCTGTGCACCGGCGCGTCCAATTCGATTTTGCCTTGCTGCGCGAGAATCATCGCGCTGGTAGCGGTGGCCACGGGTTTAGTGAGCGACGCTAAATCAAAAATCGTATCGAGCGACATCGCTGCATGGGTCGGTTCGATCTGGCGAGCTCCGATGGCTTCTCGCAATTTCCACTGACCATTGTGCCAAATACCGATCACGGCACCTGGCAAGTCCCCAGTGCGAATCGCCTCGCTGACCGCATCTCTTATCTGCAACTGCCAATTCGCCAGATCCGTGCCAGCTCCGGCTAGGCGCGTTGGCTGAGCATTCGTAGTCCGATGAGCACTGCCGCATATTATTGTTATCGAAAAAACCAACAGCACTCGGCTGGTACATCGGTCACGGCTCATCGTGTTGCCTTTGCTGAGCAGCGGATTTTCTTAAGAGGCAAAAAAGTCCTACCAGGGAAACAGTAGGGGCGAATAAAGAATATTTCATCGCGGCTACAGCACACGATCGATAAACAATCAAGTATCTCCATAAGATACTCGAGGCGAGGCTCCGCGGTAGGATCTTCCGCGAGTCAGTTGGGCACTTTGTCGAATTCGACGCAGGCCTAGGAATAAGTGTCCGGTACTTTTTGTGGGCAGCACGCGAAGGGCGAGTTCCTCGCAAAAGTTACCGGACACTTATTTCTAAGGCGATACCTATCAACTGACTTGTGGGCACATCGCCAGAATCAAGGGACTTATTCGACTCACTCGGTGGCAAGCAAGCCGCCCGAGTGAGAGAGTTAAAAGGGCAGTCGGAGATTCGGAGCTAATCCATAGATCGGATAAGCTAGATACGCGCAGGGACGACGCTAGTTGAGATTCCTTCAATTTGCGCGATCGGGATTTCCCATATGTCTCTTGAATGGTTACAAGCCATGCTGGGGTTGTTGTTTCTTGGTATTTGGTTGATTGTAGGTCAGATCATCGCCATGGAGCGCAAATGATAATCTGCCACCAACGATCGGCGACGCAATTATTACCTGATCTTTAAGGCTGTCTAATCGCAATACCGTTCAACGAACGTGGGATAAGCTTCCAGCTTGTCAACCTGTTGCGGAGTTTCACCATTGCTTGCACAAGATATTGACAAGCTGGAAGCTTATCCCACGTTCGTTGAACGGTATTGCGACTAGACGACACCTTGCGGCTGGGCTAGATGCCGAGTGTAAGTACCGACTGAGCAATTCCTTCGTAGGGAACGCCCAACGGGATGAAGCTTTCGTTGGACTGTACCGCAGATTCCAGTTCGCCATCTCGCCGTTTGCGCCACGCCAGAAAGCAATCGACTATCGCCGAGTCCCATTGGATATTTGCACCGCTGGTGATGATCTCGCAAGCTTTTTCTGTGGGCATGGCATTTCGATAGGGTCGGGAACTGGTCATCGCGTCAAAGCTGTCTGCGACCGCTAATACCCGAGCCATCAGCGGAATTGACGCGCCGCGCAAACCGTGTGGGTAACCATTGCCGTCCCAGCGCTCATGATGATACAAAACGCCCGGCAGGACAAATCGTAGTTTGCCCATCTGTTCAATGATTTGATGCCCAATCTCCGGATGCTTTTTGATAACGCCAAACTCTTCGTCCGTGAGCGGACCATTCTTGAGCAAGATGCTATCGGGAATTCCTATTTTACCAATGTCATGCAGAATTCCTGAAATATAGATTTCTTGGCAACTCCCTTCAGTCAGACCCAGTATTTTGGCCAGTTCGTACGACAATCTGGCAACTCGCTCGCTGTGTCCTTGCGTATACTTGTCTCGAGCGTCGATCGCTCGGCTCATTGCGCGCAAAGAACCGATCACCAGCAACTGAGATTCGATCAAGAATTGCAGATTATGCGACTGCGAGCATAGCAGGACGCCTGCATCTTCCAGCAGTGCCATCTCCGCACAACTGAACTCGCGAGCCGACAAATTGGAACCGTCGCGATGGTCCTTGGCTGAACGATTAATCGCGACCAAGATCCCCATGGGCTGGTCTTCGAAAGTCAGCGGAATCGCCAGCAGCGAGTTTACTGACCCACCTAGCAAAGCGGCATGATTCAGCACGATGGGAGACGAGAAGACAGTAACTCCCAACTGGGCCATCAACTCCCTCAGATCTTGGTTGGTGACTGCCGATTGACCGAATTTTGTATCTGGCAATCCATACTCAACCGATCCTGATTGGCTGGACAGCAGATACAGCCCTTCGGCTCGCAGCGATCCGCGCACTGGCGCCAATACACCCTTGATCAGCGACTCGATACTACGACTGTCCGATGATATGGCCACGGATCGAGCGAGATCCCTCAGCCATCGCTGATCTTCATAGCGTCGCGCAGACCTGTGTGAAGACGCCTCGATTTGAACCTTCTGCATTTGCGACTTGAGCCGCAAATCCAGTACCTCGCAGGCCATAGCTACAAGCTTGTTTGACACCTCGGCTGAGTGCGGCAGCAGCGTAACGAGCATAGTACCGACTGGACTGTTCGGCAGCGGCGAGATCACCAATGTCGAGCCGGGCACTAGCGCGTGATAGACCGTGACTCGACCCACACGGGCCCTGCCGACTAGTCGCTCTATGAAGCGCAATTTTTCCGGAGGTCCGTCGCGAACCGACGTAGGTAAAAAGGAAACCAATCGAGCGTCGAATTCCGAAGTTATGGTAACAACTGGCGCGCCCAACCGCTCCGACAGAAACGCTATTTCTTGCGACCACCTGCTGGTGGACGCGTCGGTCCCTTGTTGTGTGGCAGGAGGCCCCATGACTGGCACGGATTATTTACCGCATCCTTCGAAATGACTGCAAACGATTGAAAGGTAAATTCATTAACAATTAACTCACCTATGATTACTGGCGAGCCGAATGTAGAACGATCTACAGAGTCTTTTCGCCAAGTCTGCCGCCACCGATTGAGACAAATCGTCCAATTCCGATTGTAGTGGCTACCTGCCGAACAGTTCATGTTCTCTGGGCAGAGCGATTACAGGCCAGGCACTGGGAAAAACTCGCACGATTCGGCGCGGCCTAAAGCCTTCAAGCAACAAATCGGGCTGTACCCGAATGCTGACTCCGCTACAACCGGGTTTCTGCGCAGCACGAATCACTTCAAGTATTGGCCCCTTCTTCCGATCGTTTACTGGATCGTGCGTCGACAAGGAACTCTCGGCCACGGCCACACCTGCCTGATCGCCAATTTGAAAGTCACTCAACAATCTGGGGTCGACATTGTCGAAAAAAGTAATTGTGACAAACCGCTGTTGGTTATCTACAGCGTCTACCCATCCGGGCACACCACGTTGGCGAACATGCATCTGGTGTTTAGCTAACTGAAACGACGAAGCCGCAGCGCGCGAGGCTTCATCGATCCAAATTTCTGTAATTCGTCCAGGTCCGTACAAAGTTGCCCAAGTGTAATTGAACAGTACGGTTTGGCCTGACTTCAACGAATCGAGTGTCGTCCAGGTGCGGCCGAGCCACACGCGCGTGCTTGCCAACAGATCAAACACTCTGGTGTTCTTCGATGTTGTTGCACCGTCCAGCAAGGACACGGTCAGTTTGCTCTGACCTAACTCAACGGCGTCAATTCGCCAAAGTCGATTGCGACGAACGTGGTAACTAAAGTCGTCCTCTAAACGAATGCAGCGAGTAAAATCAACCTCATAACTTTTCCGATTATGCCAACCTTCAATAGGCGGCGTGCGGTCTTCCGGAGACTTTCTATAGAACCAGCCGTGCAAGTGCGTTCCTAATGGAATATCTTCCAACGCGGCTGGCGAACCACAGTAAAAAATCGAACCGTACGGCAACATCGACGCTGCAACAGGCAAATCCCAATGACTGCGATTTTGCGTGTCCGAGCGATCATTGCGTACCACGAACTTGCGTTCTAAATGGTCAACGCTGATCAACTCTCCCGGAAAATAATGCTCCGATTGCTCTGGCGGAAATTCGCCATCCACTAATTGAAACCAAGGTAACTCGCTGGTCGGATTCGTATCCGAGCGAAAGGGTAGGTTATCGTTGCCTACCGAGCGGACGACAGGGTAAGGCGGTGATATGAGACTCGTTCGCGTTTCGCCATCCGCGCTGATTCGCCAGTGATTGTCTGCTGGGTCAGCCATTCAATCACTGCGGCACTTCGACCCACAGTCGGTCGGTTTTTTGCCGCAGGTGGAGGCATTTCACCAGAGCTGATTCTCTCGCGAACCTCTGCCCATTGGGCTGTATCTTCAACACCTACATTCTTGGATAACCTGTCGAGCCGAAACTCTCCCTCTTGCTTGTCGGCGTTATGGCAGTTGATGCAATGGTCATGGAAGTACTGACCAACTTCGCGATCAAATTCGCGTCTTATTGTTTCTACATCGTTGCCGTGAGCCAGGCCGCAAAACGCCTGGCAAACCAGCCAAACTATCATCAGAATGCCGATTCTTCGCAACTCAGACTGTTTCATTATTCATCAATTTACTTCTGCGGTGCAGCGATACAGAAAAGATGTTTCTCGCCTCGAATAAGTAGGCGGTCACCGCAGGGAATGGGCGAACCAATTACAGATTCACCCATGTCGTTTTCTGCGAGCAATTCAAGCGAGTTCCCGGAAACGCGCGCAACAAAAACTACGCCATCTTCTCGAGGAGCATAGAGTACCCCACCGGCAACCAGCGGTGACGAGTAAAAATTTGACCTGCTTTTTGGAAACTCGCCTTTCCAGTTGGTGTTGCCAGTTGCTGGATCGATACTCTCCACTTCGCCGCGATCTCGCACTAGTATCACTTGGTTGCCCATTACGACCGGCGTCGGTACGAACGTACCCACGTCCTCTCGTTTCCAGACATGATTGGTCTGGGTAACATCTCCATTACCGTTCAAGCGTACGCCGTGCAGTTTGGGCAAACCGCGATCGTTGCGGCCGTAAGCGATTACGACCATATCTTTGACGATGACCGGAGTAGCGATAGCGGGCCAGAGCTTATTTTTTCCGGGATTGAAGTTTCCGCAGGACCAAGTCACTGCACCAGTGGCCACATCATGAATGGTGATGTGTTCTGCTCCCCATACCAGCACCGATTCCTTATCTGCATGTTGGAGGACCAGCGGCGTCGAATAACCATGGTCGCATTCGGTGGGTGTGGTGTAGTTTCGAGGAACTTTCCAAGCGATCTGGCCACTGTCTTTATCAAATGCAGCTACCCAAGATTCCCCTTGATGCATGCGCGCCATGATGACGTGCCGGTCCGTCAGCACTGGGGAAGTGCCGTGATCCCAAAACAAGGTATCTTTCCCAAACCGTTCAACGAGATTGCTCTTCCACCGAACCGTTCCATTGAGTTCGATCGCCGCCAAAGTACCACTCTTGAAATAGACGAAAATCAGTTTGCCATCCGTTACTGGCGAAGCGTTGCTGCCTGACCCATTTTTGTGCTTTCCCGGGTTCTCGTTACCAAAGGTCGCTCGCCATTTTTCAGTTCCCTGCAAGTCGAAACAAAGCAGCGAGTCGAGGTTTCCGGCGGCACTCGTCACAAAGATGCGTTCGCCAAAAACGATGGGCGTGGAGCAGCCCTTACCAGGCAATTCCGCCTTCCACAAATGATTACTCGCATCGAACTTGGCAGGAAATCGCCCGTACTGAGTGCTGCCCGTATCGTCAGGACCGCGCCACCGCGGCCAGTCGAATCGCTCTTCACCACTGGCAAATCCAAAAAGCGTGAACAAAATGATTACCGCGATATGCAGTGCATTATTTAACATATTGAGCCTATTTTCTTATGATTTTCAAAGTCAGGGGTTGATGCATCGGTTTGCTGTTATTTGCGACAGCTATTGAGTTGGGCGAGTTGGTTGTTTTTGGATCTGGCCCAGAGGGCGACGCTATTGTCCTCCTGGTTGATCAGTCGCGAGTCGGCGATGGAACCGCCGGTTAGGTAGCGGGCCAGGTCCCGATCGAACTAGTATAGGATGAGCTTGTGAGGGCTTGTGAGGGGTTCCGCTCGGCGGGCGAATGGTCGAACGCAAGGTGCAGTTAAGCGACTGGGCGGCAGCCTGGCTTATTGATCTAATCAGCAAGTTCGAAGTCGATACCTTTGTTGCCACTTGAAGGCACCTCCAACGCGAGCGGTGTCGAGGCAACCTCTGCATATTTCGCGGGCAACGCACGCTTCGATTGCCCTTCTGCGGCATTTCCAGTTGAGGCCGCTTCCATGCTTGAAGAGCCGGCAGCTCCGTATACTACCTTATCGACAGTGACTTTGTATTTCCCAGGCATCGCACCTGAGGCATCGACGGTCATCAGACTAAACGCACCACCAGCCATTGTTGTAGCGGTCGCGGGGCGCCCGTTCCCCTCTGGAACGAAGGTGATGATAGCGCCTTCGATTGGAGTCCCTTTGTAGGTCACCTTGCCTCCAACTGGAACCGTTCCCGAAACACTTGCGGAATTGCACCCAACTAGTAATGCTAGGCCAATAAGCCCAAGCATGTAACGAAGACGCATGATTATGTTCCAGGAAAAAAAAGAAAAATAGTCGAAGGAAACTCTCAATCACGATTTTCGCGGTCGGCAAATTATTCGGTCAGCAAATTCACTTCGCCACCAGCAATCGTGCCAAGCGCACCCCACACACCATAGTTACGATTTGGAGCGACTCCGTAATTTCCGCAGTCAATCGACTGAGTGATGAAGCGAACGCTTCCGTCGGCCATCCCAGCATTGACGCCGCCCGTATGACGACTGCTGACCGAAAAAACACCAACCGAATTGCTCGGATTGTTATTGTTACGTTCGTAGCAAGAAGGGCTATTTGGGGGCAAAATTGTAGAAAATCCGGCCCAATTTGGGTGACCAAATGCCCAAATGCCTCCCATATTCCAATCGGAAAGGAGCCGGCCAGGATTGTAAAAACCATTGGTTGCCGTGGCGAGACACTGAGCGGCATTTGCATCGAGACCGGTCATCGGATAGGTCGCCAAGCCGAGGACCGAACGAGAGCCTCGATCGCCTGTGACTTTTTCAGACAACGCGATCGTATTGCTCGTGCCATCGGTAATCGACCCCATGGTTTTTTTCACTTCGGTTGTGAGGCAAAGTGGTGCCGTAGCACCCGGTTTATCATAGCCAAACAACCCGTTGACTCGACCGAAGTAGTTGTTGTCGGTAATTGTTGCGCTAGTTCCTGCGGCTGAGACGTTAGTTCCAACGGTTGTGCCCATTGACAAATGGTAGCTGCGCTGTGGTTGATTCGAAGTCACCGGATTGTTCGCTGCGATTGTGGTGGAGGGACAAAGCAGGACCGACATTTCTCCTAGATACGGAGCATACGTGTTGTTCCAAGCAACCTGAGGAGCCCCGCTCGAGATTTGGTCCGACCGTGGGCCTTGTTCGATATAAGGAAGCGCGAAGACGAGGCCGAATTTATCAGCGCAACGATTTTGATCGCCGCCAATTGGACCTCCTCGCAGCGGAGGAAACTTCTTAAAGGTATCGTGGAAGTTATGCATCGCGAGTACAAGCTGTTTCTGGTTATTTGTGCATTGCATACGCCTAGCCGCTTCGCGAGCCGACTGAACTGCGGGCAAGAGCAGTCCCACCAAAACACCGATGATGGCAATCACTACCAATAACTCGACAAGCGTAAAGCCAAATTTTTTCGACTCGCGCGCCGCGATACGATTTTTTTTCGTCATAAACGGTTTTCCCAAAAGAAGAAAAAACAACAGAAATCAATTGCCAAAACGAAGTTGAACGATGCCGACACAGTGAGAGGCAAGCAAGGTAGGTCGGCTGATTCTTTTCCCGTTCTAGAGGACTCGCATGGACCATTGGATCGGGCAGATGGCCTCTCAACAGTATTTCTTAATATGGCGCTAATACCAACCCGGTGAACGCAAGGCAAGTTTTTCAGGAATAACTCCGGACTGAAACCGCGTTGAATCCAATCACAATCAGAGTAGCTCGCGAATCGGTTGACCGCGATAGATGCGATACGGACGACCATCCTCATCGTGAAATTGTCGCTCGGGCCCGATTCCAAGGGCAAAAAATATGGTTGCGGCCAAGTCGGCTGGAGTATACGCTTCCGTGACAGGTAAGCCGCCGTGCGAGTCCGTGGTTCCGATTACTCGCCCAGGTCGAATTGGACCGCCAGCAAAGAAGCACGGAAATACGTCGCCCCAATGGTGGCGGCCTGGCGTGAAAACTTCGCCAGAAGCATTCTTTCCGCCAACGGTGATCGGTGAGATCTTCGGAGTTCGCCCCATCTCTCCACACATAACCACCAAGGTTTCGTCCAGCAGGCCGCGGTCGTCCAGATCATCCAAGAAACCGCTCAAGCAATGATCGATCGATGGGAGCAATTTGCCTTTGAGATCGCGAAAAGCGTTTTGGTGGGTGTCCCAACCGCGTAAATTGATCTGCACCATGCGCACTCCGGCTTCAATCAATCTACGCGCCACTAAGAACCCTTGTCCCCATTCCTGCCTTCCATACAAGTCTCTGATCGAACTAGATTCCTGTGTCAGGTCAAATGGATTTTTTGCCCCAGGACCGGCTGCGGCGAGCAACTGCATCGCTTGCACACGATGCGCTTCCCATCGCGCGCGAATCGCGGTTTCACCAGCAGCAGTTGCACCGACAGCAAATGCACCAGGCCCGAGTTCTGAGCGATCGATTTCTTGTCGCACCGCTTCCAACCGACGCAGCAATTGCGACCGATTTTCTAACTGTCCGACGGTAAAACCATTCTCAACACCCAAACTTGGACGATGAAAATCGGGGTTGCGGCAACTGCTATTGTCCCACCATGCGTTTGGCCCAGTACCAGCGGCGCGGCTGGGATCATTGGGATCATCGTGGCTGAAGCAATTGGGACACGAACCGGCTGCGTCCTTCGCATTGCATTGAGGCGCAAGATTCACTCCCCAACGATCGTATTTCGGACCGAGAATTCCCGAACTACGCCCTGGATATGCCATCAGATTACCGCGCGGAATCTCCACCACAGCAGGCCAACTTGTGGCACTGTCCGCTGCGGCTCCATAGGCGACAAGCGAACCGATACTCGGCCAAGCCAAGCGTCCTGGTCGAGGTGCAGTAATCGTTGCGTTGGTGTCTCCCACCGGCAGTTCTGTGGTGCCGGTGTGCAGCAAATAGTGACAACTATTGTGCTCGTTGCGAAACTCCCGGTCGGCGACATGGTGCATCGTGCGCACGATAGAAAATCGATCCGCACGCTGGGCCAACTTAGGAAGATACTCACAAAAATGAACGCCGGGCAAATTGGTTGCCGTAGTTCCGTATTCTCCGCGAATGTCCACTGGAGCTTGAGGTTTAGGATCAAACGTCTCAAACTGCGAAGGTCCACCCGACTGAAAAATAAAGACCACAGACTTCGCCGTGCCGCGTCGCGCAGTGGAACTGTTTTGAGCGTGCAGCTCCATGCGAGTTAGGTCGGACAATCCAAATCCGAGCAAACTCAGTCCGCCAACTTGTAGCAGTTGCCTGCGTCCAATCACGGGATGATCCCAAACGTTACAGCCCTGCCCACGCATGTCTGGTCTCCAGGAAACCTTTGAAACAAGAATCGAAGCCTGAGGATTCGATTTCCAGCAGTATCGCAAAATAATCAGTGAAGATTCAACATCATTCCACCAATTCTAATCCCTTCTTGGCTTTGATCAGTTTGTCGAGTGTCGTTGAACTGACATTGGTATTGGAGATGTTGAGCCACGCTAGTTTCGGCACTTGGGTCAGTTGCTCGATTCCCATATCCGTCATGGAGGTACCGCAAATACTCAGCCTAGCGAGTTTTGGAAACTTGATGAGTGACGAGGCAGCTTCGTCGGTAATCTGAGTCGCTTCGAGATTCAGTTCTTCGACTTCCTTCAATCCGCTGAGCGCTCCTAACGCCTCGTCATCCAGCTTGGTTTCCCATAGACCGATGTAAGTCAAGCGCGAGAGTTTACTGAGCTGAGCGATTCCTGCGGCGGTCGCCAACCGACACTCGCTGATATCGATATAGTTCACGTTCGGCAATTGGCTGATCACGCGCAGACCTTCGTCGTCCAACGACGTACCGCGCAACTCAAGCCGATCGATCCCTTTAAGTTTTACGATGTGGGCCAAGCCTGCGCCCGTGACGTCGGTATCTCGAATTCGCAGGCGTTTCAGATTAGTCAATTTGGCAACATGCGCCATGCCTACATCCGTGATGCGCGACGAATCCAATTGAATCGACTCGAGACTGGCGATCGTCGAAATCGACTCCAAGGCTCGATCCGTCGCGGCTGTGTAATTGAGATTCAATGACTTCAAGCCGACAGCTTTCAATTTCGCCACACCCACATCGGTAACTTTGGATTTTTCTAACTGGAGGTCAATCAGCGACTTGATTTCTGCAACGTGCGACATGCCTTCGTCGGAGGCGTTGCTGTTTCTCAAATCCAGCGCGCGCAGTTTTGGCAAATTCTTGATGGCAACCAGCCCGGCGTCGGTGAAACCTGTGCGACGCAGTGCCAGGGCCTCGACATTGGTCAACTGGCCAACGATTTTCAGCGTTCCATCGCCGATCGCCGAATCCGAAAGGTCCAAGCGTTTGAGCTTTTTCAAACTTGCAAGTACTTGCATGCCTTCGTCCGTCATGCCGGGACCCGAGATCCGCAACTCTTCGATGCTCGGCAAACCAGCCAAACTTGCAAGCGCTGACGCTAGGCTGCTATCGCTGGAAATGCCAACTTCTCTGACTACTCCCGACTTGTCCTTGACCAATCCGAACTTAGCAGCTTCCAAGACTTTAATGGAATCGGGATTATCCGGTGAAATTTCTGATTCGGGCAATTTCGATTCGCTAGTTTTGGTTTGCTGGCGCGCAGTCGGATTAGCGGGCGTAGGTGTCGTAGTGGGATAGCACCCTACATTCAGCATTATGCACAAGAGCGGTAGCCCAAAGCATTTGCCAATCCAATTAGAACGATTCGAAAGACTCAACATGAATTCCCCATCGTAAAGGCAACTGGCCATTCGCTATAACTCTAATTGGACAGCGCCACTTTCTTACGGAATACAAGCCCGAAGCGCAAGCGAGTGAATAACTTGCGACGATTACGACAATTCACTCGCTTGCGCTTCGGGCTTGTATTTCGCAAGAAAGTGGCGCTGTCCAACTAACTTCGAACCTGGATGATAACTCACGAGCTGATTCTGAACATCAATTTAACGACTCAATCGCTCTGTGGGTTTGCTCGCTGACCCATAGAACCAGGAAAAATGCTAGTTGATTTCAAACCGGCGGGATGTTCCAATAGTTAATCCCTTCGCAATTTCCTCAGCGTCCGTGAAATTTACCCCGCCGACGACCTATTCCAGAGACCACGATGATTGTGCCTCCTAAAATAGATTCTGCAAACCATATCTCGTACTGCGCACTGCTGTATATCGCAATGCACACGGTCTGTCTGTCAGGTTGGGTACAATGCCAGACCGGCTCGGCGTCCGAACTAGTCATTTTGCCGTCGCAGATTTCGATCAGCGCAGGGTATCCAGCACGTTTTGTGGCGATCGAGAGATTTGAAAACGGGGATCTGGTCGACCAGAGCAACAATCCGCAACTTTCCATCCGTTTATCCAGTGATAAAGTTGCCCGATTCGTCGCGCCTGGGATGTTAATGGCTAACCACAAAGGCGAGTCGATTTTTCAAGCTGAATTGGCAGGAAGACATGCCACTGCGAAAATTCGCGTGATCGATGATACGCTCGGGATACCGACCTTTCCGCGCGAGGTATCGGCGGTGTTCGGACGAGCAGGCTGTAATCTGGGAACTTGCCATGGAAATCTCCACGGCAAGGGTGGATTTCGACTGAGCTTGCGTGGCGACGATCCGGGGATGGACTTTGAAGCCGTCGTGCGCGGTCAAAGTGGTCGACGCATCGATTTGTTTTCACCCGAGAACAGCTTGTTGCTGCGCAAACCGATCGGTGATGTGGCGCATCAGGGTGGCGTCCGATTCAAGCAGGATTCGCCTGAATACGAAATATTGAGACGCTGGATTGAAGGAGAATGTCAATGGACGGATGGTCAGATCGAACCGAGATCCAATAAGGTCGAAGTAGAATCACTGCGAGTTTATCCGAACTTGGCAGTGCTCCGACAAGCGTGTCGTCGGCAGCAGTTGGTAGTGGTGGCGACGTTTTCCGATGGGATTGAGCGCGATGTCACTCAGTGGGCTCGATTTGAACCGAGCATTCCAGCAGGTGTGCGCATTGACGATCAAGGCGTGGTCGTGGTCGATGGTCCGATGGATGTTTCCATTTCAGTGGCTTATCTGCAAGGACGCGCCGCCAGTCGATTGACATTTTTGGCGCGCGACTGGGCTCCTCAACAAAACTCGCTTGAACCGGCGCAACGTCTTGATCAGTTGGTCGACGCACAGCTTGCTCGAATGAAAATCGATACAGCGTTGGCGGCTGACGAAAGTACTTTCTTGCGCAGGAGTTTTCTGGTAACGCTGGGACGCTTGCCGCGCCATGATGAAGCGCGACAGTTTCTCAAGAGCACCTCGCCAACGAAGAGACAGGATTTGGTCGATCGGCTGATTTGTCAGCCCGAATTCGCTATGCTGTGGGCGCTGCGCTGGAGCGACCTATTGCGCAACGAACAAAAAGTCATGAGCGCCAGGGGAGCTGGATTGTGGCATCAGTGGCTGTCCAATCAGTTTGCCAACGATCAGCCAGTCACCGAAATTGTCGGCCAAATGCTGACGACCATCGGCAGTACCTATGAACATCCGCCTGCCAGTTTCCATCGCACCCATCGCGATCCCGAAACGGCGGCGGAGACAATTGGCCAAGTCTTTTTAGGATCAAGACTGCAATGCGCTCGTTGTCACAATCATCCGTTCGACCGTTGGCGACAAGATGATTACTACGGGCTGGCCGCCTATTTTTCGACAGTCGTGCGCAAGCAAGTTGACAATGCGCCGCGAGATAAGTACGACAAACACATCATCTCGGGCGATGAGATTATCTCGCTAGAGAACAAGATCGCCGCGTTGTGGCACCCGGGCCGCGCAGAAAATGTCGGTCCCAAGCCACTCGATACAAATTTTTCGGCGACTACCGCCATGCGTGCCATGGATTCGGCCGCCAATCAAGCTTCGCCACTAGAGTCGTTGGCAAGTTGGCTGACCAAAAACAATCGCCAGTTCGCTCGAAACATGGCCAATCGTGCTTGGTACCATTTGATCGGTCGCGGGATCGTTGATCCACCCGATGACTTCCGCGATTCGAACCCGCCGAGTAATCCCGAGCTGCTTGAATTTTTGACCGACGAACTCATCAGGTCAAACTACTCGTTGCAGCATATTTCGCGGTTGATTTTGTCCAGTAATACCTTCGCTCGCCACGCGGTAGCCATCGAGAGTTCTCAAGACGCGCTGCCGGGGACGCCCGTATTTGCAGGTTATCCTTTGCGGCGCATGCCAGCCGAAATTTTGCTCGACGCGATCTGCGATGTGACGGGCGTTTCAATCGAACCCGATCCGTCGGGAGATATCCCTGCATCCATGCGAAATCGTGTGATGTCCCAACCGACTGTTCCAGTGCGCGCTGGATTTCTCACGGCGTTTGGCAAACCAGGTAGGTTGCTGGCTTGCGAATGCGAACGTTCCAGCGATGTATCACTCGGCCAATCGTTGCTACTGGCTAATGGCATCGAAATTCGCGACAAGCTATCGCAACCCGGGAATCGCATCGATCAACTGCTCACTGAAAAATTGAACGTTACCGCAGTTATCGAAGAATTGTATTTGACGGCACTCACTCGATTTCCAACTAGTGGCGAATTGTCCTCAATTGGTAAATATGTCGAAGAAAGTCCCGATCGACGCTCATCGTTGGAGGACATCACTTGGGTGCTGCTCAACAGCAAAGAGTTTGCGTTGATACGTTAGCCATCAACAATATGGAGTTCTTGGTGCGTTGGCGCTTGTTAAGGACGAGTCCATGAACGGTTGTGCAGAGTATCGAAAATACCTCGGGAATCGTCGGTCAGCGCTCCAATTTGGTGCCCTGGGGTTGGCTGGTTTATCACTGCCGGGAATATTGCGAGGCGAATCTACCTCTGCCAGCCAAGCTGGTCGCGCCGCCGGTCGCGCGAAGAATGTCATATTCTTGCATCAACATGGTGGGCCAAGCCATATCGACACGTTTGATATGAAGCCATCCGCTCCTGCGGGCATACGTGGCGAGTTCCAACCGATCGCTTCGAGGGTGGCTGGCCAACCGGTGTGCGAGCATTTGCCACGTTGGGCCAGCTCGCTGGATCAATGGGCACAAGTTCGCTCTGTGCACCACAACATGAAAAATCACAATTCGGCTGGTTACTATTGCTTGACCGGCAAAGCACCGCCCACCGATGACCAGCGTTTGCGCGATTCGTTGGACTTGTATCCTGCGTATGGTTCGGTCGTTTCGAAGTTTCTTGGATCGCGATCGCCGGGCATGCCAGCGTTCGTATCCTACCCACACATCGTGCGCGACGGCTCGACGACGCCGGGCCAACATGCGAGTTTTTTGGGCAAGCGCTTCGATCCGTTTTTCTTTAATTCCGATCCCAATCTCCCAGATTTTTCGCTGCCAGAATTGAGGTTGCCGGGCAACGTTGACTTGGCAAGACTGGATCGTCGCCGACAGTTGTTGCAAGTCGTCGATGCTCAGCTTGCGCTACGCGAGCAATTTGCTGTGGCTCGCGGTTTGGACGAGTTTCAGCAGCAAGCGCTCTCGATCCTATCGGCGCCGGGGTTAAAGGAAGCGTTGGATATTTCTCGAGAGTCCGCACAGATGCGCGACGCGTACGGGCGAACGAACTATGGTCAATCGTGTCTGCTGGCGCGCCGCTTGATCGAAGCTGGCACTCGTTTTGTCACGGTTTATTTCGCCAGTGGAATTGGAGGCAAGGGAAGCGAGGGCTGGGACACTCATCAAGATAACTTTACGGATTTGAAGAAACGATTGTTGCCGATTACGGATCAAGCCGTCCCAACATTGATTGCGGACTTGCGTAGTCGTGGGTTGCTGGATGAAACACTGGTAATTTGGATGGGCGAATTTGGGCGCGGGCCAAAGATTGGTGATCGCGATGGCAAGGGACGTAATCACTGGCCCGATTGTTATACCGTGATGATGGCCGGAGGTGGTATTGCAGGTGGCTCAGTATTCGGTGCCAGCGATGCTTACGGAGCCTACCCTGCAAGCGATCCTGTGGGGCCCGAAGATATTTCCGCTACACTCTACTGGGCACTGGGCATCGATCCGAGCAGTGAAGTCACTGATACGCTAGCGCGTCCATTGCCTCTCACACCCGGTTCCCCGATTTCCAAAATTTTCGTTTGAGGTTGCGGCCAGGTTTGTTTTATCACTGCGACGGAGATATATCGATGACGAAGCATAATGAGGTCAATCGGCGTACTTTCAACAGGGCCGCGGCTGCTGGCTTGGGAGTGATTGCGGCACCACGCATTTTGCGCGGCGCGCAAATCTCGTCGCGATTGAGTTTGGCCTTCATCGGAGTAGGTGGTCGTGGCAATTCAAATCTGTCGACAATGGCGGCGGATCCTAACGTGCGCGTTGCCGCGTTGTGCGACGTCGACGGACAAAATTTGGAGCGCGCCGCCAAACGCTTTCCCGAGGCAAAAACGTTCCGCGATTTTCGTAAGCTGTATGAAGACATCAAAGGTATCGACGGCTTTGTGGTTAGCACCACCGAACATACTCATGCCTACGCAACTTTACCTGCGCTGCTGCAAGGCAAGCCGGTGTATTGTGAAAAACCGCTAACGCAAAACGTTCACGAGGCGCGGATCGTGGCGGACGCCGCCGCTCGAGCGGGCGTGGCAACTCAGATGGGAACTCAAATTCATGCTACCAGCAACTATCATCGTGTCGTTGAGTTAGTTCAAGGTGGCGCCATTGGAAATATCAGGGAAGCACATGTCTGGGTCGCGCGAGCATGGGGAAGGCAGACGGCAGAGGAGGCCAAAGCGAACAAAGACATCGTGCACGTGATGGAACGCCCGACCGAAGCAATGGTTCCGCCGGACTATTTGGATTGGGATTTGTGGCTCGGCCCAGCGCAACCACGCCCGTATCACGAAGTTTATTTTCCGGGACCGAAATGGTATCGCTGGTGGGAATTCGGTAATGGCACCATGTCCGACCTGGGCAGTCACTGGATTGACTTACCTTACTGGGCACTCAAGCTGGACGCTCCGCTTTCGATCGAAGCTGTGGGCGATCCTCCGCACGAAGAAATTGCGCCTGCGACCATGACCGCGATTTACGAATACGGACCGCGCGGCAATTTGCCAGCGTGCTCGTTGACTTGGTATCAAGGAACCCACAAGCCGAAAATCTGGCGTGACGGTGGAATTCCACAGTGGAACAGTGGCGTACTGTTCGTCGGCGAACATGGCATGCTGTTGTCCGATTATGGGAAACACATGTTGCTGTTGGGCGACAAAGTAAAATCGTTCCGCCGTCCGGATCCCTTCGTGCCAGATTCTCCCGGCCAACAGTTGGAGTGGTTAGCCGCTTGCCGCACAGGTCAACCGACCGGTAGTCCGTTCAGCTATGCAGGCCCGCTGTCCGAAGCCAACCATTTGGGCAACGTCGCCTACCGTGCCGGTGGCAAAATTCTCTGGGACACCAAGAATCTGCGAATTACGAATAACGAACCAGCCAATCGATTTCTTACTCGACAACCTAAAGAGGGCTGGAAACTCGCATAAGCAGCTCAAGTGTGCAAGCCTTGATTCTCAAACTGTTTCACAGGTGCCATAGACCGGTTCGTTGTGATTGATAGATTTACATCGAAAGAGACTCAGAAATGAAATTGTTTCACTATGTCGGTTCGCTCGCGGCTTGGTTTGTCAGTGCCCTAGTTTTGCCGATGGCAAGCGCCGAATCTCCTTCACAAAAAGGTTTTCGCCAGATTTTCAATGGCCAGGATTTGACAGGTTGGCACGGCGATAATCCTCATGTAACCGCCAAGGCCTCCGCAGAAAAACGAGCTGCGGCAATCGAGGCGCAGCAGGAGAATTTCAAGAAACACTGGACGATCGACCGAGGTGATTTTGTTAACGATGGCGAGGGTCCTTATGCAACTACCAACGAGTCGTTTGGCGACATCGAGTTCCTGATCGATTACAAGACCGTCGCTGGTGCGGACAGTGGAATCTACATGCGCGGCACGCCTCAAGTTCAAATTTGGGACATCAACCAAGTTTTCAAACCAGACAATCCCAACCGCAATCCTGGGTTAGGATCCGGTGGGCTGTTCAACAATTTGCCAAAAACTCCAGGACGTGATCCGCTGAGTCCCGCGGATGAACCATTTGGTGAATGGAACAAATTCCGCATTATTCAGATCGGCAGCCGCACGACCGTCTACTTGAATAACCGCCTCGTCGTCGATAACGCGGTCATGGAAAATTTTTGGGACCGCGCTTTACCGCTACCTGCCAAAGGGCCCATTCACCTCCAAACCCATGGTGGCGAGATTCGATGGCGCAATCTTCGAGTTCGCGAGATCGGTCCCGATGAAGCTATTGGGCACTTGCGGCGCAACGACTCTACGCAAGGTTTTACCAGCTTATTTAACGGACAGGATCTCTCGGGCTGGATAGGGGCCGTGGACAACTACCAAGTCGTTGAAGGCGCGATCGTGTGCAAGAAGGGCAAAGGTGGTGTGTTACACTCGGCGGAGCAGTATGAAGACTTTGTAGCGCGAGTAGAATTTCGCTTGCCACCGGGCGGGAACAACGGCTTGGCCATCCGCTATCCCGGCAAGGGCCAAGCATCCTACGATGGCATGTGCGAACTTCAAATTCTAGACGAAGTACATGCGAAGTACTCGAAATTAGATCCTCGACAATATCATGGCGCCGTGTACGGCATGGCGCCGGCTCACCGAGGTTTCCTGCGTCCGGCTGGCCAATGGAATTACCAGGAAGTAACCGTCGACGGTTCAACCATCAAAGTAGAACTTAACGGAACGGTGATCGTTGATACGGACGTCAGCAAGATCACGGAATTCAAGGACGACCGACCCCATCCGGGCAAAGACTCGAAACGCGGACACTTTGGATTTGCCGGACACAATGATCCAGTTGAATTTCGACGTATAGCCATCAAGCGAATGTAGATTTCGGCGTGCCTCTTATAACGTTGGCGGAATCGCATTACAGCCCTGGTGGACCTGCCTCAACATTGTTCAACTCGTCACTGTCGGGAAGATTGTAGGCTTTGGCTACGAACATAAGGAACAGCCGAGAAATAAGTGTCAGGTACCTTTTGCGAGAAACTCGCCCTTCGGGTGCTGCGCACAAAAGGTACCTGACACGAATGGCACTGCCGAGGCCTTGGCATGGCCCGCGTGCGTAAATTGCCTATTGACACGAGCCGAGATTTTTGAAAATCTGCTCGAGCCATGCGAAAAACTCATGTTTTTCGCCCTCGATGGCGAGAATTGTAATGCCCTC
>SYJV01000372.1 GCA_005798335.1 Planctomycetaceae bacterium | reverse complement strand
GGCCACCGGCAACTTCTTGGCAGTCGCAATACTTTTGGCCACTGAAGAGACACGAACGCCACACGGAAGGTGGCGCGTGCTATGGTCTGGCCCGAGCGATTGTTGCAGGTCGCGGAATCCCCGATTTAGCAGTCTTGGTTGTGCTTACGGGTATGCAGATCTTGCTCTTCGGTTTAGTGTCTGACCAAATCAGCGCAATAAGGAAAGAGAAATTCGAGTAGTCCAGTCTACTTATGCAGGGAGGTTCGCAGTCGGCAAATCGGATAGCGAGTTAAATGATAGGTCACTAACCTGCATCGAGGGTCAAATTGGCCATTGAGGCGATGGTGGCTTCTAATTTCTGGATGAGCAGTTTCTCATGGCCAGAGATCGCACCGAGGCCCATCACTCCGCCTGAGGCTCTTGCGACTAAGCGTATCTGGTGCATCAGTTTTTCGGCCAAGGTTTGCTTGCCGTGATCTGTCAATCGTCCCATCAGCGCCGTGGTGCATTGTTGCCAAACATGAGCCAAGTCATGTGGTGGTCTCTGGTGTAACCAGTGCTCAATCAGCACGTAAGGAATTGAATCCTCAGTGATTCCATTGGCTTGGATTTGAGCCAGAATGGCGACGCGTTCTGCATCGTCCACTTGTTGATCGGCCCAAGCGACCAGGACCATAGGGGACATTAGGACGGCGGCAAACGACTCGGCGTTGACGCCTATATCGGCAAGTTCTTGCAGCAACTTGGGGTCGTTGATCCCCGACACCAGCGCCAACTTCTGCTGCCCTTCTGGCGTTTGGGCTTCAGACTGCAAACGCTTGATGATCGCATCCTCGACACCGGTAAAAAATCGGCTGTCGAGCGTATGTCGATATCTTAGCAGCTCTTCGTGTGCTGAATGTGATGTCATGGCAGACTCAATGTTAGCTCAGTTCTTGTTCGTCGCAAAGCAACCCTTCAATAGCGCAGCATGCAATACAGTGCTCGCACGCCGTCGCGCCAACCAATCTTTTTGCCTTCATGGTAACTACGTCGATGATATCGAATCGGTCGTTCGTAGAAACGCACTCTTTGCTGTGCCAGCTTGATCGTTAATTCAATTTCAATTCCAAAGCGATTCTCTCGCAAAGTGGGAGTCAGCGATTGAATCAGCTCGCGCTTGACAACTTTGTAACACGTTTCAACATCGCTCAAATACAGCCCCGTACGCAAGTTGGTCAGC
This sequence comes from Planctomycetaceae bacterium, assembly GCA_005798335.1. Taxonomy (GTDB): domain Bacteria; phylum Planctomycetota; class Planctomycetia; order Pirellulales; family Pirellulaceae; genus Aureliella. Next base: position 16,428 of record SYJV01000372.1, on the reverse strand, counting down.
CGCGTAATCCAGCGATTGATGAATACGTGCCACAGCGGAGGAACTTGGCGATCATGATGTCCATAACGGGTTCCGTAAACCACATCAGCTTCGTTCTCAACGATCGGCTGGATCAGAAATCGAAAGTCATCGGGATCGTATTCCAAATCCGCATCCTGCACGACGACGGCGGTACCAGTCGCATGCGCAAATCCGGTACGCAGCGCCGCGCCCTTGCCACGATTGTGGTCGTGAAGAATTATTTTTAGATCCTCAGCCTGCGGCAGTGCTGCAAGTTTGTCGCGGGTCCCGTCCAAGCTGCCATCATCGACCAAAATTATTTCCAGCGGCAGGTCTGTCGCTCGTACGCGCTCGATCACTTGCACCACGGTGTTGACTTCATTGAACACTGGAATCACGACGCTCAATCGGAAATCTGTGGGCATCGCGTAGATACCCAGCCTGCGATATACGTCGTCCGTAAACAATCTGTCGGCGATGCCGGAGTTTTGCTCGACGTTCAAGGGGTTGCTCGTTCTGATTTCTATGGCCAAGTAAGAGCCTGATTCGCGTACCACATGTTCGAACAATAAATCGAAGTGTCAAAAGTATCCCATAGATCGGTAGCTGCCCCAAGCCTACTCGAACTCGATGATTTGATGTTGAAAAATTTTTGATGTCATTGTTGAAAAAGTGTCAGTACGCTGCTTGACAACGCTGGCAACTTCGTCAAAATCGCCTCATTAATGATTTGAGAAACCACCTCATCGACGAACTAGCTAGACCAGCACACTCAAATCGAAGATACCAGATCGCTTGTCACTATTCTTGATTCAGGGCTTATCCGTCGCGTGTGGATCGCGGCGTAACAGGTTTTGCTTGCGGAGCGGGTCGATGTTGGGCGTGCGCTGGCCCGCGTCCCGAAAGCAGGGATGGTACAAGGGCTACGGAGGGCCCCGCCTTTTGCACCAACCTGGGATAGGAATCCCTTGACCAAAGGGCGGTGAGCGAACCAAATCCTGGGCAGGGAACGCTGGCCAACCGCGGCATGATGCCGCCTCTTTCTTTTGAGAGTAAAGAGTAGAGCAATTGTCCTCAATTGCTCAATTCAGGAAAAAATCGTCTGTCGCGGTTCGCATTAAATTGCTCGAAAAACGATTGAGGACAATCGTGCGACAATTAGCCAGCAAACGATTGAGGACAATCGTTTTACTCTCTTCTTATGTGGGGCTTGGTTTGAAACCGGAGGTCGTTGAGTCCTTGCACTGAGTGGCATGATAGAATCCATCCAGCCGGCGAAGTTCTTCCAGCCAAACTCGGATGTCGTGATCGTACTCGCTAGCCAAGTCGCCGAACACGAGTTGCCGATGGAACTGGGCCGCCCCGTCTTCGAGCAGTTCCGCGGCCTCGGCACTGGGAAACCTGCGCCCTGGATCGGGTGCGATGCAGCGCTTGCAAAAATTCATCAGATGATTGTTGCAAGTTACCTCTTGAGGCAACATTTCGCTTAATCGTTGAGGCAATTTGCGTTTAGCTTCGAGCAAGTCTTTCAAATTGGACTCCGTGGGAAAGCACGGGCGGCCGGCGAGCATCTCCACCAAGACATAACCGAGGCTCGCTAAATCGCTGCGCGGTGTACAGCTCGAGCCTTCCAAGACTTCCGGCGCAGCGTAAGCCGGAGTGCATGCACGTTGGTTCGGCATGTCATCCAGCTCGAATGCCGAACCAATATCGATGACCTTGGAATGCCCCGTGCGTTTCAACATGATATTCGATGGTTTGATGTCTCCGTGTACCACGCGCTGACGATGCAGCGCGGCCAGCGCGGCCAGGCAATCGCGCACGATCGCCACTGCCACGCCTGCTTTGAAACGACACTGCTGCGGGCCAAAAGTTGCGATTACGCTATTGACGTATTCCCAGCGTTTGGGAGCCGCATGCTCGCGCACGGTGCGCAGTCGATCTGGATTCATCAACTCGCGCAAGTCATAGCCATCGATCCATTCCATGACCATGATGCGAATTCGGTCACGGTCCACAAAATCTTGAACGTCCAGCACGTTGTCGTGCTGAATCATGGCCACTCGCGAGGCGACGCGAGCCAGCCTACCCATCGCACTGTCATAGGCCAACGAATTGCTAAATCGCTGCGGAGAAAAAATCTTCATGGCCACGGGTTGATTGAAACCATCGGCTCCACGTCGCTCGCTCAAGAAGACAATGCCTTGCCCGCCACTGCCCAATTGCCGTTCCAAGCGATGGTAGGTTGTCCACTGCACTCGCCCTTGTTTGAGCAATTGTTCGTACCGCTGTACCAGCGACGAATCGGAATTCTCCGTTGACGGTGGAATCGAACCGCCTAGCGTGCGTGTTCTGGTCGAGTCGAACAAAGTTGTCGAATGCATGCGCCAGTTCCATGGCTAAAGATTCTCGTTTACGGCCATGACGTCAGGATGAGGAAAGCCAAGAGTCTTGTCAACTAAATTGAGTAGCGGCCGACCCTCAAGATAACGTCTCAGATTCTTGCACGCCAGCCGAGTCGAATCGTCGACGCGAGTCTTCGACTGCGCACCGACATGCGGCGTGATGATAACGTTCGGCAAATCCCACAATTCACTGGTCTGCGGCAGTGGTTCTTCATAGGTGACATCTAACCCCGCTCCCGCCAATTGCCCCGATTTCAAGCAAGCCACCAATGCCTCTTCGTCGACCACTTGTCCTCGCGCGACGTTAATCAGGTAACCGCCACGCGCCATGGCCGACAATACTTCGCTATTAATCAGCTTCTCTGTGCTAGCATTTAGAGGCAAACTTAGCATCAGCACGTCGGAAATCGTTGCTAGTTCCAGCAAACTATCCGCTGGCCACAACTGAGTAACCTGCGGCGGCTTGCGCACCGGAAAATAGTCGGTCGCAACAATCCGTACTCGATACGGCGCTAGCAACTCCGCAAGTCTTCTGCCGTTGCCCCCTAGTCCCACGATGCCAATTGTCTTGCCGTGCAAATCGCTAGTCGGTCGACGCACAAATTCTCTTCGCTCTGCTTGGCGAAAGAACGTAGGCAAACCACGCAATAACCCAAGCAGCAACGCTAGGGCTTGCTCACCCACCTGATCTGCAAACAGTCCAGACGCGCTGCAAACCACGATTTCGCTGGCGATTACCGATGGAACCAAACAATGATCCAGACCGGCCGCCGAACTTTGAATCCAACGTAATCGCCCTTGCTGTACCACGCTGTCCCAATCGACAGGCACTTTCGCGTGCCCGATAAAAAGGTCGGCTTCGAAAATGGCTTGGCCGATATTCTCTTGACCAGCATTAATGATCGTCGCCCCAGGTGCCGCGTGTCGCAGCAACTGCAAATGACGATCCTCGACGGGATAGCATAAAACGATGTTCATAGTCCAACGAGCGGTTCTTTCACGCCTCAAATCTAGGGTAGCGGAAGCCGTCAAGGCTTTCGTCCTGAGTTCTTGCGTTTTAATACTGATCGGGTTTCGACGGACCTGATACGAAAGCCTCGACGGCTTCCGCTACCCCAAAATTTAGTTGTGACATTGCACTGACTCGAACCGATTGCGATTCAGCGGTCCCATGGAAAAACCAAAGTAGGAGCGTTTGCGTACAGTTTCATCGATAAACTAATGCGACTGCCTGCTCCCGGTTCCAAAGAAACCTCCACGCTGGAAGCATTTAATGGCCGGCTCTGAGCACCGATACTCGCTCCAGTGAATTGATGTTCGGCATATCCACCCGCCTGAACCACCACGCGTCGCGTGTGCAGTGGATTAATGTTCACCAAGGAAACTACCACTTCGTTCGCGGACATGCTATGTATCAGCGCCGCCACATCCTCCGGCAACCCGGCGCGCCTAGAGGCAGGATCGAAGTACCGTAACCGACAAAACAGTGCCGAACCGCTACGACCGGGATGCAATCCGCCAAGCACCAATTCAATCATTGACACAACGCTGGCTGGATTGTTCGCCATCGGATCATCTGCCAAACGCGTATCCGGTGTCGATGGATCATGGCGAATTTCTGCCACTTGTCGGCCCACCCCGGCCAGATCGGCGCGCAGCGCTTGCTCGGGGTAGTTGGGATTGTTGCCTGCTAAATACGCAAACCATGGATCCTGTGACACTTCCGCCAAGTCACTGGCCCGTTGCGAGAAGAATGCAATCTCGCGCGCTCCTTGGGAGTATTTGGTGGGTTGGTAATCGTACCAGCCCTGATCGCCGTGCATCCGAGGGTACATTTCTCGCCCATCCACAGTGCGTTTGTTCGCGTTGATGGTCGCGATCTGTTTGCGCCAAGGGTCGAGATATCGATCATCACCGCTGAGCAAGTATGCGTTCATGAAACCTTGCAGACCAGCGTGAATTTGATTGCGATGGACTTGCCGCCCCGTGGCCGGATCGTGAACGGTGAATCCCCATCCGTAGACACCGCCGTACCATTTGCCACCAGCCTCGCCGCCGATTTTGCCGTCGAGCCCGATGTTCGACGGAATGATACCATTGTTTGCCAACATGCGCTCGCGCCATGCGTCGACGTATTCCAGCAACCATCGCCGATACCGAGCATCTTGGGTCAGCATAAACGCGTTCAAGGCCAGTGTGGTTGCCTTGAGATTCTGCGGATGATCACCAACGATGTCGTTGTAGTCTTTGAAGTGCTCGACCATCTGGGCATAGGACGATTCTCCGTGTCTTGGGCGAAAACGATTCTCGATTTCGATCGGGTCGCCCGCCCAGTCTAATCCAGTCGCTTTGCGCATTAGCGGTCCTCGGCTGCCATTGAACATGCTGCGAATAATTTTGTGCTGCGCATCGTAATTTGGCGCACCGGCATCCTCGTTCATATAAAACCCAGCGTATCGTCGCACCCGTTTCGCTAGCGCAGCATCGTGCGGATCGGACAGTCCCTGAAGATTAAACACAACCAATCCCTCGCCATTGTGCAACCAGTCCATCATCACGGGAAACTCTTTGTAGTACATCCCGTCGCGAGCAAACGGCACATCCACCGTCTTAGCCAGCGTGTATTGCCGCAGATGGCCTTCCCAGGCTTTTTTATACAAGGATAGTACGCGCTCGCTGCCACCGAGTGCATGCACTACTGGCCAGTCCAAACAGTTCTCGATTGCATCATCGGGTCCGTCGTCGCCTCCCCAGCGTTCGACACACAGTAACCATCCGCGATCATCAAAGTACTTGTCGAAAAAAATCTGGCACGCCGCTGAATTCTGGCGCAACAACTCGCGTTCCAGCAAAGCCCAGGTCGGAGGCGACAGCGGTGTGTCGATCTTCAAAATTGGCTCGGCACACGCTCCCTCATTGCATTGGCCAAACCAAGCCAGCGTTACTGCCCAAGCCACCCACAATAATCGCCTCGATCGAATCGTCATGCTGCGCTCCAAATACTAATTCAAGGGTCTTTACGTGGCACTCTTTCGAATTGGAATTAAACTCCACCGCCGAGGTTCGCCTGCGGGTAAAACGAGCATGGCGCGTCCAAGTCAATTTCCTGCGCGCCAAGAGCGGATAAGCGATGTAGTATAATGTTCCCGCCAGCGCGCTGCCACGGCGCTCGGCGACTGCATCCCATTCCTTTCCATAAAATTGATTGATCTACGACATGAACGCTTATTCGGTTCTAAAAGCCTTGTTTTGGTGTTCCATTTGCATTCTGGTCCACGTGCCGTGTAGCGCATCCACAGCCCAGAGCAAGCGCCCGAATATTCTGTGGATTATCGGTGAAAACCTCAGCTTGGATCTGGGTTGTTATGGCGGTAAACAAGTTGCTACACCGGTGCTGGACGAACTGGCGGCACAGGGCGTGCGTTACACTCATGTGTTTGCCACATCTCCGGTTTGTGGGCCCAGCCGTTCGGCGTTCATGACAGGCATGTATCAGACCACTACGGATACGCACCACATGCGCTTGCATCGGACGGACGCTTTTCGCCTGCCCGATGGTGTGCGTCCGATTACGCATCGACTGCGGGATGCAGGGTACTTTACTGCAAATATCAAGTCGATTGGCCAACATATCGTCGGTACTGGCAAGCTGGATTTGAACTTTGTGAATGAAGGACCGATATTTCAGTCCGAAGCTTGGGATCATTTGAAATCGCGTCAGCCGTTTTTCGCGCAAGTCAATTTACCTGAAGCGGAGTACGACATTTACGATCGCAAGTCCGCTGAGAAAGAACGAGTGCCATGGGTGGGAGAACAATCACACGCACAGATCGCGACGCCAGAGAACGTGACTCCGCCTCCGTACTATCCCGATCATCCCGTCACTCGCGCCGAGTGGGCGCGCTATCTCAATTCAGTTTCCGGAATGGATGTTCGCTGCCGACTGATTTTGGAACAACTCAAAACGGAAGGACTGGCGGATGACACCGTCGTTGTCTTCTTTGGCGACAATGGCCAGTTGACTGCTCGCGGAATTCATTGGTGTTGGGATGTTGGACTGAATGTACCGCTAATCATACGATGGCCGAAGAATTTTCCTGCTCCTTCTCAGTATCGGCCTGGAACTGTAAACGATTCGTTACTCAGCCTGATCGATCTTACCGCCACTACCCTGCAAACCGCCGGTCTACCGATCCCGAACAGCATGCATGGTAGGGCATTCCTCGGGTCAGATTCTCTGAGGCAGCGGCAATACGTGTTCTCCGCGCGAGACCGGATTGACGAAACTCAGATTCGCTTGCGCAGTGTTCGCGATCGTCGCTATCACTATATTCGCAACTTCACACCCGGCACTGGTTTGGCGACACTGAATCGATACCGAGAAAAGTGCTTTCTGGTTCAGCCGCTGATGCGGCAATTATTCGCTGAGCAAAAATTATCAGGCACTGCTGCCGAGCTGATGCAGCCAATTCCTGAGGAATTGCTGTACGATGTCGCGAACGATCCACACGAAATTCACAATCTTGTCAGTTCGCCGCAACCCGATCATCGGGAAGCACTGTTTCGCATGCGGGCCGCTCTCGAAACTTGGATGGTCGAAACGGGCGATCGTGGCGACATTCCAGAGCCCGCGTCCGTCGTCGCCACCTTCGAAAAGGAAATGCACGACTGGTTTGGCACACCTGCCTGGTATCGAACCAAGTAGAGGCCGGCCTGTCAGCTTTGCGAGTCAAGCTCCTCATGCCGATGGTAGAAACCAAGGATTGGGAACAAGTTGGCAGGTAAAGAGTCCCTCCGGGACTTTTTCATCGCAAAACGCATTATAGGTACTTTCAACTCAACTTCTTCAGTAGAAATACGAAACAAAACTGCGCATTCAAATGTCGTGTCAATAGCGAACTTTTAGCAACCCAGGAATATCCTGCGGTGTTAAAAACTTGGTTTAGGAATCCACATTCTACAAACGCTGGCTACTACTTTGGCAAAATCATTTCTGCCGCTAGGCTTACCGTATAATGCGAAACCTGCGGACACTTTGATCCGTCAAGAGAAACACCCGATCGCATTAATCAGAATTTCGAAGTAGGAACTAATGAAAGCGCAGTCGACTAATCCGGCAAGTACTTTAGCTGAGCTGCGAGCCATTGGTTGGCGCTCCAAGTCAGTCAAGCAAGAGATTTGCGAGAATTTTACGCGTTTGCTCGCTGGCGGTGAGGCGTTGTTTCCAGGCATCATCGGTTACGAAGATACGGTGATTCCAGACATCAACATCGCTTTACTGTCAGGACACGATATGCTCTTTCTCGGTGAAAAGGGGCAGGGCAAAAGCCGTTTGATGCGTTCCCTTGTAAAGTTCTTAGACGCGCAAATTCCTTATCTCGATATCCCAGGCGTTGCAGTTCACGAGGATCCTTTTTCACCCATTACCAATCTGGGACGCAAGTTCGTTGCCGAACATAGCGAAAACGAAATTCCAATCGCTTGGTGGCCGCGCGAACAGAGATACGCCGAACGATTGAGCCCAGGGACTAAATTCGCCGATATAATCGGCGAAATCGATCCTTCGAAACTGACTGGCGGTGTCAGTATGAGTGCGGAAGAGGCACTGCACTTTGGCTTGATTCCACGCATGCACCGCGGCATCTTCGCGATGAACGAACTACCAGAACTGGATGAACTGGTGCAAGTAGGATTGTTCAATATTCTTGAAGAACGCGACGTGCAAATCCGCGGCTACCCCATACGATTCGACCTGGATGTTTTTATTCTCTTTTCCGCAAACCCCAGTACCTACAACCGCAGCGGCAAAGTGATTCCACAGTTAAAAGACCGCATCGGTTCGATTATCCAAACACATTACCCACGCGATCGTGATCGAGGAATCGAAATCACGCGCCAAGAAGCTAGAACCGATGCCGCCGGTGAATTTCCGGTGAAGGTGCCCTACTTTATGGAAGAGATCATCGAGGAGATTACTCTGCAAGCTCGTAAGAGCAAGTACGTGGACCAAGCGTCGGGAGTCTCTGCGCGGTTCAGCTTGGCGAACTATCGAACCATGGTCGCCAGTGCGCGACAGCGTGGAATTGTGCTCGGCGAAAGACCTACCGTTCCACGAATCAGCGATCTGGGACATCTGTATTCGTCCTCGCTCGGAAAATTAGAACTCGACTTGATGGGCAGCCATCAAATGAGCGAACGCCAAGTCCTGGATGCATTAATCGCCACGGCGATCAAAAACGTTTTTCAGCAGTATGTTGAGGAATATGGACTTGGGGAGATCGCCGACATCTTCGGCAAAGGAGTGCGAGTCGAAGTGGGTGACATGCTGCCCAGCGGTGCGTATGCGGAAAGACTAAAGGCCGTTCCACCTGCATGGGACAAAGCCTTTGAAATCAACGCCAGTGAAAACGACGCGGTCCGCGCATCGTGCGTAGAGTTTGTGCTCGCGGGGCTCTACGCGCTCGACAAAATCAGCCGAGCACAAAAGCACGGTAAGGTGAACTACGAAACGTAAATCGAGCACGACTTCTCGGCTGGGTCGACGGGATGCTTACGGCCGCGACGTGGGACATCGCCCCAATCGGAGGCGGACTCTATCAGTCCCCAAAACTAACAACTAGTCAGGAGATTCTCGACCTGTTTGATCGAAATGTCGCGGCGGCTAGTGGCCCTCATGAATGTGAAACGAATAAGTTGAGGCTCGTACTCATGCAAAATTACCATGACCGTCAGACTTCCATCTACAGATCATTGAAGTCGCATTGCGGATTTCAGTTGTCCTACATCACTGTTATCATTGTAATGTGGAGCCAGATAACACATGCGGACGATTGGCCGCAATGGCGTGGGCCGCGGCGGGATGGCGTGTGGCGTGAGTCGGGAATTATCGAGTCGATTCCCGAATCGGGCCTCAAGGTTCGCTGGCGTGCGCGAGTTGGCAACGGGTATTCAGGACCGGCGGTTGCATCAGGGCGGGTCTTCGTCAGCGATCATCAACTTCAGCCAGAAGTTGAGCGAGTACTCTGTTTCGACGAGCTAACGGGGCAGCAGATCTGGGTGCATGCCTATCCGACTGACTATGCGAATATGGAATACGGCAACGGGCCTCGTGCAACACCGACCGTTTACGACGGCAAAGTCTATGCGCTCGGTACGCAGGGGCATCTGACTTGCCTCGATGCCACAACAGGGCACGTCATCTGGAAACGAGACCTAGTTCAAGAATTCAACGCAAAGAAGTTGACATACGGATTCAGCTCGGCTCCGTTGGTGGTCGGCGAGTTGTTGATAGTCATGGCGGGAGGAAGCCCCGATGCGTGTATCGTCGGCCTGGACCGATTGACTGGAGAGGAGCGTTGGCGTGCTCTAACGGATCGTAGTTCGTACAGCGCTCCTTTGGTGATTCACGCGGGTGGGCACGAACAATTGATTATGTGGACGGGTGACACGATTTCGTCGCTGAACCCAGAGACCGGAAAGGTCTTCTGGCAACAACCACGAAAAGCCTCATTTGACGAAGCGGAGATTGTCGCTTCTCCGGTGCTGCACGGAGATCGCTTGCTGTGTCTGAGCGCCTGGAATCGCGGTTCAGTCACGCTAAGTTTGGATCGCGACAAACCAACTGCTTCGGTGTTGTGGAAGACGCGGTCGAAGCCGTCGACGTTTATCGCGACACCGCTGTTTCAAGATGATGGACATTTCTACGCATCGATGGGAGACAGCCAACTGGCATGTGTTGATGCGACCAACGGAGAAGTCGTGTGGACTACGCAAGAGCCAACCGGAAAGCGGCTCGGCACTGTCCACATCACGCCGCATGGCGACCGAGCATTCCTCTTCAATCAAGTCGGCAATCTGATCCTCGCGAAGCTTGCGCCGGCGGGTTATCAGGAGCTCGGCCGCTGCTTGCTCGTCGAGCCGACGGCAGGATTTCGTGCACAAGGAGTCGTAACGTGGGCGCATCCGGCTTACGCGAATAAACACGTATTCGCGCGCAGTGATCGCGAGCTGATTTCCGCATCGCTCGCCGCCGCTGATCAGCCCGCGGCCGCTGTAGCAACTGCGATCAAGCCGCGCCTCATCGAAGAAACTTCGCAATGGGACGCGCCCTCGGTCTTGGCCTTCGCCGCACCTGGCCGGGAGCTGGTCACTGGCTCGTGGCAGGGAACGATCGAGCTGCTCGACGTGACCACGGGCAAGCAACTCGCGGCGCTAGGAAAGCACAAGGATGGAATCTGCTCCATCGCGTTTTCTACCGATGGCACACTGATGGTTTCAGCCGGCGGGAGTGAATTCACGCCCGGTCGAAACGGCGGCAAGACGAGCGGTCAGATCAAGCTGTGGAATGTCGCGCAACGAAAGGAGATTGGCGAACTGGTCGGCCATACGAGCAAGGTCTTCTCGGCAGCCTTCTCTCCTAACGGCAAGTCACTAGTCACTGGAGCTGCCGATCGCACCGTACGACTCTGGGATACCTCGACGTTGAAAGAGACAGCGAACTTGAAATCTCACACCGACGCCGTCTGGTCAGTCGCATTTTCTCCCGATGGCAAGACAGTCGTCTCGGCAGGAGCCGACCGAAGGGTGATCGTGTGGGACATCGCCTCCGGCCAGCCAGTTGCAGAACTCAAGGGCCACGAAGAAGAAGTCCGAGCGGTCGCTTTTTCACGCGACGGTAACACGCTGGCGACCGGCAGTGCTGACTGGACCGTTCGCTTGTGGGACGCGCGGTTGCACCAGCAACAAGCTGTTTTCAGCACTCATCACGGCGGAATTACCTGTGTTGCGTTCTCGCCCGACGGCAAGTTGCTCGCCAGCGGCAGCGGCGACCAAACGATCAAGCTTTGGAATGTGGCGACGCGATCCGAAACTGAGACGCTGCGCGATCACCGTAGCGGTGTAACCGGTCTTGCCTTTGCACCTGATGGACGGTCGCTGGTCAGCGCTGGCGTCGACGACGAGATCCGCATCTGGGAGATCGCTCCTAAACCGTAATCCACCAAGCCATTTCCCTTTCAGTAAGCAAAAAAACTTGGTGTGCGCCTCTTGTATATTTACTACAAGTATGGTAAAAATATGGCATGGGATCATTCGAAGAACTTGTCTTGTTGACCGTCGCAATCTTGAAGGGGCAAGCTTATGGCTTGGCCATCATCGACGAATTGGAAAAGCGTACTGGGCGGACCGCGACTATTGGAGCAGTCCAAACGGCACTGAAACGCATGGAGGAAAAAGGCTGGGTAACGTCCCAGTTTGGCGAAGCGACCAAAGAGCGTGGCGGCAAACGCAAACGCTACTACACCATCACAACTGAAGGACACAAAGTACTTTCAGACATCAGACAACTGCGAGACAGCCTTTGGAATGCCATACCAAAACCAAGACCACGACCTGAAACCACCTAGTTGGACTTTGGCCCTCTTTAGATCGCTATGCCATTCGGATTATCGAGAAGAAATCGAAGGCGATTTGATCGAGAAGTACCAGGCCGACGTGTTGAGCTTGGGTACTGCAACCGCCCGACGTCGGTTTTACTTTGAATTGTTGATGCTGTTACGACCCAATCTTGTTTTCAATTTCGGTGGACTCCAAATGAACCCTCGCAACTGGTTCCCTTTGTTGCTGGCTGTTCTCCAGACGGCCTATTGAGTTTCATTCCCGAAGACCCATGGGGCCACGCCTACGAATACGTCAGCCCTGGCCGCACTCGTGCTTTCGACATCGTCTCCTACGGAGCCGACCACCGCGAAGGCGGCACCGCCGCCGACAAAGACATCCACAGCGACGAAATCATGAAGAAGTAAGCCTCTTCATGATTCCTATACAGTCGTACGATGCTCGCGTCAATTCGACGTCAGCAATTCGCGCGTGCGGAATTTCGCTTTGTATCGTCTCTTGCCATCGCGAGTTTTTCGGGAGTCGATGACATGAGGCAATCCGGCTACCGCGTAGAACAATCGACCAAAGTCCTTCACCAATTCGCACCATACTTCACCACTTATGCACAGACGCTTGAATACCGGCAGCACACTGGCGGGTGTCGAGCCGCGTTTGTCGCCGCGAATCGAGCGGGCTGTCCAGTCCAATAGTTCTACATAAGCAGCTATCGTCATCGGCAAGAATCCCTTGTCGCTGGCGCGACAGCCATTCTCGCTGCAACACGCACCGATCGCGTCTCGCAGTTCGTCGATCGTCAGAGGGGCCAAATGCGCGTCTCGAGCTTTCCTCACCATCTTGCCGGAGGTGCTGCTTTCAGATGGCTGCGAATCAACTCCTGCTGCGGTTCCTGTGCAGGCGACCGCCTCGTCCGATGTCACTGACGGCTCGTCAGATATCAAGCTCTCCTGCAAGGCTTCGATCCGACGCTGTACCGATGTAAAATCGCTTTGCTCCAAAGTCTCGGCCATGGCCGCTCGTATCGGATTCAAGTCCACATAAGCCGCGCAAGCCAAGATCGCAGTATCGTCCAGTAATCTCACCGCACGATACCTGGCTTGCCAAAATTTGCCGAGTTCCTCATCGGCCCGATTGGCCCTCTGGGCGATCTTCTGACTCAGCAACCGCATCCACCACGATATGTCGCTTAGTCGCGAACGAATCTCTGCCAAGCGTTGCGGATGGTTGCGGATTGTATTGATTTCAAACTCAGTCGGCTCCTCAGGCAGACCGTCTGCATCTTTGCGCAGCGGGCAAAGCATCAACCAGCGTCCAGCCACTTCGGAATCATCCCACTGCGCAACAACATCCGGTCGCGACCTCAAGATCAAATGAAAGTGATTGGACAAAATCGCGTTACCTAGAAGATCTATCCCAAACTGCGCAGCCAGCCTTTTCAATTCAATTTCCACCCACAGTTTACGATGATCATAGTTTTTCCCAGTGAGCGGATCATTTCCCAAAAGGAAACAGCGACGGACTGTCCGATTCATTACGTGTACAACCGCAATCTCGTCAGGAGAAAACACCTCTACCCGAGCCAAGCGAGCCATAAATCACCTCTTCGTTTCCCCTCCTAATCCAAACATCCGTCAAATCGTACCAAGTGCAGGCGGAGTGTCAATAATAGGCTGTGTCCCCGTTACCCTCCTCCCGTTACCCTCCCGCTACGTCGTCGCCGGTATCAAACTGTCCATCCGCTCCCGAGGCTCGAAGATCCCATGTCCCCGCTGCTCCTGAAAGAGACGTCTGCAGATCTTCGCTGAAACTCACCGTGATCGGATTTAATATCAGTCCCTCAGTTCCGCCCGCCGCCGGTAATTGACTGATCGTGGTGATCTTCGGTGGCACCGTATCCTGGACGTCGACATCGACTAAGTACTGGCCGCGGATGCCAACTCCGTTGATCGCTTCCACCTTCAGGTAATAGTCGTCCGTTAGTGCGATCGCGACCGAAGCCCGCGCGTCGAGTTGGCTGCCGTCAGCATCGGGCAACAGCCCAACCGTGGCACCTACCACCTGTACCTTGTAAGTCAAGCCGCTGACGGAGATAGTACGGCTGCTCACGGTCACCTGATTGCCCGGGTCCAGCCGTCCCAGCGGAAAGTAGTCCAGTCCCTCTTGCGAATACAGCGAACCGGCTACGCTCGCCAGTAAGTGTCCGGCAGCGCCCGCCTGGAAACTGAGTGGATAATTAGCCGCCTGACTGAGCGTGTTGTTGTAGAAATTGAAGTCGTATGGTTCCAGTTGGACGCCCCGGCCCAGATCCACGCGGAACTGATAACTGCCCGTGTTGTTGCCGCCGTAGTTGGTGTTGTGCAAAGTCTGCACGAAGTAGGTGCCGGTCACCGGGATGGTGTAGACTTGGTTGGTCGTCTTCCAAGGCGTACCAAAGTCGTTCCAACTGGTGCTGTCGAGCAGCGACGAACCAGCCGCGTTGCGGACAAGGAAGCGGGGGATGAGACTCCCCGAGACGGTCGTCATATCGATAATCAGCTTGTCGCCTTGCTGGGCAGCAAAGCTCCAGTAGTCGCTCTCGCTCGCCGGATCGATCACGCCCAAAGCAATGCTACTGGTGAAGAACCCACTTCCCGCCGGATCTTCGAACAACGGCAAGGCCGTCGCGGTTACGAGATCAGTGTTGGGCTCCGTTTCCCTTTGTTGGGCAGAGAACACGATACTGTCGTAAGCAACGTGATCGTCGTTGGAACTAGGGTCGAATTCGTCGATGACGATGCTCTTGATATTACTTGCACTAGAGACGTAGCCGACGAATTGGTAACCGGGCGACCCGTTGGGTGCTGAAATCGGGTTCTGTGTTGCTAGGGTATTGCCACTGGCGTCTTTGAAGGTAACGCTTACAAACGATTGACCATCCGGTACATCAAACACAACGTCTAATCCGGCAGCCTGGACGGGTACATTGAATACAAGTGTAAGGTCGTCATTCTCAGAAATTAGATCGCTGCCGCCAGGTGAGAGAACGTTGGCGCCGCTGCTTGGTGAAAGCGGATTGCGGATGCCGGGCGAACCGGGCATTACGAGCAGAGGTCCGCTGCCAGGCGCTTCGAACTTGACGCCGATCTCTGTTCGGTTTGTGAAGTTAGCACCGGCCGGATAGTTATCGAAATTGATCTTCGCGGTGAAGCCGACAGACGGATCGCCAGTAAACGCCGCTCGGTCGTTATAGAGCCCCGCGAGAACCAGACGCGACTCCAGTTGTTCAAAGAGAGGCAACAAAAAACGTTGCCCAGCTTGTTTCCTAAAGAACTCCTTCAGCTTGTACGCACGCGATCTACGTTTGCGAGATTTGCCGTTCGAATTCACGTTTAGGACTCCTTCGTCAGTTCAATGAGCTGAAGCGGAATTCGCGTTATGATACCTTGTTTGCGCTGTGACATGGTTGTCTCTAACGTCTTCTGTCCAGGAATGGGACGATGGAGAGCTTAGAATTGACCTCGCGGCTGTTAGCGCGACCTGCAAACACAAGAGCACCCATGAACGTCCGATTGGCTCGGTGGCTGCAAGAGTTACACATGGTTTACCGTTACTGCCTTCAAGGCATTGGAAACGTTAAGTTTTGCTGGTACTCAAGGCGGCGGGAAAACAGGCGCGAGAATGGCGAGGCTTAAAACCGCGGTGTGTCGGACCGCGGCGGACAATGTCCATCGTTGTTCATCCATTTGGGCACGAAGAACGTGCCTAGCACATCTCAAGGTAAGGTGTTTTCAGGAAACGCGATGGCCTGTCTTTGAGATTCTACTGGTCTGTGAAGTACGTCAAACCTTCTTCGCCCAATTCGCCGCGACATACAGTAGCCGCCGGGCTTCGTCCACCTGAGAATGGATATGCGACGTGGCGAAATACGGAACGCGGTCTTCGTGCACGCAGATGACCACTACTGCGTCGCCGCGTCTACGTTGTGCTCCTCCATGTCGCTGAGCATTCTGGCCGCGGACTTTGTCAACAATCCACGATGAGCGGAACTTCGAGGGCTTTTCGGTTCCCGTATGAATTTAAGCCGGTTAAATCGAATCTCCAAAAGCCCATTTTGAGAACCGATCGGAATGTTCGGCAATGCGCGACTCGAGGCGAACGATATGTTCGCGAGTTTCCGGTGCAGCCGCCGAGATTCGATTTCCAGTACCCCAGGCGATTCCCACAATCAGCAACATCAAGCCCCAGAGCGTCCAGAAAGTGGATACTGGGTCAGAGGTGTTGGTTCACGCTAGTGAGCGGCGTTGAGCATAGCACGGTCCCAACGACAATCGATCCGACTAATTCAGAGACGGCTAATCAACTTAACCGCGAAAAGGCGTTTTGCTCTAGCGCACGCACCATACTGCAAATAGGCAACTCGCGACGGCCACAGCCACGACGATCCTTCCCCATATTGCTAAACTGGATCTCGGAGTCAGTCGGTGGTTCAGGATTAAGTCCAATTCGCGCCGAGAAACGGCTCCCGATTACGTTTGACCAACGAATCGCTTGGTTTTTTGCAATATCCCCGGCGGGATTTGAACCCACAACCTTCGGCTTCGGAGGCCGCGAACGATCCTCGGTGCCATCGCTTCACATATTGTGACAT
>SYJV01000371.1 GCA_005798335.1 Planctomycetaceae bacterium | reverse complement strand
TCACTCCTAAAAGGTTCTGCCGAAACAAAACCTAAAAAGGTGAACTTCGTCCTTCCGTGCTGCAACTGGTACCTTTTCTGGCGCCTATTACTGGTACCTTTTCAGCGCTCAGTGACAAAATGAAATCACGTCCGTGTCAATAACAAGATCAGCCATCAAAAATTCCTTGGAACACCCTGTTCTCTTAGAGTTCGTATCTGGCCAACAAAGTCATCGACTGAACATGCTTCTGGCCAAAAATCTGCCTTTAGATTTCGATAGTCAGCGATTGGTCCTACGCCCTGTTGCGTAGCAAGCGTGTCAACGTCCACGTGCTTTGGCGTATCTGGAAGTTCCGTAACGGTACTCTTCGGTTGGACATGCCTCGCCATCGTAGCGATGAATTCCTCCACGCTGGCGAACTCTCCCGTTGCCAGAGCAGCTTGAATGAGTCGTTCTGTTTCGCCGGTAATCTCGATTTGCATTGTTGTCCCCTCGCTCCGTTCTTTGGCGGCATCCTTGGTTAACTCTGGCACAAACGGTCCGGCAAGTCAACGGTTTCCAAAGGATGGACACATGCCGCAGCCAGAGTTACTGAAGCGTTTTCAGTCGCTTGACGGGGCGGTATCGGTGTTATGCGATGCTGCCGGTTCCATCTCGATTGTAACTGATCCGGCCACGTTGCCTCAGCCAGCTTTTATGCGTGCTTAAACCCGTCGGCGGGGCATGCAAGAACAAAATCGGTTCCCCCGTCCGCAAGCGGACGGTCCCGCCAATTTTGATTCTTGCACGCACGCGTCGCTCCCGCCTGTGACGTGTTTCTATTCTCGCCATCAGGCTGCTGCAGTTAGTAGCCGGATATCACAACCCAAATAAAGGAACTACCTCATGTCTAACACCAACACATCCACGTCCACCGCGAAAAAACCGGTCTTCAGAAAAATCCTGCCGGGCGGCATCAGTGCAGCCGTCTTCGAAAACACTCGCGATGGCCGGACCTATCGCAGCGTCAACCTTCAGCGATCCTACCGCAAGAACAACGAGTGGAACCGCATGAGCATGTATCTCGATCACCAGCACATTCCGTTCATCATCGAAGTGCTGCAAGGCACCTGGCAGTTTCTTAACGAACATCCGATCGGCAGCCAGCAAGCTCAGGGTTCCGACGACTCGGGCGAAGACCTGGAACAAGTCGCTGAACCTGACGCAAACGTCGAACAGGCACTCGAATCCGAGTTCGATGCGTAACCCAATCAATCGCCGGTCCCGGTTTGTCCGGGATCGGCACTTTACTTGAAAGGAATCACCTTATGACACGCCCTATCCAAGTCACCTTGCAGTTGACACTAATGGTTGCACCGGAAGTCAGCCGCGACGAACTAAGGCAGGAATGCAACCAACGACTCCGCTATGCGTTTGAGAGCTCACTGTCAGATTCGCCCAACGCCATCCAATGGATCGCCATTTACGATTCGGAGCGACCGCTGCCCAAGCGACGACCGCAACTGGCGTCGGTCCTAACTAATCTCGGCGTCGCGTCCGTAGTCTGGTGCATCGACGACGTACGTGAGCTTCGCCCTGACCTCACGCGTGAACAAGCCGCTTCGGTGCTCGATACCATCATTACCAAACACGATGCAAGTTGCGGCATCGGCTGGGACACGCTTGAGCATTTTGCCGAGATGCTTTACGGTGAAGTTCACGATGTTGAACCTTGAATGTATGACCGAACTTGACGAGCAGGCCGTGGAAATCCTGGTAGGACAACACGAACGGTTTATCAAGTTAGTCACTCCTTACCAAGCAACGACTTAACGCCCTCCACAACTAAGACTCCAACTAACACAGGTGTGGCTACGATACTTGCTGCAACTGCCACAGGGCAAAGTGCCAATCCTGTGATCATTTCCGCAGTACCGCGTGGATTCGTTTCCGAAGCTGCTGTCATAGCTACGTCAACCGTTAATCCAGCGACAGGGTTTCCCGTCGCAATTGATGTAGCAACATTCGCTACCTTTGGGCCGATCTTGTTTGCTACGTTGCGAACCTTTTCGTTTTCACACAACATCTTGGATAGTTTTCCAATCTCTTGTGCTGCACGATAGTCACTCATCAGCTTGCCTCCTTTGAGTATTGTGAAAAGGACCTCAGAAACTATTATTAGGTGCTAACGATCACGAGTCAAGGAAATGGGCTTATTTCTGTCGCTTGCCTTCCGGTGGCGGCTTGCTTACTTGATTTGTCCAATAGTTCACAAGCGGTTCTTGGCGTTCAGTTGCATTGCACAACTGAATAGGAATCAGTTCGGGGAAAAAACGCGTTCGTTTTCTTTGTGATGTCGAACCGCTAAGTTGGATCTCAAACCTCCCGAGTTCCGGATGATTGCCTGGTGCTGCATGCATCATCGCTGGAAGGCCAGTTTTAGGACAAAGTACTGCCAATCCCAGATTTCGCAATTCAGCATTGACCCACCGGCATAGCTCTTTTTTTTGTTCATAGGTCTGCTGAGGTAGTTCACGAAGCTGGTCGTTTAGAAGTGGCGCCAACAATTTTGCAATTGCGCGCTGCACCTCCATTTGTAGTCTCAAGGCCCAATCCGCTGATGCGCGATAGCTTTCGCAATTTGGCGTCTGAACTAGTTCGTTAACCACCTTTAGGGTGTCTGTAAAGGCAGGCTCCTTAGACAGTAGTGTCTTGATGCGATCGGTCATTACGTGAAGTAAACAATTATTTTCTCCAAAAGTAAAACGGAATTATGGCGTCGCATGATGCTCGAGTACATCTGTAGACGCCACAAGTCACACCGATCAATATCGGAGCCGCCTGGAGCCATGCCGACAACAAGGGCTTTTCAGTGCAACTCAATGCCCTGCCGATCGATGGCAAACTCAGGAACTCGGGATGGGGTATTGATGGACCATCCGGTCGTGGCGATCCTCGACGCCAATGTACTTTATGCGGCACCTCTGCGAGACCTGTTGATTCGATTGGCTCAAGGTGCAAAGGCGGTACCACTGAGCAACGCACCTTGACTGCAATGACCATTCGTGGCAATGTAGAAACAGAGGTTTCCAATGAAAATTCAAGTAAACGGCGACGATTTGGCGACCAATCCGAAACATGTGCAAGGTTTCGGTGGGTTGCGTGGCCAAGAGTTTATGCAAAACTGTCTGCCTACGAAGCCATGAACCGAATGCCGGAGCGTGAACTCAATGACCGTGCAAAATCATCAAACCGAAGAAGATATTCCTGCACTGGCTGATCAAGCCGTGCGACAGGTTGTGGCATCAGCCATCGCTGAAGGTCGTAGTGTACTTGTGCAGCAGGACGAGGCTGTCTACGAAGTATTTCCTGATGGATCAAGACAGATTCTCGTGAAAATCATTCCACGGTTGAACGTCGAGCCAGGCACCGTTCGAACCGTGCCTCAATGATCGGTGTTTCAGTTCCAAGGATAAGGATGTTTGCTGGTCCGAATGGATCTGGCAAAAGCACGATCAAATCCGTATTGAGTCCCGAACTGATCGGCGTTTACGTCAATCCCGACGAGATCCAATTGCAAGTCGCAAATAACGGCATGCTTGATTTCGCGAACTACCAAATCGCGATTTCGCAGGAAGAAGTACGACGCCACTTCCTTTCATCAACACTTGCGGCTCGTTGTGGATTGACAGAATTGCCAACAGGATTCTCTGTGAAAGAGCAGCAGCTATTTGTGCCTTCGGCAATGTCCGACTCCTATGTCGCTTCGATCCTCGCGGACTTCCTCCGTCAAAAGCTGCTAAGGCAAGGTGTATCTTTCACGTTTGAGACCGTGATGTCGTCGCCAGACAAGATTGAGTTCCTCGACCAGGCTCAGCGTGCAGGATTTCGAACGTATCTGTACTACGTGGCTACTGAAGACCCTGCAATCAACATCTGGCGGGTGAAGCGTCGCGTCGAGCTTGGAGGGCACAACGTCCCGCACGAGAAAATAATCGCCCGCTACAATCGGTCGTTGGCCTTGCTGATCGACGCCATTCGCAGATCGGACCGAGCATATCTGTTCGATAACTCAGGAGCGGCTCCAGTTTGGATCGCGGAAATTACATCGGGCAAAGAAATTCAGATTAAGTCCGATGTTTTGCCGAACTGGTTCAAAGCTGCGGTTTGGGACAAACTGCCATCGTCGCATTAATGATTCACCGCCAATAGCCAGAATCATCTACCAAATCGCGGATCGGAACGCGTAGCATGATCGCACCGTTGCGGAACTGTAGCGTACACAGCTCATTCTCAATGGCAACGAGCGTCGGTCGCTCTCCACGAGTGTAGCTGCACGAAATCGGCACTTGCTTGTCGACGCACTCTCGGATGCGAGCTACTTCAGGTGGCTCGGTTCCCAATTCAATCATTGGTGGCTTGCGTCGCATTGTGACTCCTTTCGTGACAGGCTTGGTCCTTTCTGAAAAACATATTCGAATCGTCTGACACCTTTGGTCAACCGTATTCTCGTTGCCATTCACCTTCGGCGGCTCTCTGCAATTTGCGAATTGGATTGATTGACGAAGTCCTTTCCTTCGTCCGAATCCGGTCACAACCAAGCGACCATTTCACGGGCAAGCTAAAGCCGCAGCCGGACAAATCAAGCTGAAAATCGGCTCCCCCGCCCGCTGCTGAGCGGCGGGCGGTGCCCCCAATTTTCAGCTTGATTTGCACGCGTTCCGCTCCGGCTCTAGCGGCTTTGAAATGCTCGCCGTGATGGTCGCTATGGTTGCGACCGGACAATTCAAACCAAAGGAAAGAAAACGTGTATGTCAAACAATATATCCACTCGTCGCAAAAACTCGTCGCTTCCCGCCAACCAGATTCGGGAAACCGGCAACGCTGAAAACATCCGAGATCAAATCGCGAAATCGGTTGCCGTAGCTAAGACCCTAGAAGCTAACACGCTATTCCCATTGGGCGACATCATCGTCACTGCAAATGCTCAACGCACGCTCAGCCAGGACGAAATGACCGAAGCGTTGACGAAACATGCCACGGGAGATTGGAGTGCGATGTGCGAAGACGACCGCCACCAGAATGAGCTGGCTCTGGATCAAGGTCGGCAAATATTCTCCGCCTTCGATAATACCAAACGTGCATTCTGGATCATCTCCCACGCCGACCGATCAGCAACCACAATCCTCCTGCCAATCGACTATTGGAAGCTGGATGAAATGCAATCGCACTACTAGGCCGCGAAGGTCCTAATTTCAACACAAGCAACTGGAGACATGCAATGCCAAAAACACTAACAAGCAAATTCCTCACTCGTTACCCTGGTCCATTCGCTTATCAAGATGGCAGTGACGGCGTGGACGCAACGTTCGATATCTTCTGCCGCACGACCGGCGACCACATCGTCTCGACTTTCTACTGGGATGCCCGTCTGGAAAGCGAACTCAAAGCCAACGTCGTCACTGGTTTGCTCAATACGTTGGTACCAGATGAAGAACACGACTGGATTTCAAGCAAACACGAGTTGAGCGACAGCAAGATCGCGGCGTTTCGCGGGATGCACCCCGGACCGTATCGCTCGGCGAAGTGCAATTGCGAATATCGCGGTCCTGGTTATGAAGTCCGCTCGGAAACCACGAGTAACTGCGTTGTCTACGTTTACGACCGCTCCTATCGCGGACAGGCGAAGTTGGTTACCGCAGTCATCGCTGAGCTGCTGAATGACATGCCGTGAAAGGCTGACATCACTGTTACATCATCGACCGAGAGTATCCTGCTTGCGGTGGCCTTCTCGATTGGTTGATCGACCATCGTGAACTTCTTCTCCTGGCATTGGTTCTGTTTCCATTCATCTGTCACTTGCTCATTCACGTTGCTCTGCGATATTAAATTGCGAACTTCCTTCTTCAATATCGTTACGAGTGACCTCGGCATTTGAATTGTAAATCAGTTGCAGGACTAAACCAAAGATTAATCAAGCACGCGACATTGAATCCGATGCAATCTATGTATGTCAGTTGCTTGACTGATGGGTTAAGAAAAAGCAAGAAAAACAGTATTGGAGTATCAGACATCTTCCCTAAGCACAGCTTAGGACAAGTTTTACGGTAAAACTGCTTTCCAGCCCAATGACTGGCCAACTGAAATGCCATCCGGTTTGCTTGCTGGCTTGTCAGCATGTAAACATGTTTACATGCACGATTTCAGTCCAACCTTTTATGCAGCCAAGCGGCAAACAGGTCACATGCTTTGCCAGCCTCCAAGAAAACTTGCGTGCAGACAAACTCTATTTCTGGCAAACTGGCTGACATGCCAGTGCTATTTTCTGCTTGCCAGCGTGTCGGTAATGCGCTATGCAATCGGACATGACAATCATCGCAATCGCAAACAGCAAAGGTGGTGTCGGGAAATCGACTACTGCCGTTCATCTCGCAGCCTGGCTCTATGAGCAGGGGCACAGCGTTGTGCTGGCCGATTGCGACAGCCAACAGAGTAGTTCGCAGTGGATTCGCGAAGCCTGCCCTGGTGTCAAGGCCGTTCGGCTCGACGATCCAAATCACATTCTCAATGAGTTGCCCAACCTCGATCTTGAAGCCGACTATGTCGTTGCCGATGGACCAGGCAGCCAAACCGAAACGAGTAGGGCGCTCTTGCTCCGCTCGCAGTTTGCCATCGTCCCCTGCAAGGCTTCCATGCTGGAAGTTCGGGCACTTGCCAAAGCCACCGAAGTGCTCAGGCAATCGCAAGACATTCGGGGCGGTCTTCCCAAAGCCATCATCATCTTGAGCATGGTCGGGAAGAACTATCGGCTTACCAAAGACATGAAAGAAGCCGCAGCTGCATTGAACCTTCCTATGGCCAAGACACCCATGATCCTTCGCCAGATTTACGCCGACGCACCTGGACAAGGTGCAGTCGTTTGGAACCTGGGAGCCCGCGCCCGCGAAGCCTCCGATGAGGTGCAGCGCATATTCTCCGAGATTTTTCCAGAAGCGAAGTCTAAACGCAGAAAAATCAAGCGAGAGGTGAGGGCCACATGAAAGAACGCAGATCGTTAGTCGAAGGACTCAAGGCCACACCAAGCGTTCAAGAACTCGAAGAGGAATTCGTCTTCGGTGCCAAGAGCAAACCCGACGCAGCCGACGCAGAGCCAATAGCACAACCCATCACCGTACCAGTGGCAGTTGCAACTGAGCCAGCGGCCTCACAACCTGACCGCAGCATTCTTCCACAGATGGCCGGTCGCGTACCCGTGACCACTCGCTGCCGTCCCGAAGTTGCCTCCGCGCTCAAACGTGCCTCCCTCCAGCGCCAGCTTGCCGGAGCGGAACCCTACTACGTGCAAGACATCATGGAGGAAGCACTAGAACACTGGCTCAAGTCGCACGGGTACGTCGGTTAGAGCTTTACTTTCCATGCCTGCGCTGTGGAAACACACCTTCATCTACAAGTGATTCATCAGTGAACGTCCGCACGCTTTGGCTGGATGCCAACTACGCGTCGTGCTTTTGATCGCTGGAGGTCAAGCTGGAGACCAATCTTACGATACGCTTGAAGTTCAACAAGCTCGTCCCGTGAAAGCTCAACCAGTTGTTGCTTCGTCGTGAGCGTGTGCATTCGTTCCAAGTCTGCGGATGCAAACGACAAATCGAGAAAATACTTGGCCGCCTCCGGCGACAAATTAGAAACGCCCAGTTGAAAAATCCTTTCCCAAATGGCTGTCTCGCCGATCTGTGGTGCTAACGACATTTACTCCTCCAATCGTGAATACGCTTTGCCCTTGCGAGACACGATAATACCACGAATCGTGTGCAAATTCACGATGTTTACGACAGTCATACGACAATCACCGACATCTGCATGAAAAACAAGCCGTTCTTGTCGCTATCTTGGCATTCCTCTCTTCTCAAACCATTTTCGACAGAAGCCAACGAACGCAGCGTCGATGTCGCGTGGTGGCTCGGTGATCCATTCGCGCCATTCCCGCTCCAGATAATAGACATCCCAGCCAGGAGCAACAGTTTTGGCATCGTGGAATCCTTCAGCGCTCGGTGAGGGCATAGCGACTCTATCGGGCGATGAGTAAGAATCCGGTACCGTTCCTCGGCTGCGGAACACCACCATGTCGTCGCCATCGAAGGACACAGCGTAGTCGGGAATGTGTTGATGTGCCTGGTCCTCTTCGATGATCGAGCCAACCAATCGCCTGAACTCTTTGAGCGTTGAACACGAACCACATTTGAGTTGCAGCTTTTCCAGCGAGATTCGCCACTCCCTTTGCTTTCCACAATGCTTGCGACCGATTTCGTAAATACGACGCTCAAGCGGTTTGCGAAGCCGAAAATAGTCACGATGTAGCGTGAGCACTTCGCTATGCTGGATCGCTCGGAACACCCAATCGGATAGCTTGACCTCCACTTCCTGCATCCGGCCATCACGGGTTTCACGAACGATCAGCACCCGTTCGATGATCCCAAAATTTTCGAAAGTCTCCGTACCGCCGGTCACGATATTCGTGCTGATCCGAGTGCCAGCCAGTCTTTCGAAGGCAGCCTTGAGCGCTTCGTAGCCCTGACCGTTCGTCATACGGTTCGTCGCCTTCAGCAGATCGTGAGCCTTGAAGCGCACGACCTGCGACACTTCCTTGCCGTCATTGATGCTCTTCATCAGATTGGAGATACAGAAAATCAGCACATCGCGGTCATGCACCGTCGCCAATCCATCGGCGGAAGGCTTTACTTCGACGTAGTTGCCATTGTTCTCGTAACGGCGTATACGATGATCCGGTTTCGTTGCCAGTGAGAAGATCGGGTGCTCCAAACTTGCTTGATCAGATTTGAGAGCCGCATCAAACACATCGCAAACGAAAAAATCCGGCGTCGGGTAGCGATCCGGAAGTAACGGCGAACGATCCTTGGGCAAAACGGACATGCAAGCTCATGGTTTCGATATTTCACACACTGGAGGCGACCTTTCGACATTTCACCCACCATGTCAAGCAGTTTCGATATTTCACCCACCGAAAAACTGCATTCGATATTTCACCCACTGCGCTGAAGTTTCGATATTTCACCCACCAAGTTTCGATGGTTTACCCACCAAGTTTCGATATTTCACCCACCAGCGGTTTCTAAATCGATAGCCGATTCAGGCGCTTGCTTGGGGCTATCCACAGCGTAACCCATATTTAACTCTATATTTAACACCCTCCCGGACCAATTTGGCAAAGCATTCTTGGACACAGAATTGCCGCCAAAGAAGAAGACTCTCGCAAATTCCAAAGTAATCAAAAGGCCGAAAGTCGTTCCGGTGGAGTACACCGAACCAGATTGGCGTTGCGCCGAATTCTGCAGAGGTTTGTCCAACCGCTGCAAGTTTGTTCCGCCGGCAATTCGCACCGGTTTGGGTGACCGGTGCGAGTTGGCGTGCAGAGATTCCGGCTGTTGGACCGAGAGGGCTATGCAATCGACGGAGCGTCCGCAACCTATGCCTGACCACCCGCGGCAATGAACTCTGACTTGGTAACCAGTGAATCTCCGTTTTTGTCAGCGATCTTGATTCGTTCCCAAACGCTCGACGGAGTTTCATTCCTACCAATCATTCCATCTTTATTAGCATCAAATGCTGCGAGCATTCGGCTGAATGACGGACGAGAGCCACGTGGGCGTCCCTGAGCATGTAAATCGGAATAAGGGGCCAAGGCTAACAGGCCAATTGCCAAGCAGATGCGATTGAATTTTTTGAACACGATAAGCTCCTTTAGATTAAGCTGCATTTTTTCGACAAAGTTAATTTGCGAACGGCCGAACTCGCACTCTTCGTTCTAATAGTGGCCGAAGGAGCTAGAAACGTTACACCTCACAAAAAAAAATTTTCGACGAGAGTACAGTTGCTGAAGGCACGGAACAGTGCGGCCTGACCAAATAGGAGCAAACCATGATTTCACCAACTCGCTCCGGTTTGACACGCCGGAGCGCCGAATCGGACAAGATTTTCGCCACCTGCGATTTTTGGGGATTCAAACTCGCGGCGGTTGCATCGACCTCAGCATCTTCGATTGAGGCTTACACATCCAGCACCTGTGATCCCAAAACATCGCTTGCGTTTTGTATTGATCAAATCGCAGTATTTCGGAGCGTAGGTCAAACCGGCCAAAGGTTGCTTTCCTGGTACAGAATCCGGTACAGAATCCATTGCATTCTGTACCAAAACACTCGATAATTCAGAAAGTCAGCAAGCACGATCGATTGCGGTTGAGTGCCGAAGTGTTTGAAATTCAAGCACTTATGGCAATCGCGAAGAAACATGTGGATTGAGGGTATTCGACCTACGGAACCGAAGGTTAGAGGTTCGAATCCTCTTGGGTGTACTGTCGCAAGTTGCTGCTACTGTTCACTTTGCGTCGAATTCAATTCCACTCCAATCGCCAACAGTTTTCCAAATCTTAGCCGCTTCTTCGGACGATTTGCGACCAGTTTTCGGACATTTCTCGGACAACTTGCTTTTTTATCCTTCGAATCAATTTGCTCAAATCAATTGCCGGCTGATGCACTGATAGTCCACTCGACGACAACCACATTTGACCGCTTGTGGATTATTACTTCGTTTAGTCGCGAATCAAGGTAAAGAAATATTCGAGGTGCCAGAGGTCGTTACTCCAAGTCGTGTACATGATGCCGTCTACGTTGGCGATTCCATTGCTGGCTTCGAGACCGTTGCGCACGTATGATTGCCAGTTCTGGTGGTCGTAGTAGGTCGCCAGGAATTGATGGTGACCTCGATCGGCGAAGAAAATCACGGAGTCCTTCGTTCGGTGATTGTTCCAGTTGCCAATCATGACGTCGCGATTCAGACCTTGCCATGACCCTTTCATGGTTGCGCGTGTCAGCCAATAGTTGTCAACTGCGTTTGTCAATCGCAACTAAAAATCAGCCATATTCGCAGAGTGGCTGGTGTGGTTGCGATTTCTTGATCGCAACTGGCGAGCGGCTGGATTAGAGTTGCGGCTCGATTCCAATTTCAGAGAACGCCTCGCTGTAGATTTACTACTTTCTACAGCGAGACTTGACTTACGGGACCTGAACTCCCGATTGCCCAACTTCAATCCTGATCGCTACCGGCTCGTTCAGCCTAAAGCCGATCTGCTGATGGCTCGCTCGCTGGCGAAGTACGGTCAACTGGCGCCGGTCGTCTACTGTCAGCTTGAGGGATCGTTGGTACTCGTCGATGGCTTCAAGCGTCTTCGGGCGGCGCGGACTCTCAAGGCTCTGTATTACCCACAATTTTTTCGTTGAGCATCGGCACCTCGGGCGATAAGCATGAGCTTTTCAAAGCCACGCCAGAGGGTAATCCAGCCGGGCTCGCCGTCGGACTTGCGTCCTAGGTGACCGCCTAGGCCAGCTACC
>SYJV01000370.1 GCA_005798335.1 Planctomycetaceae bacterium | reverse complement strand
CAACCTGTTGGCTCTCAACGCAACGATTGAATCCGCTCGCGCCGGTGAAGCCGGCAAAGGCTTTGCAGTCGTTGCCAATGAAGTCAAGGAACTGGCCAAGGAAACCGCTCGGGCAACTGAGGATATTACTTCGCGCATTGACGCCATCCAGCAAGATACGCGCAATGCCGTTGGCGCGATTCGACAAATCAGCGACGTAGTCGGGCAAATTAACGACATTTCGTCGACGATTGCCAGCGCCGTCGAGGAGCAAACTGCAACCGCCAACGAAATGCGACGCAACGTGTCCGAAGCATCCAGTAGTACTTGTAAAATCGCCGACACGATTGCGTCCGTGGCTTCGGCAGCACAAAGCACCAGTCAAGGTTCTGCGAATACACTCAAGGCGGCAGAGTCCATGTCAGATATGGCAGTGACTCTACACCAACTAGTTGTCAAATTCAATTTCGAAGAGAGTGGCAGCGTGAAACGATACTCAGACAGTCCCATGCCCTCGGCACCGTTGGCCATTCCGATGGTCAACGCAACAACATTTGTCGCCAGATAGTTATTAGAAGAGATATTTACATCGATTCGGCCTGCAAGCTCGACAACCAGGTCGAATCCAAGGACGGACTTTCTTGGATCCGGAGCCATACGCCAGATTTTCAATTCTTAGTACGGATGATCAAATGATGTCTCGAATTAGTAACTTGAGTATGCAGGCCAAGATCGCTTTGCTGTGCGGCACGTTTTTCGTTGGTTTCGCAATCTTTGTGGCCCAGACGTTTTACACGATCCATACGATCAAAGTCGGTGGAACGGAGTACCAACAGATCGTCAGTGCCAAGAATCTGTTGTCCGATGTGACTCCACCGAGTCTATTTGTCATCGATGCCTACTTGATGTCCCACTTGATGCAAGACTCGGATGAAGCTGCCGATCGACAATTGGCAATCGATAAGTATCACAAGATTAAGGCAGCCTACGAAAAAGTTTCAAGCCAGTACAAAGCGTCAATGCCTGACGGAGAAATTGGTGACTTGATTAAGTCCGCCGATCAAGCCGCGCGCGAGATTTTTAACCTTGTGGATAATGAGCAGATGCCAGCACTGGCCAGTGGCAATCAGCAAAAATTAGCGAGCGCCAATGCACTTTTGGAAGAACTGTTTTACAAACACCAAGAACCTCTTGTGAAAGTGACCAAGTTAATCAAGGATCAATCTCTACAGAACGATGCTGCGGCGGCGTCCGATGTACTAATACGCACATGTTACTTGATCGCCAATGGAATGGTCGTGGTTGTCTTGGCATTGGCATTCGGAGCTTGGATTCGCAGGTCCATCGCTCGCCAGGAAGCAGTTCTACAAGAGAATAAATGTCGTATCGACGGAATTAACAATACCAGTGCTGTCATCGAGTTTTCTGTAGACGGTACCATCCAAAATGCCAACGCGATCTTTCTCAAGACGATGGGCTTTGACTTGGCGGAAATCGTGGGCAAGCACCATTCGATTTTCGTCGAGAACGACTATCGCAATAGCCACGAATACCGGGAATTCTGGACAGCGCTCCGGCGAGGTGAAAATCAGGTTGGCGAGTTCCGGCGCATCCATCGAAATGGCCAGTTAGTGTATGTGTACGCTTCTTATAATCCTGTCACTGGTACCCACGGCGAAATTTCGAAAGTGGTTAAATATGCTCGCGACATCACGGCAGAAGTTGTGGCCGATCAACAACTCAAAGCGAAGGTGGATAGCATCCTAAGTGTTGTCAATGCGGCAGCTCATGGTGACTTGACTCAATCCATCGAAGTCAATGGCGGCGATGCCGTAGGGAAAATGGCTCATGGCCTGGATACTTTCCTCGCGAATTTACGCAAGAACATTCGCGCGATTTATGAAAATGCGAATGAATTGACTACGGCTTCGGTCAGCCTCTCGACCGTCAGCGTTTCGATGATGGGCGCTGCCTCGGAAACATCGACCAACGCTCTATCAGCTTCATCGACCTGCGAGCAAGTCCGTCGCTCGGTCGAAGTTGTGGCGACTGGTTTTGGCGAAATGAACTCGTCGCTGAATGAAATTGCCAAGAACGCCGTCGAGGCAGCCAATGTCTCGCGGCAAGCCGTTGAGACGGCTAACGTTACCAATTCGACCATCTCCAAATTAGGCGAAAGCAGCTTGGAAATCGGCAAGGTAGTCAAGGTAATTAACTCGATTGCTGAGCAAACCAATCTCCTGGCTCTCAACGCCACCATCGAAGCAGCGCGAGCTGGCGAAGCAGGCAAGGGATTTGGAGTCGTCGCCAATGAAGTCAAGGAATTGGCGAAAGAGACCGCCAAGGCCACCGAAGATATCAGTGCCAAAATCGATGCCATTCAGCAAGATACTAAAAATGCAGTCATCGCCATTGGCGAAATTGGATCGGTGATTAATCGAATCAACGACATTTCCGCCAGCATTGCCAGTGCGGTCGAAGGGCAGACCAAGACTGCTGAAGAAATGCGCCGCAATACCGAGGAAGTCTCTCGAGGCGGAGCGGTGATCAGTACATGCATTCAAGGTGTCAACTCCGCCAGCGAGCGTACATCAGCCGACGCATCCAATACGCAAATTGCCGCTAGCGAATTGGCTCGTATGGCTGAAGAACTGAAATCGTTAATCGGCCACTTTACGCTTGAATCGAGCGCTCAGCAACACGGCCAAGTTACACGTAGCCAACCCGCTACACACAGTTCGACACATGCAGAGGCATTTCAGTCGGCTTAAGAGCACGTGTTACGTATCAGGAAACGAGTTTCTAATTCAAAACCATTTATCAAATTGCAAATATCAAATCTGACCCCTGACCCCTTGGAGCGTCTGAAAATTAGTATGCAAGAATTTACGCCATTAATCGCTCAGCATCAAATGGCGAGCTATGTTTGGAAAACAATTGAGAATTATTCCTTACCAAATTCACAGCGCATACATGTTGGTCATCGAAATTCGAAGACCAGTGATGCAGTGAAATTACAGCAGTCCAGTTGGGCGCGATGCGCTCCGGGCTAAAAAATAAATCACACCAGACGCCAACGGTTGGTTAATCAATAAACAATATCCACTCTCGCCCCGATCGCAAAGGAACATTCGCCATGAGGCAAGTATTCGCAGGACTCTCGAACATGAGCATGAAGGGCAAGGTAACTTGCCTGGCAATTACGTTTATCGCTGGCTTTCTTACAGTGGGCACGATGACCTATCGAACCATTCGCGAAATTCGTGTCGGCGGTCCACGCTATAACGATATCGTACTGGACAAGGACTTGCTGGCGGATGCGTTGCCACCGCTATTGTATATCGTGGAAAGCTATTTAAACACGCACTTGATGCAAGATACTTCGGACGTCGCATCGCGCGTTGCCGCAGCGGAACGCTACAAGGAGTTTAAGAAGTCTTACGCTTCCAGCATGGCGACATGGAAGGAAAAATTCCCGGAGGGAGATATTAAAGCTCTGCTGAGCAGCGATGTTGCCAGGAGCGCCGAGGCAATCTTCGCCGCCGTTGATAACGAGTTGTTACCAGCCCTGGAGAAGAATGACCAAGCCGAACTCTCCAAAATTAGTGCCAAGCTCGAGCGATTGTTCTACGAACACAAGTCACCCATCGACAAGTTGGTCAAATTGGTAACCGACAAAATGGCTGCCGACCAAGGTTCCGCTGAGGCCATTTCTGCGGCTAGCGTGCGCAATATTCTGGTGGTGAGCCTGGTGATCATTGCGATTGTATCTGTATTGTCATTGGCGCTCCGTGGCTCGGTTGCAGCTACGGAAAAAATCATGCTGGATAATACGGGTAAAATCAATGCGATCGGTCGTTCGCAAGCGACCATCGAGTTCAATTTGGATGGAACCATCATTACCGCCAATGATAACTTCCTGAAGGCTGTGGGCTACAGTAGTCTCAACGAAATTGTTGGCAAACACCATTCGATATTCTGCGATGAAGCCACTCGAACCAGTGCCCAGTACAAAGATTTCTGGGCTCAACTGAATCGAGGGGAATTTGACTCCGGTGAATACAAACGAATCGGAAAAGGAGGCAAGGAGATTTGGATTCAGGCTTCCTACAACCCAATCGTTGATAAGAATGGCGAGGCATATAAGGTCGTTGAGTTCGCATCTGACATCACTGCGCAGAAATTGGCTGCGTTTGAGAACGCAAAAGTACGAGCGATGATGGAGAATATGTCTGGTGCCGTCGTGTTCTCGGACAAGAACAATACGATCACCTACGCTAATCCATCCGCTCTGGAGCTGTTGCGGAAAGTTGAGCAATATCTCCCGGTTAAAATTAACCAGATCATCGGTCAATCGATCGATGTCTTTCACAATAATCCATCGCGCCAGCAGGCACATGTCGCTACGGATCGCAATTTCCCGTTGAACGGGCAAATTGTTATCGGGCCCGAGGCATTCTCGCTCAATGCAAGCCGTATTCTGGATCTTGATGGCAATTTCGCAGGTACGCTGGTTAGCTGGGAAAATGTCACAGAACGTCTTGCTAACGAGCAAAAGATCCAGGACAACACCGCACGTGAACATCGCCAGGCCGAAGAGTTGCGACAAAAGGTCGACAGCATCTTGTCTGTCGTCAACGCCGCCGCCAACGGAGATCTCACGCATGAAGTCGCCATCAAGGGAGACGATGCCGTTGGCCAATTGGGACTTGGGCTTGAGAGATTGCTGGCCGATTTGCGAGGCAACATTTCGTCGATCGCAGAGAATGCCACCGCTCTGGCTGGCGCCTCGGAGGAATTGTCCGCGGTCAGTTCGCAGATGAGCTCCAATGCGGAAGAAGCGTCGACTCAAGCCAACGTGGTTTCGGCGGCCTCTGAAGAAGTAAGCGCTAACGTGCGGACGGTCACGACCGGTGTTGACGAAATGAATGCCGCCATTCGCGAGATCGCCAAGAACGCCAGCGATGCCGCACGCGTTTCTCAACAAGCGGTTGCAGTTGCCAACAATACCAACAACATGATCTCCAAGTTAGGTGATAGTAGCGCCGAGATTGGCAAGGTTGTCAAAGTGATTACTTCGATCGCTGAGCAAACCAACTTGCTAGCCTTGAACGCAACCATCGAAGCGGCTCGAGCCGGTGAAGCAGGCAAGGGATTCGCTGTGGTTGCTAATGAAGTCAAGGAACTGGCGAAAGATACTGCCAAAGCGACCGAGGATATCAGCCAAAAGATCGAAGCGATTCAGGCCGACACGCAAGGAGCAGTCGAAGCGATTCGCGAGATCAGCGGTGTGATCAACCAGATCAATGATATTTCTAACACGATCGCCAGTGCCGTAGAAGAACAGACAGCCACAGCCAATGAGATGGGACGCAACGTCTCCGAAGCCTCGAGAGGTTCGGACGAAATCGCTCAAAACATCACGCTGGTTGCCTCGACAGCTCAAAGCACTGCACAGGGTGCTGGCAATACTCAGCAAGCCGCTGGCGAGCTGAGCCGGATGGCTGCCGAACTGCAACAATTGGTCAGCAAGTTCAAGTACCAAAAAGCTCGCGCTGAAGCGAGGAACATCAGTCCGACGACGATGTTCAAGAATGTATCGACCGGGACCTATCAATCGATATAGATTCCAAGGCCGTTCAAGTTACAGGCTGTGGAGATTGAGTTCTGATCGTTCCATGATCGCCAGTCGATCGGGAGCACTAGTCAGCTTCGCAGCCTGCAACCAACCGCCCGTAACTGAGGATCTTGTTAGCAAAGAGGGTTTAGTATATGCGTGCTTTAATCGTTGACGATTCCCGTGCGATTCGCCGAATCATTGGCGACATCATGAAGGAGCTCGGCTACGCGATTAGCGAAGCTGGCAACGGGCTCGAAGCACTTGAGCGATTGAGGGAAATTGGAACTCCCGACATCGTTTTGATCGACTGGAACATGCCCGTCATGAATGGTTTGGATCTGATTCGCGCGATTCGAGCCAATCCCGAATATTCTGACCTGCCCTTGATGATGGTCACGACCGAAACCGAAATGGAACGGATGGCGATGGCCTTCATGGCAGGTGTTAACGAGTACGTCATGAAACCGTTTGACAAGGCGGCCATACTCGACAAATTGCAGTTGCTAGGGATCGGAGCATAAGCCAACTCATGCGCAAAATTCGAGTACTAATTGTCGACGACTCGACCGTCATTCGCATGATGCTCTCCAACGCATTGTCCAGTGACGCCGAGATTGAAGTAGCCAGCGTCGCGGCCAACGGCAAGATTGCACTGGCGAAAATTCCTCAGCTCAATCCTGATGTCATTACGCTGGATATGGAAATGCCGGAGATGGACGGCATTACTACACTGACCGAAATACGCAAGCTTTATCCAAAGTTGCCGGTGATCATGTTCAGCACGCTGACTCAGCGTGGTGCCGAAGCGACGCTGGACGCATTGTCCCGAGGCGCCAACGATTACGTAACTAAGCCAGCGAATGTTGGCAGCGTCACGGTCGCGATGCAAAGTGTGCGCGACGAACTAGTGCCGAAAATCAAAGCAAACTGCAACTGGTACACCAAGGGATCGTTCGCGTCACCAGGACCTAAACCAACTCGCCCTACCACTCAGTCGCGACCGATGCCGGCACGACCAGCCAGATCGGCTCCGATTGACATCGTGGCGATTGGCTCGTCGACGGGTGGCCCCAACGCGTTGTCCGCGGTGCTGTCCGCCCTGCCTGCCGACTTTTCGATCCCAATTGTGATTTCGCAGCACATGCCACCGATATTTACCAAACACTTGGCAGATCGGCTTAACCAACAATGCTCACTGACAGTTCGCGAAGGTGTGGCCGGCGACGAGTTACTACCCGGTACGGTTACCATCGCTCCAGGAGACTTTCATATGGTCGTGGAGCGCAAAGGGACGCAAATGCTGATAGGCCTTAATAAGGGCACACCCGAAAACTCCTGTCGGCCTGCAGTGGATGTCATGCTTCGGTCGGTTGCCCAGATCTATCGCCAGAATGCTTTGGTAGTGATTCTCACGGGCATGGGACAAGATGGCAAAAGTGGTTCCGAGCTGGTTCGTGCCATGGGAGGCCGAGTCTTTGCTCAAGATGAAGCGACTTCGGTGGTCTGGGGCATGCCTGGGGCAGTTGTGAATGCGGGGTTGGCAGATCTTGTCGCTCCGCTCACTGGAATCGCTCAGGAAGTTGTTCGCGAGTGCGCAGCCGGTCGCGCCCCTAGAACTTTGCAAAAGATTGGATCGTAGCTCATGACTGCTGTTGCATCCCTCAACACTGGAGCATTCTCGTATATCAGCGCACTGGTCCGCGATCGCTCGGCCATTGTGCTGGAACCCACCAAGGCATATTTGGTGGAATCGAGATTGACACCGGTGGCTCGCCAGCACGGAATGGAAACCATTGACGAACTGGTCGACGCGTTACGGAAACCGGGCTTGCGGGAATTAACTCAGCGCGTTATCGAAGCCATGACGACGCATGAGACCAGTTTCTTTCGAGACGTGCATCCATTCGATGCTCTCAAGACGAATATCATCCCTGAATTAATTAAGAATCGCGCTCGCGAGCGTACAATCAATATCTGGTCGAACGCGTGCTCCAGTGGGCAAGAGCCCTACACCATCGCCATGATTATTCGCGAGAGTTTCCCGGAACTTGCGGCCTGGAATATCCGTATTCTCGGCAGCGATTTGTCGAGCCAAATTCTCGCCAAAGCGAAAGACGGTGTGTTTAACCAGACGGAGGTTAATCGTGGATTGCCCTTGCCATTGGTTCTGAAGTACTTTCAGAAAATTGGATTGCAATGGCGCATCAAAGATGAAATTCGCAACATGGTGGACTTTCGACCGGTAAATCTGGTCGAACCCTGGCCACCGACATTACCAGCGATGGATATCGTCTTTCTTCGCAATGTGCTGATCTATTTTTCGCCCGAAACCAAGACTGAAATCTTGCGGAAAATTCGCAAGAATTTGAAACCCGATGGTTGTCTATTTTTAGGTGGTGCTGAAACCACCATGAACTTGGACGTAGATTTCCGTCGCGATCCTGTGGGTAAAACGATTTGTTACCGACCGGGTCAATGAACTTCGCAGCGACACGATTTGGCAGTACAGTGCCAGTCGCGCGAAGAGAGAATGGATAACCCAAGGGTGCTTGGCGCAATCACATACGCTTTCCACCTAAAATTATGCTCGATCATTAACCGATCATGAAAGTTTACGAGAGGGGCCTTTCATGTTACCAACTCATGACGACATTGTTGCAATCACCCAGAGTGTTATGGCGACAGTACTGGAATTGAATCCCGAGGAATGTGCATCTCTACCCGGTGAACCGCGCGCCGATCGCGTTACCGGTTGTATTCAAATCAGCGGACAATGGAAAGGCGCGGTCGTGCTCGAAACCACGACAGAGTTTGCCACGCTCGCTGCCGCACGCATGCTCGCTATCGACGAGCAAAAAGTGACTGACGCAGATCAACAGGATGCTATTGCCGAATTGACCAATATGGTTGGAGGCAATATCAAAAGCCAAGTTCCGGGACCATCATTCTTGTCGCTGCCCAGCGTTACCACAGGCCTGGATTTCGATATCCGGTTATATCGCGCTGTATGTGTAGACAATGTCCCACTGCGTTTCGAAGATTTGCCGATTCGCATCGTGATGTGCGAGAGCCTCGAGCAAGGCGATTAACACATAGCCGTCCGTCCAAGTCGCCGATGCCGTTGCCTTATTTCAGTTGCTCGATCAGGAATTGATACGCAGCTTGGCGTTGTGCTGGCGGAAAATCGTGAAGCGCGTCAGGAGTGGCGAGCTTGAGACTCTCAGTCGCCCCGAACAACGTGTAAATCGCCTCGACTCGCGAAAACGCTTTGCGAACTCCATTGATATCAAAGTTGCTATCGCGAATTGGCGAGTTCGAGTAGCAACCGCGCGGTGCCAAACTTCCCAGGATTTCGTAAAAATCAAACGGCACTTGATTGGGGTCGTTGTGATATTGCTCCCGAATTCTTGGCATGTATCGATCGCTGGTCCACCCTGCGAGAGCTCCCTTGTAGTAATCGTGAAAGGGTGTGAATCCACAACTCGACACCACCGCTCGCAGTCGCTCGTCAAATACTGCGGTGAACAGGGAATTATGGCCTCCCAGGGAATGCCCAATTACGCCGATTCGCTGAGCGTCAACCTCGGGCATTGAAACCAACAAATCGATCGCCCGCATGTTGTTCCAAATCGCTTTCATCGAACCGCTGGCGAAATGACGTCCCTTGGATTTGAAATCATAGGGATATTCGCCAAACGAAGGATAGTCGGGAACGATACACACAAATCCCATCTCTGCCAATTCATGTGCATAATGTAAATTCGGTAGTCCACCCAGCCCAGCCGGTTCGTCTTTGCCGATCTTGGTCGTTTGATGAAGACACAGCATCGCAGGTGCTTTCCCAGACGCAGGCAGTTGTTTTGGAATCAACAGCCAAGCTGGAACGCGGTCGTCAGGTTCGGGAGTGAAGTGCACTTTGCGTCGCATATATTTCGCGGTCGATACCTCGGAAACAATTTCTAAATCCAGCGGAACTCGCCGATTGGCCTCTGGGAGTGGCCCCATCACGAGCTGCATATTGGCACGAATGTGCTCAACGCGCTCGCGCCAGTCCGCCTGCGTTCTGACAAGGCGCTCGCTACCTAGTTGATCGCGCACGATCAGCAAGTTTGCATGATCGGGATAAGCAATCACGTTGGTTTTTTCCTGCTGCTGGGAAAAACCTGTCTTTCCGCAAAAACTAATAAGAGCGCCAATTGCGATAACGAAAAGTTGGTTGCTTCGCGTCAAGATGCGTTCCCCGTCCAAAAGTTATTGCGCACTTTGTACGTGCAAAAAAGGTACATGATAATCGCTCGACTACTTAAGCTGAAATGTAGTCACGACCGGAAAATGATCGCTGGCGTCAAGTTCACTTAAAGGCATCGACAACCGCTTTTCCCAATGCGACTGGTCATCTGGCCCTGCCCCGCGTATCGCCAGATCGGAGCGCACGGCGATCGATTCAAAGACCCAGTCTAGCTTTCCCGGAGTATCCTCGATCAAGCTGGGACTGACCAGCGCTCGGTCGTACTGCTTGTCCAGAATCAAATGAGTGCGCCGTTTGCTGGAATCGGCCTTCTCCAGCAGATCTGACATTTTGACGGAATTGCTGCTTGCCGTTGCACCGTTTACAAGTACCTCTATCTCCGCGCGCATTTGGCCTGCTAGAGGTTCCGCGTTCAAGTCACCAACCAACATTACGTCGTTACCTTGGTCGAGCAGCGGTTGCAGCCAAAATCTTGCCAATCGAGCTTGCCGCACGCGCAGTGCTTCGGCTTCTTCGGTGGCACGGAAATGCGCCGTCATAATCGTTAATGGAGCCGCTACGTTTGACCACCGGAACACCGCCACCAGATGTTTCGAAAGATTGTAGTATTGCTGACTGTCGTACATGGTTCGCGACTGTTCGTGCCGACGATACTCGGTAAGTCCATCGCGGTACAACAGCCCGACGTCCTGTTCTGTAAACGAATCCATCCCTTGGATAAACGCATAGCGAAAGCTCAAATTGTGTCGCTCTCGCAATTCGGCCACGAGCGCGGCTAGAGTTTGATCGCCTTCGATCTCCTGCAAGGCAACAATCCATGCATTCGCTTTGGATATCGCGTCTGCAACAGCCGCCACTTTCCATTGCCAGTACTCCTTGGAGGGCGACGACTGCTCGCGAGCCAAATCGCTGCGATTGTCGGCTTGGTTGTCGTCGTACATCCATTCGACGTTCCACGTCATGACTTTCAACGATGCGGGAGCTGAGTCAAATTGAGCTCCAGTTTCGGCCGAAAACAAACCTAATACCGTGATAAAAACGATCGCCCGCATAGTACATCCCATGTTGAACCAAGCCTTCTTGTTTTGTTAACGAATTCACTCAGAACGCCCAAGCCAAGTCTTATTCTGTTGCGCTGGCGACTTCGCCACCATTGGGCGTAATGACTGACCAGTAGGTCACCGAATCCAGCGTCGTGCTTAGTCCACGTACACTGCCGTCTGCAAATCCGGCATTCATCGTTCCTGTGTGCGGAGTTTGTAGCAACCTTCCGTCGCTGAGGTCGACTCGCGGAGTGGACTGGATGCCAGGCGAGACGGTTCCGACGAGCGCGTTGTTGGCAGAACTGTTATAGTTTGGCCCCCATGGATTCGCGGTCGATCCTGTGGGACGATTCGTCCGACCGTTGAAGACGGTCGCAGTGTTTGTCGGATGTGCGAACGTCGCCGCACTGCGGCCTGAACGCGAGACAAACGACGTTCTCAGTATCTGATTGTTGACATTGGCAGGTGCCAACACATAGCACTCGCCAATTCCAATCGTGTTGGATGTTCCGTCCTGAAAGGCACCAATTCGATGGTTGTTGTAAAACAAGGTGCCGTTGCTGAGGTACGTGGTGTAGCTGCCACGCACGGTAATGGTTTCAAGCGTCGGTTCCGATGGACATGCGAACACCGAGATCTTGGTACCCAGCGGAATGGCCGATCCCGGCAGAAAGCTCCTATTAAGATTGTCCTGCTCGATGTACGACAGGATGGTGATGTGAAACGGCCAAAACGACTCCGTACCGGTTGTGGACTTGCCGTAACTGTTGTTCAATGCGTCCGGTAATCGCTGGTTATAAGTGGTAGCGAAATTGTGAACGGCCAGCATCATCTGCTTGACGTTGTTACTGCACTGCATACGCCGCGCCGCCTCACGAGCGGCTTGAACTGCGGGCAGCAAAAATCCAACCAAGACGCCGATGATGGCAATCACCACCAACAGTTCGACCAATGTAAATGCTTGGCGCAGCGCAACCATAAAATGACTCCGAATAGCATGAGGATAAAGTTGCTCGAGCGCAACTCGCCAATACTGAAATTTGAAAAACAGTTGGTAGAGAAAACGTGAAGGTGTTGTTATATTCTACGTGCGCATGCTAGTGGAATTCTACTATCCGTCCCATATGAGGCTGTCATGAAAATAAAATACTTTCTGTTGATGTTGATTACGTCCCTGAGTCTTATCGGAGGCGAATTAGCGGCACAAGATTCGGCGTCCGCACAAAAGAAAGATGAGCCAACAAAGGACTTAGAGTCTCCAAAAGTCAGGCGAATAATCCCGGCGATCCCACTGATGGTCCGCCCCGGCGGAGTCGCCGCGGTAAGTGTTGATCGCCCGGGCGAAGTGAAACGCGCTCTCGATTTGTATCAGTCACAAGCCCTGCGATTTCTGAACTCCATCTTGCGGGCCCAATCCGACGAGGAACGGGCGGAATTGGTCAGTCGAGCTCCGGCTCCCAGCTCGATGTCCATGCTGTTGGGACAGGTGGTGATGGATGACCCCGCCGACGAATCAGCGTTCGAAGCCTTGTCGATACTTGCTCGATATTCAGATTTAGATGCAGTGGAAAAAGCACTTGACACATTGAGTGAACTCAAAGCAACGGCTGCAAAAAAAACCAGCAAAGTTTCCGGTAAAGTGGAACCGCTCAGCTTGCTATTGCAGCACCACGTTTCCAATCCCAAATTGGCGGACCTCGCCAGTCAACTACCCGAGGGTCCAAAGACCGACCAATTTCTAATGGACGCGTTTAACACAACTGCTAACGCCGAAGTGCGCGGCAAGATTGGAGTTCAGTTGGTGAGCAAAATTGCCAAGGAACACGAAGATTTGGCAATGGCAATGCTTAATTCGTTGGCCGAAGATCGCTATATGGGCGGTGTGCGTATCGGTGCCCGAGGCAAGACCGTCAAGGATTGGGCGGAGGGCAGACTGCGAGAAATTACCAAATTGGCCGTCGGCAAGACAATGCCAGAAGTATTTGGTGAGGATCTCGATGGCCAAAAGAAATCTTTGGCAGATTATCGCGGAAAAGTACTCGTGCTGGATGTGTGGACGACCTGGTGTGGACCCTGTGTAGCCATGATCCCACACGAACGCGAAATGGTCGAGCGGCTGAAAGATAAACCGTTCGCTTTGCTAAGCGTAAGTTGCGATGAAGAGAAATCGACGCTCACAGAATTCTTGAAGAACAAAGAAATGCCGTGGGATCATTGGTGGGTAGGACGCGAGGGCGAGTTCACCAAGTCGCTGAACATCAGCTTTTTTCCCACGATCTACGTACTCGATCGCGATGGCGTAATTCGACATAAGAATATCCGTGGTGAGGAACTCGAGAAAGCGGTCACTGGTTTGCTCGCTGATTAGCCGAAATGCCACTCTTGGCTAGGCAACTACAATGGGACGCTGGGTAACAACTGATGGTCGAATTCACAATTACTGGCGAAGAGCTATGGAATCGCATGGCGCGAGCCGTGGAACGAGTCAATGAACGACTTCGAAAAACGGTTCGGATACTCGAGGATGCCCAGGTCCCGTATGCCGTAATAGGCGGCCACGCTGTTCGTGCCTGGGTTGCTCAGGTCGACGAAGCCGCGCAGCGCACGACACGCGACGTTGATATTTTGGTTCGTCCAACCGATTTGCCTGCGCTGATCTCTGCGATGACGGCTGGTGGATTCTATTACCGGAATACGGCGGGGTTAGACATGTTCGTCGAGCAGCCCGATGCGTCGGATCGCGATGCCGTACGTTTTGCTCGTCGGTCAAGTTGAGCGAAGTGGGGAGCCCAATCCTGATATCAAGCCAGCCGCCAGAGCCAACGATTTTCAGACTGTTCCATTAGAAACATTGGTACGCATGAAGCTGAATGCTAATCGACGAAAGGATCAAGTACATCTTCTCGATATGATTTCGCTCGGCATGATCGATGCAACTTGGCTGAATCGATTCGCTGAAAACTTGCGGCAACGACTGGAGGCACTGCTAAACGACCCGGAAGGATAAACGAGGCATCGCCTCGGTACCGCATGTGTAAAAGTACAAGCCCGAAGCGAGTGCGTCGATCCCGGCGCTCACTCACTCGCTTGCGCTTCGGGCGTGTACTGCGCTCGCCTAGAGTTCCTTGATGAATATGTTTCGAAACTGTACCAGCGATGGTGGACCAGACCATTGGCCGTTTCGTTTTCCGCCATGGTGCTGGAGGGCGACTGGACCGCGAGCCGGGATGCCGGGGAGTTTGGCGTTAGCAATAACT
The DNA here is from genome assembly GCA_005798335.1 of Planctomycetaceae bacterium. Classification (GTDB taxonomy): domain Bacteria; phylum Planctomycetota; class Planctomycetia; order Pirellulales; family Pirellulaceae; genus Aureliella. The sequence goes on along the minus strand of SYJV01000370.1, from coordinate 937 downwards.
TGATGACCGTTTAGAATTACGGTCAATTGATCGCCGCGCATAGTGATTTCGAACGTATTCCATTGGCCAATGTCGCGGTCAGCATTCAGTTTCGGAGTGACCCCAGCGCGGACTTCGGGTGGCTGGCTCTTGTCCATGCGGTATCCGTAGACTTCGCCCGAGCCGGTTGGCCAACACCAAATGTTGATTTGGGATTTACCATCGCCACGAATAAAAATTCCCGAATCGGAATCGGGCACGGATATCGTGATCTCTTTTCCATGGGCATCCTTCTTGTGCGTTCCATCGTGCAAGATGATCGGGACGCGCGTATTGATATAGGGCGTATCCTTGATGCGCCAATCTACCAACAGCGTAAAATCGCCATACTCTTTCTGGCTCCACACATTTTTGTCGCCGGCTGCCTCGCTCAAAGCGTCGTAGTCGATGACTCCGTCGACAATCTTCCAATGGCCATTGTCCCCTTCAGGCAGTTTCCAGTTCGCGAAATCTTTGCCATTGAAAAGCGACGTGAATCCGGCTGGAGGCTCAGCGGAGAACAGCATCGAGTTGGCGCACAGCAGGCAAATGAACGCGAGTTGTGAATTCAGCCTATTCGTCGAACCAAACTTGGTAATGCACATTCGAAAGCCCTCGATGTCGCGTTGTGTGTCCAGGAAAACCTGCGAAAAGGTCTGGCTGTAATAAAGTCGAATGAGCACCAATTTAACAGAGTCGAGTGGCCAAACAAGATGCTATTGCGTGCGTTGGAATGGTGGACAGCCACCAAATCAACTTAATTGGACAGCGCCATTTGGTGTGCAAGGCATGGCTTTTCGCCCTAGCCATTTCGTCGTTTAACCCGCAGCCGCTAGGCGAGGATTGGGTTGAGCTTGGCTTTGCAATAAGTTCGAAAGCTCAACCCAATCCTCGCCTAGCGGCTGCGGGTTAAACGATT
>SYJV01000369.1 GCA_005798335.1 Planctomycetaceae bacterium | reverse complement strand
TCTTTCAAATGCCGACGAACGATGTCAGCCTTCTGTAGTGCCGTAAAACTTCTTCGATTCTTAGACATGGAACACCTCCGGAAAGTGGATTATGTTAACCCAAATTCCAGAAATTCCACTTCCAAAAGAAGCAAGACAGGTAAACCAATCGATGTTACTTCGTGTTTTTTTATCGGATGTAAACAACGGTTGCCGCAAGATTTGATTGCTTCGAAAGAGGAAATTGAGAAATCGATTGGACAAACGTATGTGGCAGGGCGAGTCCATATCGACGCAATTCAAGATGTTCAGGTTCGCATTTTTAATGGTGTTTTTCAAGACAATAAACGAGTGAATCTTCAAGCGTGTGATGCTGTTGAGTTATCGAATTTTCCAGCGGATAATCAGGAGGAGAGACAGTATTTTCCGCTTGGCAAAGTCAGCGTAGTTCTTCATCTCGATTCTGGAAAAATCGTAAACGCCATCAATACCGCGTTCCAACCGTTAATCGCACAGCCGCCTGCGCTATCTTTGGACTTAACAGGGATTGGTGAGGTTTGGGATAAGTCCATGTCCCGACTGTTTACTGATATTAAGCGAGAATTGCGTGGCCTAAAATTCTTACCCATCGTTGGAGGCAAGCTAGATCGCGTATTTGATGATCTTGACTCGCTATTAAATGCGTTCAGAAACCAAGGGCTACGATTGGATTTGGAAGAGCTAGATTGGAATCAAAATCAACCGGCCTTAGAAAATCAAATCGCAGAAAAGCTTGCAGAGTGGTGGAATTCGGCGCTAGGTGACTGGCTTGGCAAGAAACTTCTTTCAGCCACTGATATCAAGGTGATGCTTCCGACTGGCGTCCAACTCAACGCACAGGGACTCAGGCAAGGCATTGACAAGATTTCAATCGAATTTCCGCTTGCTCTCAAGAAAAGCATAGTCGCCAAGAACATCCCCTTGGACTTGAACATCCCGGCTCTTGGTATGAGGATGGAAAACCCTACTCAGATCGAGATATCAACCGAGCTGGAGATTTCCGGCTGGCTGATTCTTCAGAACGGAAGAGTCTCCCTTGGATCGGCCGCAAATAAGAGCGCCCAAATTACGCTCAAGCCATCCGTCAAGCTACCAGGATCTCTTGGCTCCGCAAAAAACGCATTGGCAACGATAAACTTTACGACCAAGTCGCCAGGCCAGAACGAGACACAGTTCGACAAGCATGTTTGGCTGGATGTGAGTTGCGAACTATGTGCTGCCGGAAACCTACCAGTTGCTCTTACAGCCATTCAACCGAAGTTTGGCATTAGTGGTGGAGTCGACTTACCGCTAATGCTGGAAGCGGCAAGTGACAACGACAATATTCCGCGCGTTCAAACTGGAATGGCTGTAAATTGGAAGTTTACGTCTGGGTCAGTTTCCCAAGCCGCAAACTTGATTAAGGACCAAAACAATGGTCTTGCAATCAAGTTTTACGATCTCAAGATCAACGCTGGCGATTTTGCCAATCGAGTCCTGCGTCCTGCTGTCGACAAGCTTGTGCAAGCCACCAAGCCGATCAACGATCTCACCTCGAAGATGATTACACCGTTGCCAGTCTTGGGTGATCTATCGGGAGGTGTGACGCTTCTTGATCTAGTGCAACTGTTTGTTGAAGACCGTAAACAATACGAGTCGGCGAAGGATCTCATCGAAGCCATCGCAAAGATACACGAGTTTACGGCCCGCCTCAGGCTCTTGTCTGAGTTCGGCGACAAAGATGGATGGGTCAGCGTTGATAAACTTGGCGCGGAAGGGAAGAAAATTTTCGAATCGGCTAGCCTCGATGGCAGTGAAATCGCTGACGCGGGTCGAGCCAGATCGTTGATCGCAAAATTAGGGAAAAAAATCGACGAGATAGAGAATACGGTTAACACAGAACTCGAAAAAGAACCTGAACGCAAAACGATATCAGAATTCAAGTCCTCTGTCGGTAAGACAAAAATTCGAGTCCCGCTGCTCGACGATCCATCGCAAGCTCTCTTGTTGCTGCTTGGAAAGGACGTGTCGTTGCTGGAAGTAGATCTGCCAAAAATGGATTTCACCTTTGAGTACAGTCAGTATTTTCCAGTCGTCGGGCCAGTTGGGGCGCGCGTTGGAGGACTGGCAGGTGCAAAGTTCGAAATGGGATTTGGATACAGTACTCGCGGTTTTCGGTTACACGATCCGAAGAAGGGTTTCTTTATCGCTGACTTTGACGAGAACGGCTACGATCGGCCGGAGATCACTTTCACTGTTGGCTTGTACGCGGCAGTTGAGCTGAACATCGTCATTGCACGCGCGGGCGCTGGCGGTGGTATCTACTTCGATGTGTACTTGAATCTACATGACGACGATGGCGATGGAAGAGTCCATTTCGATGAACTGACTGCGGTTAGTCCGATACATTATTTTGATGCTGGCGGACGCCTGTACGGAAAGATTTTCGCTTATTACGAAATCGGATTTCGTGCATTCGGTAAATGGATCCGGATTATTGGTGACGAATGGGAAAAGGAAATCACCATCATCAAATTCGGAGACAATCCGCGGCCCACAGACGCAAAGACCAAACTCTTTCAGTTGCAACCTGATGGAACTCTTCAGAGAACTTAAACACCATGAATACTCAACGTGCGCGAAGCATTCGCTTTCCGATTTTGCTGATAAGTTATCTGCTTGTACTAGCTCCGATGGCTGTGCCAAACATCGCATCAGCCGCGGAAGGCAATATCGAGAAAGTTCTCATTTGGGCGGATGGAAACGAGCTGTTAGTCCAAATAGGTGAGAACTTGGAGCGTCACGACCTCTCGAAAATAACAAAGATCAAGTATGAATTCAAGAAATCTACGGACCTAAGAATAGAGGCAAGCGTAGCATTGCCAGTTGAGATTACTGGATCAGAAGAAAGGGATGTGATTCGCCATGACGGTACAGGCCCAGCGACCGTAAATGGAATGGGTGGCAACGATGAAATTCATGGTGGCCGAGGAAAAGACACTATTCATGGGAACGCGGGAAACGACGTGATTCATGGCGGCGCAGACTCAGACGGTCTTTTTGGCGACGACGGTGACGACGAACTTGTGGGCGATGAGGATGACGATTCGATTGAGGGTGGTGAAGGTTCTGATAAGGCCAGTGGTGGCCGTGGTAACGACCGAATTCATGGGATGAGCGGCAACGACCTGCTCCGTGGAGAGGAAGGGAACGATCTACTGATTGGCGGCGACGGTAACGACGAACTATCTGGCGGTAAGGGCAGTGATACCGTCTTTGGTGGCCAACTAGCCGAGTGGGAAAAACTGGACGCGATTGCCGCGCGAGTAAAGGCCGGAATGCCACAGTCGTACAGAGAACCGTACAAATGCGAAGGCATCGTAACTGCGAATGTGGATAAACTCTTCGGTGGAGAAGATGACGACGTCATAATCGGTGATACCGGCGACGACTTTCTTAGTGGCGAATCAGGCACGGACTATCTATACGGTGGAATGGGTAACGATGAGTTACACGGCGGCGATTTCGTTGATCGACTTTGGGGAGGGCCAGGCGACGACAAAATGTTCGGTGGAAAAAGCAGTGATGAACTCGTCGGAGGGCCCGGCAACGATCTAATCTGTTCCGGAGTTGATAAGCGCTCGACTGAAACTGACCAACTCGAGCACTGGCTAGTCGGCGATGAATGGGAAGACGAGCAACGAGCCGGGAAGGGCAACGGAAAAGACCTTGTGTTTGCAGATGAGGCTGGACCCTGCTGGATATACGCCGGACACGGCGACAACGTAATCCAAGCTGGCTCAGGTATGTCCTATATATATGCTGGCAACGGCTCCGATTCGGTGGAAGACAAGGGAGGAAAGGGAAAGAACCAGATTTGGTTGGGAAACGGCAACAACCACGTTGTCATCAAAGGTAACGACGAAGATGAAGTGCGCTGTGGAAATGGCAACGACCACATTCAAGATGAGGGAGGCATAGCCTTCATCGACGCCGGCCTTGGGGCGAACGTAGTTCACGTTTCAAGCAAAGACAAATCTCAAGGCAAAGAGGCCGTTGTTTTCGCGGGCATCGAGTCAATTGCATTAGATGACCGGTCGCTCTCCAACGAAACGAATTGGAAGATTCGGAATAACAACTTTGCGACTGAGCGACAAATTGTCAATGTCTTTTCGAGTTCCAATTCAAAGGCACTTATCGTCACAGGGAACGGCGACGATCAAATCGTCTGTGGTACCAGTCATGACACAGTTTTTTCGCACGATGGCCAAGACAGTATCGTGTCGTCGGATGGTAACAATCGAATATGTTCCGGTCCAGGCAACGACAACGTAAGCTGTGGAGCTGGGAATGACGTGGTTGTAGGAGGCATTGGTGCAGACACGATCAGTTCAGGATCCGGGCGAGATTTTGTATCAGGAGATGTACTACCTTCTTCGGTGCCTGGCACTACTGAAGCCACTTCCCTGACCAGCTTTCAATGGTTTGATCAACACCTACTGGCCCAGGCCGCTACTACATTTCCAGCGATCCCTGTCCGATTCCTTCCACGGGTAGCGAACGAAGACTTGGAATCGCGATTTGAGCTGACATTAAAAATCGTACCAAGAATTTTTGCCTCCGACAGCTTTCATGGAGGCGACGATACACAAGACGACGACAAGATTGATGGAGGTAAGGACGACGACTGGCTTCTAGGTGGGGCTGGAAATGATCTTATTGTCGGCGATGTAGGGCATGATTACATCGACGGAGGGTCGGGGCAAGATCAATTGTTTGGTGACGCCGAAAAAACGGGTGCGAGCGCCGGCGACGCAGATGTTATTCTCGGTGGACGAAATGACGACTTTGTGTTTGCGGGAGGTGGACTGGATCAGGTTTATGGCGGTGACGGTAATGACACGCTTAAGGGCGAAGCCGCTGACACTGAACACGTCGGCAATGTCACTGCGGAAGCAACTATTGAACTAGAAGTCGGAGGGTCAATTAAACTCAAACGACCGACGCAGGCGCAACGCCTTTGGGGCGAAGACGGCGAAGACATTCTCCATGCCTATGCCAAGAATCAAGAAGAAAACGCATTATGGGGTGACGAACTCTACGGTGGAAATGGGAACGACTATCTCTACGGCAACCAACGCAAAGACTTGCTCGTTGGTGGCAATCTGGTTGCGGAATCTGGCGATGGCCCAGATTACCTCCATGGCGATTACCATAACGGTCAGCCGGAAAACAATCCTGCAGAAGATGTTTCGAGTGGTGCCGATGACATTCTCTTTGGAGATCTAGGGAGCGATCAACTCTACGGTGGTGGCGGGACGGACCATCTCTTTGGCGGCGAAGACAACGATTGGCTGGAAGGAATGGACGGAGATGACAAGTTGTTTGGCGGCAGCGCGCCGGATCTGCTCATAGCAGACGTTGATTCTCGCTATTTGTCAAGCGAGAACGATTATTTCGACGGTCACGGAAGAAATCGCCCCGGAGACACAAAACGCGACGATGCGGTCGACATCTTGGTTGTGTTGGGAGATAGGTCCTATGAGAAGGATGCAGCGGGGAAATTTCTGTCAGACCCAAACAAAAAAGATCGGATCGAATTGAGAAACTCGCACAAATCTCAGAACTCACTTGTTATTTGCTACCGTGGCAAAAAGCACGAGGCTCAATGGCTCACGCGCGACGCGAATAAGCAGCCCGTCCCTCTTGTCGAACAGTTCCAAGTTCAAGGATTGATGGAAAACGACACGATCAGGGTCAAGTTGCCCGATGAAGTGATCGGCATTTTGTCGGCTAAGCCAGAAGACGGGAGCATCAGCTTTGACACGCTGGAGATGGCACGCCCATGGCTAACGACGATCACAGGCGGCCCGGGTGACGATACGATTCACGGATCGAATGGCCGCGACTATGTCGATGGTGGCGAAGGGAGCGATTCCATCTTCGGGAACGCGGGTGACGATCGATTGCGAGGCGGAGACGGAAAGTCAGACGACAAGGACGCGCTTTACGCTGGGCCTGGAAATGACGACTTATTCGGCGGCAGCGGTACGAATTTGCTTTCAGCTTGGACCAATTTCCCAAGTTTTGACAAGGATAAATCAGTGCCCAATATCGACAAAGAGGAATTTAAGAAGGGGCAGTCGTCAATCGACACCGGCGTCAATCGTATGCTCGGCGGAAGTGGCGACGATCATCTATTTGGCGGTACAGGGATCGACTTGCTGCATGGAAATGGAGGCAACGACGTCCTATATGGGAAAGACGGTGACACTTTTCAGAACCGTACCGCCGACGGAAGCGAGATAACTCAATGGGTTGAATACGCCAAGTCTACCAATCGATGCTGGTATATCGGCGGTTCGGACGGAGTGGACAAGATCGATCTCAACTTCGTCACCAATCCGCGCAACTCGCTGTTTGGTCGCCATGTGGCTACCTTCAAAGCCCGGGGCAGCTTTGAGCCCTTTGTCAGCGGAATTGATCGATTGTTGGCTTATGCAGTCGATGGAGGCCCCGTCCACGATGATCGCTCGTATGTTCGGATGGTCGATGAGAAGAAACAGCGAAACACGAAGAGCGAACAGCCTCCGGTGGTCGGCGAGACGCAATTCTTCCCTAGTGTCGATACACCTCGCCGCGATCTGCAGCGCGAAACGGACGGCGACGCGATCGACGACGTGCTGGCCATCGTCATTGATACCGCTGGCGGAGACGACGAGGTCTTGGTTGGTGAAACAGTGCAAAAAACCGTTTGGATCACGACCGGCGCTGGTAACGACACCGCGCAGCTCGAGCCGCAGCGCTCATTCCTGCCCGACAATACCGAATTAGGCGACAAGATTGCCGACGCTCCGAGCATCTATCACCGAAACGACTCGCGTTCGGCCGAGATTGTAGAGGTCAAGGATTGGCAAGGCACGCATCGCTTTGAATCCAAACCGTTTCCATTGCACAGACTCTTCGACAAAGCCGCCAAGGCCATCACTCAATCTTGCGTCATCGGCAATTTAACCATCGATAGCGCTCGCAACGCAGCGCCCGACAACGATTGGTACGAACTGATACTGGCGAGCGATTTAGCAATCCATCCTGGCGATTCACTTCGAATTGTTGCGGATGCGGAAGCACCATTGATTTGTGAAGTTTACGTGCCGGAGAGTACGAGTGATTCTGTCGTTCAATTCCAAAGCACCTCGCAGGGTGACTTTCAACTTGCGAGTACCCAGTGGCTGGATTTGGATAAACTCCCTGACGCGATCAAGAGACGTTTTCTGCTAAAGGTGTACCAGAAGCAGAGCATTCCGACGTCATACCAGATTGAACTCAGATTCGCGGCCACCCAGGATCGTATGGAGGCTAAGAATGCTCCGTACGACTTTGGAATCGTTAATTCCAATAGGCGCGTGTCCGGCTTGACGCTTCACGAAAACGCTGACAAGGATACCTTCACTTTCGAACTTCCCGCCGGCACCGACGCGGATACTATCAAAATCGAAGTAAAAGACAGCTTGGGGAACGCCTTGCGGTTTGATGGCCCGAATAAACTTGAGTCGCAGAGCAAGGATACGGCGAAATATCAGTTCACGATAGGCAATGCGCAGCCTTGCGCATACGAAGTAGCCATCGCCGCGGAACAACAATCGGAGCGCCAGCTTGCTAATGGAGTCCGGACGACCTTTCATTTACGGGATGGCGACCAGCCCTTTTCGATACTGAGACGCGCGTCGCTTTTCGTTCGCGTTGAATTGGTTGACCTTGCTCCAGCAAACACTTCGGTTGGCGGGGAACCAAAGCCCATCCAGCTCACTTTGGATGGCCTCGCTCCCGTTGAGATTCCCACGACCACGCAAGCGGTCGAAATCCCGCTTACCGGATCCGCGATCTCCCGACAGTTGGTGGTAGCGCAACGGCCCCCGGAACGTCGTCGAGATTATCTGAGGAGCAAAACACTTAGAGTGATTGATAGTCGACTTCTAGACCTCCGCAACACGAGGATTAATGGAGGAATTGGTGCGACAGAACAAGCTGAGCTTGATGCGTTAGGAGCTTTGGCGCCTGTCCTGGATGTCGCTGAGATGTTCAAGTCGGATGGAGCGCCGGCCACTCGCACAGCGGAGCATTCAGACGACGCCCAAGCGTTGTTGGGTGCGCTAAACGCAAGCTGCGAAGGAAAAAAAGGAAAGCCACGGTTTGAGTTCTTTGGAGGACGTTTGGCGATTGCCGTTGACGAGGCATTCACTGTCGAGGGTTCCCTCGCAACTTTGCTTGGATTCGATGATCGGAAAAGCAAAGTAATGGACCAACTTCCGCGACAAGTGACAATCTCCGCCGCGAACATACCCAGCGGAGCCCGACTTCACGCACATATTCGCACCGACGCACCTGTCGTCCGACAAGAAGACTTGGCGTTTGATCCAAGCGATCAGCGAAACGTTGTGGATGCGAGAAATTACGATTTATTCCCTTTGCTCAGTCGTCGCGATGCCATTTTCGGGGGCGACGGGAACGATCGATTGCTGGGGGGCAGCGGCGAGGACTGGATTTTTGGCGGCGATGGCAACGACGTGCTCTGCGGCGGGATGGATCGCCAGGCTTCCGATGTCATTCATGGCGGTAATGGAAAAGACTTGTTTCAAATCGTTACGGATCGTTGGCCAATCCTTCCCAGCACGCGTCGCGAAGGCGACCCCGCGCACGCCGATGAGTTGGACGGCGGCGACGGACTGGACCGCATCGTGTATCTGGGAGGCGATGAGGTTCCGCGCAGCGCGGACTTGCCACGCCATTACATCCGCGATTTCGTTATGCTTGGATACGACCGGTTTCTCGCGCGCTATCGCATCGCCTCCGTCCCATGGAATATTGCTCGAACTGACGGCGCAAAATCGCAAGATGCCGTTTCGTCAAGCGATAATAAGAAGACGCCAATGCCGGGGTTTTTGAAGCGAACCGATGGCACCAACGCGGTCTTCTACGCTTACTTTCAGACCAAGAAGATCGAAGGCACTCTAGTTGACACGCGGGGAGGCATGGACATCATTCATGCCGATCCAGGATACTATTTCAAGCCCAGCGGGCAGAGCTGGGGCATATCGCTCGGCGACGTTCAGGCAGGCGCTGAAGCCTACCGGCGCATCGAATTGCGCGGCGGCGACGGAGCTGACCTGATCTTTGGCAGCTCAGGTTCGGACACAATTTATGGTCAACACGGGCCCGACATCATCGTCGGCGGCGACGGCGACGATCGCATTCTCGGCGGACACGACGCGGATTTCATATTCGGGAAAAGCGAAAAGCGCGTCGCCGAAATCGGCGCAGAAGATCGCGTGCGGTTCTACGGCGAGTTGCTCGCTAGCATCAAGGCGGAAACACCCGACGGCGCCACCAGAGATCCTTCCAATGCACGATTGGATCTCGCGCACGTTTACCCCTCCACGCTGGACCATACCTGGCCGTCCGACGAGCTATTTGGCGAACGCATCGGGACCGATCTCGCCAAACATGAGTTCGATGAAAAGAAGCCGCAGGCCATTCTCGACAATGCGTTCAAGATTGAACTGCCGGCGGGTGAATCCGTGAAGTCAATTCGGCATTCCGAAGAGCCCGGCGAATTCTTGATTGACACAGAAACGGAAACCTACAAGCTCGTCGGCCCCATAACACCGGAGCGACTGTTTCGTTACGACGTAAGAGAGGATTTCGACGAAAATTCACCAGGCCGTGATGTAAAAGTCATTGGCCGCGACTGGTCGTACATCATGTCAGCGGCGAGCCAGAACGATACGAATCGCATCTTGCGGTATCATCAACTGCCCTTGCTGGCGGCGAATCGTTTCCGCTCTCAGCAAAACGTCGCGAAACTCGAAAGATACCATTCGGCTGGAGACTTTAATGGCGATGGGACTAAGGATCGCATCCAATGGGCAGATCCGAACTTGGTTTTGCAAATAATGAACGGGCCGGACTTTAAGACGGAACTATATAGGCTTGAGGGTGAGGTGATCGTTGCGTCGGTGTGTCGTTTGGGTGACGTTAATCAGGATGGTTGCGACGATGTTGCGGTCGTCGTCGATCCCAAGATAAGCCAGAATCGTTTTGCGGAGTTCCTGCTGCTGCTTGGCGATGGAAAGGCCAAGCACAAGAAATTCGAGGAAGGTGCTGACGCCAACATGTTGGTATTTAGTCGCGTTTGGGGCAAGGCTGGCGTGGCCACAATGCGCACCCTGGGCTTGGCTGGCGGCGACTACAACGGCGACGGTCGAATCGATTTACTTGTCCTCGCCCAGATTGAGGGTGCTAGATCTG
>SYJV01000368.1 GCA_005798335.1 Planctomycetaceae bacterium | reverse complement strand
CACAGTTTCAACGCGGGAGTTTGGTCGCTCGCGCGAAAAAATTGTGAAGTTCTTCTATCGTGATTTGTGCAGTTGCTGTTTTGTTACTTTCTAATTTCAGAGAAGGAAGTGTCATGAGAGGTCGAAAGATTTCAGGTTTTACGTTGGTTGAACTTTTGGTGGTGATCGCCATCATCGGTGTTTTAGTTGGGTTATTACTCCCTGCGGTTCAAGCGGCTCGCGAGGCAGCCAGACGCATGCAGTGTTCCAACAATTTGAAACAAATCGGATTGGCGATGCACAACCACGTTGATTCTCGGAGGAAGTTGCCAACCCTGTACATTCGAGGGTCTGGAGAGACGCCCTGGACGGTTCAGATCTTGCCCTATCTGGAGCAGGGAAACGTCTATAACATCTGGGATATTACCAATGTCAGCGCGTATTATCGTCTAGGAGCGAATGCGACAGAGATTGCCGCGCGCCAAGCGCAGATACCAGGTTACTATTGCCCATCGCGCAGAGGCCCTGGTGGGCTTAGCAAAGATAACAACAATCGCGCCGTTCCTGGCCATCGGACCTTTAATATTGGCGGCGGTTTAGGTGATTACGCAGCGGTGGGTGGCGGCAACAACGGTACTTACCATCTACAAGGTTCGCTGCGTTGGACAGGCGACAAGTCGACGTTCAATTTGGCGACAGGCACTCCCACGTTCAAAATAACCAAGTTCGCCTACGTGACAGATTTCGCCACGATGTCCGATGGCACTAGTAACACAGCGCTCGTTGGTGAGAAGCACCTGATCTCTGGTTCGGAGGGCTTGGGGGCTATACAACCTACTGGCCCAGGTTCCGGCGATGGCAGTTACTTCAATGATGATTCGCCGCAATGGTTCTGCCGATTGATGGGGCGACAGGGCACAGGCCCGACTTTTACCAATCCTCCCTTTGTTGATCGCACTTTCGCGCAAGGGCCGAAAGACAGCTTCCGACCCGGCGAACGATTCGGTAGCTACCATCCCGGAGTTTGCCAATTTGTATTCGGCGACGGAAGCGTTCGAGCTTTGGGCACCACAATTGATATCTTAGCCCTGACGGATATTGCGTTGCCAGACGACGGACGAGTTATTAATGCAGAGTTCTAACATCGTGAAAGTGTTTACTGGAATGGCCAACTTCGCCGGCTGAGAAGACAGTCGGTGGAATTGGCCAGTGAATTTTCGGCGTCGATCAGAAGTTGGCAAGTCGCATGGCTAACATTTGAACCGCAGGCGCTAGCCGCTGTCGAGTTTCAAGGGCTGGACAGCGGCTAGCGCCTGCGGTTCAACGAGACTGCTTGACTTATGATCGACGCCAATCTTTCGTCTTTCCAGCGAGGCTGAAGTAGCGTGGGAAAAACTCCAGCTTGTCAGCGGAGGTTGATCCCACACCTCGCATCGTTTATTTACCGAGTTCAAAGGGCAATTATGAATCGTGCGTCGTTCGTACATCGTCGGCTAACTATCAAGCTATGGCTGATTTTGTTGACAGTCAGTTTCCCGGTAGTTGTCGGATGCGGTCCGAAGATCCCGAAGTGCTACCCCGTTTCTGGTAAGGTTTCGTGGAAGGGCGGCAAGAACTTCAAGGCAGGTACGATTACGTTCCTGCATAAAGAAGACCCAGAAATAATCGCAATTGGTGAGATTGGGGCTGACGGTTCGTTCACCGTTTCGACCAAGATGTTTGGAGAATCAAAGAAAGGTGCCCCAGAGGGAGATTATACGGTTATGGTGGAAGATCCAGCCAAAAACGTCGCACCAGACGGGCAAATGCAGATTAAACCCATCGTCGCGATGAACCCTTCTTACAAAGTCGAAGCCAAGGAATCGAATGATTTCAAGGTGGAAGTTGTACAGTAAAAATCGATCAACAAATTGTTTTGGATGGCGGCGTTGGACCTCACCGCGATCCAACGTTAGAGTGCAGACCTTCCACGACGTTCCGAGTTGAGTGCAGAGAGGCTGTGAAGGATAGTCGCCTTTTGCTCCGCAAAAGGTGCTTTGACGACACCACTTTCGCGGAGCGAAAGGCGACAATCATATTTTCACTGCCTACGAGCAGTCCACGACTATTGCAGTAATTACTCGAGGGTGCTTACGCGAATTGGCAAACTATGCATGATCGACGGCAGGCATTAACAGTTGGCGCTTTGGCCTCGGTCGGACTGACCTTGCCGTCGGTCCTCGCCGCCAACGACCAGCCAATTTCGGCTGGCAAGGGAAGGTCCGCGCCTGCGAAGTCGTGCATCTTGTTCTTCATGGAAGGGGGTGCTTCGCACATCGACCTATGGGATTTGAAGCCAGACGCGCCTTCACATATCAGAGGCGAGTACCAGCCGATCACAACCTCGCTTCCTGGCTTTCAGGTGTGCGAGAAATTGCCCATGTGGGGACCGATCGCCAAGCATTTGACCGTTGTGCGCTCGGTGACTCATACCATCGTCGATCACAATGCCAGTTCGTATTACAGTTTGACCGGTCATTATCCAATGCGCGGCTCGCAGTTGATCCGCGCACCATCACGCGAGGACGCGCCTCCGATTGGTTCGGTGCTCGCAAAACTGCGCCCTAGTGGCCAGCCTCTGCCCGACTTCATCCACATTCCCAAGCGGATGATCAACTGTGGGAGTTTCATCCCGGCTCAGTTGTCGGGCTTCTTGGGCGAAGGCTTTGATCCGCTAATCACTGGAGACCCGAGCGCTCAAGATTTCAAGATTCCAGGTCTAGCACCGCTGGCCGAACTCACTCGCCAGCGACTGGAAGATCGCAAATCGTTGCTTGAGCGAGCCAGACTGACCGACCCGGTGATCAGTTATGTCAACTCCGGACGCTTGCAAGAGCACTACGAGCGAGCCTTCTCGCTGGTCACATCCGAAAAGGCTCGCCAAGCATTTGATATTTCGTCCGAACCGGAACGAGTTCGTCGCCGCTATGGTGCCGACCAGGAATTCATCGGCAAAGGTGGTCGACTGGCGCATTTGGGCAGTTCGCTGCTGCTCGCGCGGCGGTTGATCGAGGCCGGCGTTCGTCTAGTGACCGTGTGGGCCGGTAGCCAGGCGTTTGATACGCATCGCGAACATTACGCGACGCTCAATAACTCACTGTGCCCTGTCTTGGATCGAGCCTTTTCGGCGCTTATCGAAGACTTGGCCGAGCGTTCCATGTTGAGTGAGACCCTGGTGGTCGCGGTCAGCGAGTTCGGACGCACTCCAAAATTGGGACAAATCACATCATCGGCTGGCGCGACGCCTGATGGTCGCGATCATTGGCCCCAGTGTTTCAGCGCCATACTGGCTGGCGGCGGCATGCGCGCTGGTTACTTGCATGGCGCCTCGGACCGGTACGCGGCTCTGCCCGTAGATCAACCGGTCCGTCCCAGCGACATCACCGCCACAATTTACGCGGCGATGGGACTCGATCCCAGCCAGCGCTTGCAAGATAACCTTAACCGGCCTCACACACTTGCCGACGGCGCAGTGATCGAGGCGTTGTTTGCATAGTTGGACAGAGCCACTTTTTAGTGGAATACAAGCCCGAAGCGCAAGCGAGTGAATAACTTACGACGATTGCGACAATTCACTCGCTT
>SYJV01000367.1 GCA_005798335.1 Planctomycetaceae bacterium | reverse complement strand
TCGGCCTCCTCGGCGAGTTCAGCGGGGTCCTAATTGGCCGAGCTAGGAATTCTCAGCGAGCCAGTTCCCAAACATGTGTCGATTAAAGAAAGCGTATTTCCGTTTCGCAAATTCGCCGGCGTAGACATTGTACTGGGGCCCGAAATGCGCAGTACCGGTGAAGTGATGGGCATCAGCGAGAGTTTTCCAATCGCGTTTGCCAAGAGCCAATTGGCTGCTGGAGTCGTATTACCGCGCGAAGGCAATATTTTTCTGAGTATCAATTTGCGGCAGCGCGACGGGCTGGGGGATCTCGTTCGCCGTTTGCACGATTTGGGCTTTAAACTACTAGCCACTTCCGGAACTGCCGATACGATTCAATCGGCAAACATCCCAGTGACTCGAGTTAAGAAAATAGCCGATGGTCATCCCAATTTGATCGACTATTTGAAAAATGAAGATGTCTCTTTGATCATCAACACGCCCAGCGGCAAAGGGGCTCGTACCGACGAGGGTCGCATTCGCGCGGCGGCGGTGCAGAATGGCGTGCCGTGCATAACTACCTTGGCAGCAGCAGAAGCGGCCGTCAAAGCCATGGAGGCGCTGCGTCGCGAGGGACTCTCAATTCAATCGCTCCAAGAACGTTTCACTGACTAGATTGCGCTCCGGAGAACCTACCATGCTTGGTATTGCAGTTATCACGTACCTGGTCGCTACTGTAATCATCGGCTTGTATGCTGCCAGCATGGTCAAAGGGGCCAAAGATTTCATGGTCGCCGGCCGTTCGCTGCCGCTGTATATGAACTTTGCTTGCGTGTTTGCCACCTGGTTTGGCGCGGAAACCGTCCTGTCTGTATCGGCCACATTTGCCAAAGATGGATTGAGCGGGATTTCTGCCGATCCTTTTGGAGCGTCTTGTTGCCTGGTGCTGGTGGCCGTTTTTTTTGCGCGCGCCTTTTATCGAATGGACCTGTTGACGATCGGTGATTTCTATCACAAGCGATATGGCAAGTTCGTGGAAGTCGTCACGTCAGTGGTGATTACGATTTCCTATATCGCCTGGACTTCAGCGCAGTTGACAGCACTTGGTTTGGTGTTGCATGTACTAGCGGACGGCACCATTGGAGAGGGATTTCTTTCGCTGAACAATTCCATCGTAATCGGTGCGTCGATCGTGTTTATCTACACGGTTTTCGGCGGGATGTGGTCAGTGGCATTGACCGACATGATTCAAACCGTGGTGATCATCGTCGGCTTGACCGTCATTGCGATTTTCCTTGGGAATCAAGCGGGCGGAGTTGGTCATGTAATTTCCGAAGCTTCGGCGGCCGGCAAGCTGCAGTTATTTCCAACAGGTGGCGCCACAGAATGGTTTGCGTTTTTGGCAGCATTTATCACCGTGGCGTTTGGCTCAATTCCTCAGCAAGACGTGTTTCAACGCGTCACCAGCGCCAAGGACGAACGCACGGCGGTTACCGGTACTTTGCTAGGTGGACTGTTTTATTTTGTGTTCGCGTTCGTGCCCATGTTCATCGCTTACTCTGCGATTGTGATCGATCCATCATTTACCGGACTGTTTGCTGCAGAGGACGCACGATCGATTCAGCGCATCCTGCCGGACCTTATTCTTCAGAGAACTCCGTTTTGGATTCAGGTGCTGTTCTTTGGAGCGCTCTTATCCGCAATTTTGTCGACGGCCAGCGGAACACTGCTGGCACCGGCGAGCCTGTTTACGGAAAACGTGCTGCGTCCGTTTTTTCCGAACATCAACGAAAAGAACATGTTAGTCGTGTTACGATCGGTCCTTTTGATCTTTGCGATTGCCGCGACCATCAACGCAGTGACTTCGAACAAGACGATGTATGAAATGGTTCAGAACGCTTACACGGTTACACTGGTGGGTGCTTTTGTACCGTTGGTGCTAGGAATCTATTGGCGCCAGGCGTCAACGCAAGGAGCGGTGTTCTCGATCGTGTTTGGCTCGTCGATATGGGCCGTCAATTATTTCGGTTGGAGTTACATCGAATATTTCGGCTGGGGTGAGGCGGCAAGCTTTTATTTCGGCTGGGGTGAAGAGGCAATCGTCCCCGCCCAGCTCTACGGATTGCTGGCTAGCTTCATCGGAATGATTGTCGGATCGTTGATTCCACAATTCATCAACCCGAGAATTCAGCATCATTCGACAGACGCCAGCGGATCGGATTCGCGCAGTTCGTCACGCATTGTTGGCCATTGACAGAATATGACTTGCTGGCACAGGTGTGATAGAATACCTGAGGGCTTGTCATTGTTTGCAACTTTGATGAGCACACTTTCTTACTTGGCGTATCCGGGCGGAGATGATCAAGAATGGCCCGATGATGTTCGCGCAAGTTACCGCTTATCCGGTCACTATGTTGTTTGTGGGCTGGGTCTTAATCCCGCGCATCATGTGCCAGCAAGCGACCACCGGCTACGAATTGCTCGAGAATCGACTGGGCCTGGTGGGACGGTTCATGGGCGCGGCGATGTTCATGGCCCTGCGAACTGTGTGGATGGCGGCGATTTTGTACACAACTTCCGATAAAGTGTTCGTGCCGCCCGCAAAATGTGCGAATTGTTTTCGCCGCGCTAGTTGCTGGACGATTGGGCGTTTATTTCGATTTTCTTTTTCGCCATTATCTCCAGCTACGCCTTCCATCGAATCATTCTGTCGCTCGGTTCATTGGCTAGCCTCCAAACAGATCGATGATATCCAGAATCGCTTTAGATTGAGCGAGCGGAGAGAGTTTGTCGCCAAACTTAAAAGTGCGTTGCCATCCGTAGTGACCGTCGGTCGCCACCTCTCGCATTTCGTAAATACACTTACCTTGTACATCGACAACCCAGTACTCCTGGATGCCCGCTTCTGCGTACAAATCGGCTTTGGTCGTCCGATCGGACTTCAAACTGGAATCCGCCACTTCGATCGCCAGCAGAGTGTCCTGGCCAGTTGGGTGACCGTCCAAATAGCGCTTTGATTTGACCCAAAATAAATCGGGTTCAGGTCGACTATCTAATTGAGGTAAGTCCATCCCTGACTGCCCCCGGATGTGAATGCTCGATCTTTCCGTAGAACGCACAGACCAGTCGTATAGGTAATCAATCAGATCGTCATGGACGGGTCCTGCAGAATTCATTTCGCGGATCTCTCCTCGAATCAATTCTACTTTTCGGTTGATCGCCTCAAATGCTCCACATGCGACCATGTGATTGTACTCGCGCAAAGTTAGTTGCAGTGCGGTGCTCATAACGACCGTCAAACCAGTTAGGCAGGAACGAAAACGACGAAACGCAATTCTCGTGATTCTAGTTCTTATCATCGAGACTAGCCACTGGTTTTTTCAAGTTGACACAATGGGAGCACCCATGGAAGGCTCTGGATTCTTGGCACCCATGGTTCAAGCCGACAAGATGCGTTGGATGCGGATCGAACGCGTTGCTATGCGATCAACGACCTGGTAACCGAGTCTATTCCTTGACGATTGGCAAATCGCAGAAGGCATTGCCGACCTCCTACCTTCGGGATTTCCATTGCTCGACGTTCAAGTGTTCTATCTGATCTAGATCGTTTAACGTCATGCCAGTACTTCCAACATTTCCGCCTCGGGAATGCGCCATCGACGAATGTACCGATCGTGGCAAGCCGTGATCGCGAACTTCCCATCGGGCGAGAATCCCAATGAACCGATTTGCGCCGAGTGTATCATTGGTTTGCCGATGGGTTCGTTGCCCCGCTGCGTCCATAGCCTCACATCGCCATTCACTGCAGAGCCCAGCAAAAGTTCGCCGTCGAAACTGAATGCAACGCCTAGCGCCGTCAAGCTCGGCCATAACTGCTGGAGCCGATCCGCATGGTGCGGGTAGTCACGCGCAATTTCATCGAAGTGCAATGCTTCTCTAGCTTGGATTCGCTGGATCAAATCCTCGACCAGCCGATCGAATTCTGGATCGGATTCCCCGAACGATTGCGATGAATTCCAAGACGATGGCATCTAGTCGTTACCCAGGGTTGTGTTGTTGGAATTAACGCCTGAATCGTTCGAGTGCGCGTCGCTGTTGTGACTTGACCGCCTCGGGCTGTTGCCCCAGCACTTCCGCTGTTTCAGCAATCGTGAGTTGCTCCAAGAAGCGGAGTGCCACAACGTCGTGACTCTTCGATCCAAACGTATGGAGATCAGCCGCTTCATTTTCTGACGATAACGAAACTATCTGCCGCTCGCCTTAGGGACTATTCATTGGTCGTTTGCTTGGCTTTTTTCTTGCGAGCTCCTGGCTCTTGATTCTGCGCTTTGCTGCCGGGTTCGTTGTCGAATGGCTGGCGGCCGTAGGCAGAGCGTGGTGTTTCGGCATCATCTTTGACTTCGGTGCGCAAACGCTTGAGTTCCGCGTGTAGTTCTTGCACGATTGGAGCGTACGCAGGATCGGTGTAAAAGTTCTTGACTTCTACAGGGTCCTTTTCGCGATCTAGCAGTTCCCAGTCGTTGACATCGGGTTTGTAATAGTGGATCAACTTGTACCGATCCGTAATTACGCCATAGTGCGGGCGCACGCGGTGTGGGACAGGATATTCGTAGTAGTGGTAATACAAACTCTTGCGCCAATCGGCTGGTGTTTCGCCCTTGAGCAGCGGCACAATACTGCGCCCCTGCATGTCTGCGGGTGCCGTTATTCCCGCAGAATCTAGAATCGTGCTTGCGAAGTCGATCAGCGAGACAATATCCTTGCTCACCGTCCCAGCCTTGGAGACACTGGGCCAGCGGACGACGAGCGGACTGCGTACCGATTCTTCGAATATCCAGCGCTTGTCGAACCAGCCATGTTCGCCTAGGTAGAATCCTTGGTCGGACGAGAACATCACCAACGTGTTTTCGGCCAAACCCTCGTCGTCGAGGAACTTCATCAACCTGCCCACGCTTTCATCGACTGCTTTAACACACGCGAGATAGTCATGCATGTAACGGTTATATCGCCAGCGGACCAAATTCTTGCCCGTCAAATTGGCTTGGCGATATTTTTCATTTCTAGGTTCGTAATAAGCATTCCATTGCTTGAGTTGATCGTCAGTCAAATTGGGTGCTGGGCGAAGCTTGGCATCGAGTTCAGTAAATGTTCGATCGATGCCCATATCATGATCTTGAACCGCTTTGCTGCGCCCGGCAAAGTCGTCGAACAACGTGTCAGGTTCGGGGTATTTTCGATCGTTGTCCCAGCCGAGATGGCGTAGTGCAGGCGACCATTCGCGGTGAGGTGCCTTGTGTTGACTCATTAATAAAAAAGGCTTGCTCTTGTCCCGGTTCTTCAGCCATTCAATCGAAAAATCTGTGATCAGATCCGTCGTATACCCTTCGTGTTTGACCTGTTGGCCGTTCTTGATCATCGGCGGATTGTAGTACAGTCCTTGGCCAGGCAAGATGTGCCAGTAGTCGAAACCGACCGGGTCGGTAATCAGATGCCACTTGCCAACGATGGCCGTCGAATAACCCGCAGCTTGCATCAACTTGGGAAACGTGGTCTGTGACGAATCGAAAACACAATTGCTGTTGTTGTAGAATCCGTTCAAGTGCGAGTACTTGCCGGTCAAGATAGTTGCCCGACTCGGCCCGCAAATCGAGTTAGTCACCAAACAGCGATCAAAACGCACTCCTTCCCGAGCTAATCGATCGATGTTGGGGGTTTCCAACAAATGACGCTTTTCTCCGTAAGTGCTGAGCGCTTGAAAGGTCAGGTCGTCCGTGAAAATAAATAACACGTTGGGTCGGTTGGGCGCCGCGGCCCAAACGAACGTGCACGAAGTTGACCACTGACTCAGGAAAACGACCGATAACCAAATCGCCAAGCGAAACATGAAACAGATTCCTTGTCAGTTGTTGAATTCAGCCATGCGAACTGTGAAGTGCGATTCCAATACCAGCCCGAAGCGCAAGCGAGTGAGTGAGTGAGTGCCTGGATTGGCGCGTGTGGATTGACGCACTCGCTTGCGCTTCGGGCTGGTATTGGTAAATTCCCATCTGCCACTCGCCTTAGTACCAGTTATCGTAAGTCGACCGAATCCAAATGGAAACCAGGGATTTGCAAGAGCGATCAAGATTTGGGTGGATGAAATGAACTTGGCCAAGCACTTAGATCGAGCCTCGGTACAAATTGTGGGCGGCGATATAGGCTTCGACTGCCGGGGGAACTTGATAGCGAATGCTGCGCCTCTGACTGATACAGTTGCGAATGTGGGTGCTGCTAAGTTCGATTTGCGGGATCGCGACGATGTGTTCTGCGAGGTTTGCGGGCTGGTCGCGTGATTCAAGATACGGGCGCAGCAATTCCATATTGGGAGCCGGCAGGCCGCCGCGAGCGACTACAACCACGCGGGCCAAACGACAGATTTCCGTTGGTTCGCGCCAAGTATGGAATTCTGCAAGCGAATCAGCACCCGTGAGAAAAACCAGTTCCGTTGTTGGGAATTCGCGATGCAATTCCGCGAGCGTCTCGAACGTATACGAAGTCCCACCACGGCGCAATTCACGATCATCGGCAGCGAAATTCGCATTTCCACCAATTGCCAATCGCAACATTTCCCAGCGGTGTTTTGCTTCCGCACTTGATACGTGTTGCTTGTGAGGTGCCGTCGCCGCCAGCACAAACCGCACTTCCGCAAGTTCGAGTTCCTCACGACAGCACTCGGCAATCAACAAATGTCCGATGTGAATCGGATCGAATGTTCCTCCAAAAATGCCGATTCTCTGCGGCGCTTCATCGTGCATATCGAAATTTTTCCGCACTGCGCAATGGTAACGTCAAACCTCTCGGTGCGTGAACCAGGCCACACCTACCTTAGCCAAAATGTCTTGCGTAGTATATCTTCATGAGTATTGCGGCGCATGGCTACTCGTCAATTCTTGCGAACGTCTATGGATGATCGCCTTCGCAGCCAATCCAATGCGCGGCGCTACTTGGGTCTTTCGTTTTTTTGTCTAGGAACGCCGCACAATGCCGGCAGGTCAACAAGATCTCTTTCCGCTAGACGTTCCGCCGTGGGAAATGGACGCCCACAGTGAATCGACTGTCGCCAAGATTGTATTCTCCGAGGCACCTCACGGCCCCTACGACTATTTGATTCCAGATGAGCTATTTGGCCAAGTGGTCCCGGGCGTACGAGTGCATGTACCATTGGGCAAGGGAAACCGCGAAGTCTTGGGGTACTGCATTGGCGTGTCCACGGTCAAGCAATCGCCCGACGCATTCAAACCAGTGCTGGCGGTGGTAGACGACCAGCCGTTATGTACTGGCCGAGTGCTCGAGTTGATTCGCTGGATGAGCACGTATTACTTGACTCCGATAGGACAGATCTTTGAGACCGTGATCCCAGCCGGAGTGCGCTCGTCCGCCGGAGTCAAACAGCGACTGGTCATGCATCCCACCGCCAAAGCGATCGACGAACAGGCGACGGGCGCGCTAACCGCCAAACAACAACACGTACTAAAGATATTGGTTCAGGCGGCTGGCCAAGCTCTGACGACCGACGAGCTGCAAAAGCTGGCCGGGTGCTCGACTGGTCCGATTCAGTTGTTGCGCGACACAGGTTTCATCGAAGCTCGCAATGAACGAATTCTCGAGCGCCGCGAATATCAACCTCCGCAAGCTGCTGGACCACCATTGGCACTCAGTGTCGATCAGCGGCAAGCGCTAGCTCATATTCTTGAGGCGCTCAACAGCCGCCAGCAGCAGACTATCCTGCTGCATGGAATCACTGGCAGCGGCAAGACCGAAGTATATATGCAAGCGATTCACGAGGTGTTGTCGTTCGGTCGCCAAGCGATCGTGTTGGTCCCCGAAATCAGCCTGACACCGCAAACACGCCAGCGATTTCTGGAACGCTTCGGCCAAGTCGCTGTACTGCACAGTCGTATGAGTCCAACGGAACGCCATTTTCATTGGCGACGTATTGTGTCAGGCGAAACTCCCGTTGTCATTGGTCCACGCAGTGCAGTGTTCGCTCCGCAGCCACGATTGGGATTGATCGTGCTGGACGAAGAGCATGACAATTCCTTCAAACAAGACACGTTGCCGAGATATCATGCGCGCGATGTAGCGCTTCATCGATCGATGCTCGAACAGATACCGCTGGTGCTGGGCTCGGCCACTCCATCGCTGGAAAGTTGGCATCGCGCACGATTGGGCCAATATCGTTTGGCAACTTTGCCGCGTCGCATCCACAATCGCCCGCTGCCTGTCGTCAATACGGTTGATTTGCGATTGAGCTCCCACAAGCTCGGCAACGGCACGATCAGCCGACCACTCTATCAAGCAATTTTGGAAACACTGGCGGAAAAAGGGCAAGTCATCTTGCTGCTGAACCGTCGAGGGTTTTCTACCGCGATTCAATGTCCGCAATGCGGCCACGTCGTAAGCTGCCCCGACTGCGATTTGCCGTTGACTCATCATCGCGACGGACACAAGGCAGCCTGCCACTATTGCGATTACCAGATTCCAACTCCTCCGGTTTGTCCCAAATGCAGCTTCGACGGCATCCAGTACATCGGGACGGGAACTCAAAAGTTGGAGGTCGAAGTCGAACACCGATTTCCTCGAGCCAGAATCGCGCGCATGGACAGCGATACGATGCGCAAACCTGGCAGTCACGAACGAGTATTAAAACAAGTCCGCGATGGCGAACTAGATATTCTGCTGGGGACGCAAATGATCGCCAAAGGACACGACTTTCCCAACGTGCTGCTGGTGGGAGTGATCAATGCCGATACTGCCTTGCACTTTCCTGACTTTCGAGCATCCGAGCGCACATTTCAGTTAATCACGCAAGTTGCCGGGCGGACCGGTCGTGGTGAGAAAGCAGGACGCGTACTGGTCCAATCGTTTTCGCCGGAACACCCAGCGATCCTTGCTGCGTGCAAACATGATTTCATTGGCTTCGCTACCGACGAACTTGCCAAACGCGAGCAATACGGCTACCCACCGTTCGGCTGCATGGCGCGCGTCATCATGCGTGGTCCCGACCTAGCCGCGACAGAATCTTTCGCGGAAGTGATGGTTGGCCGGTTGAAACAGGCACAGAAACTAGCCGGAATTGAATGCCGTATTCTTGGTCCTGCGCCACCACCGTTGGCCAAACTGCGCGGCAACTACCGTTTTCACGTCATGCTTCAGGCTCGAACCGCTGAACCGCTGAATCGATTGCTGGTCCGCGCCACCAGCGACCTCAAGCCGCCCAAGGATATTCTCTACGTAATCGACGTCGATCCCCAAGATACCCTGTAACTGGTGTCGCGCGCCAACGCTAGAGCTATTTCACCTTATTCATGGACGTCGACAACGATTGGTCCGATAACGTCCGGCTTGGGAACTACTCCCAGCCCTGGCGTTTCACTGGCGCGCATGCGCCCGTGTTCCCGTCGGGGAGCACCGTCGGCGTTGCTGACGGTGTTGTAGCTGTTAAAGTCGGTGCTGGTGAAGCGAAATTGTTCGGGCGTACTATGCGCCAAATGAGCGATCGCGGCGGTCGTGATATCGCCGCCCCAACTGTCTTCGAGCGTCATTGCGATCCCCATCGACACACACAGATCGCGGACTTGCTTGGACTTGGTGAGTCCGCCGAGTTTACTGATTTTCAGATTTACGATGTCCATTGCTCGATCTTGCTTGGCTCGTAATAGAACATCGAGACCATCGATCGTTTCGTCCAGAACAAATGGCAACGATGTGTTGCGCCGAACAGCTAGACATTCGTCATAGGTCAAGCATGGTTGTTCGATGTAGACATCCAAATGCCGCACAGCGTTGACCACGCGTATGGCTTCGTGTTGCGTCCAGCCCGTGTTCGCGTCAGCCACCAAGCGATCGGTCGGCATCAAGACCGCCCGCGCCGCGACAATGCGCCGGATATCTTCGTCCGGATCGCCGCCAACCTTGAGTTGAAATCGCGTGTATCCTTGTTGGCGATAGTGGGCGACGTTGCTGGCCATTTCGTCCGGAGGTATTTGGGAGATCGCGCGGTACAGTTGCACACTCTCGCCAAATCGACCACCCAGCAACACACACGCAGGCAGTCCCGTCCATTTGCCCAAGATATCCCAGCAGGCGATATCGATTCCGGTCTTGACATGAGGATGTCCCTTCAGAGCCGCGTCCATCCGCAGATTGAGCTTGTTGAGCTCGCGCGGGTCCATGCCCAGCACGTGCGGCCCGAGCTCGCGCAATCCACTGCGAACACCCTCGGCAAACGCTGGCAAATAAAAAGGCCCCAACGGACAGACCTCTCCGTATCCGACCAACCCTTGATCTGTTTCAACGCCGACGATCGTACTGTCCAGCACAGAAACAGATTTTCCGCCCGACCAATTGTACGAACCTTCAACAAGCGGGAGCTGGACGCGGTGAGCGAATATGCGCACGATTTTCATAGTCAATTTCCTGTTGGGATCGTCGATGTTGGCGCGCGGCATGAATGCGGCGGATTTTGAATAAGACTCATTCCGAAATGCGCGGCGAGAATTGGTTGAGACGCATAGATGCTGGAAAAGCCGATACGATTAAACGCAATACCGTTCAACGAACGTGGGATAAGCATCCAGCTTGTCAACCAGTAGCGGAGTTTCGCCATTGCTTGCACAAGATATTGACAAGCTGGAAGCTTATCCCACGTTCGTTGAACGGTATTGCGTTTAATCGGTTCGAGTTGAGTGCTTGCGGAATTGCGAAGGAGTGATCCCCGTGGCGGATCGGAAGGTACGCGTAAAGGCGCTCTGGTCATAAAATCCGCAAGCGAAAGCGATGTCCGAATTCGATGTTTTGGTTTCGAGTAACAGGCGACTCGAGGCTGCGATGCGGGTTTTAGTAATAAGCTGCCCAGGGGTCAAGCCAAATAGTCGTTTCGTTAGCCGCGTCAATCGTTGGAGCGTTAAATTGGAACGCCTGGCTAGCGCCGACGGAGAACTAAGTTCGCTGAGATGGTTTTCGAAATAGTCGAGCGCCGCAGCAAATTCTTCGGGGATGTCGCTGTTGTCAACTTGCGTCTGGCCGCTTCGCGCGCCGCTTGAACGGCCGGCAACAACAAACCCACGAGAACGCCAATGATCGCAATCACGACCAACAGCTCAACCAAGGTAAAACCACGAATTCTAGGCATGACTTTCTCCACGGATCCTGACCGATGAATGCTCTTTTCCGACGCAGAATAATTGCCAAATTAGAGCTTGCGCTCAATCTTTCAAGTTTAGATTATCGGCTGTAAATGGGTATTGGATCGCCGTATTGCCAACACAACGATTTGCGCATAGTCGACTCTCAACTGGCAGCCAATTACAAAAAGCAATTCTAATTGGACAGCGCCATTTTGTGTGCAAGGCATGGCTTTTCGCCCTAGCCATTTCGTCGTTTAACCCGCAGCCGCTAGGCGAGGATTGGGTTGAGCTTTCGAACTT
>SYJV01000366.1 GCA_005798335.1 Planctomycetaceae bacterium | reverse complement strand
TCTTTCAAATGCCGACGAACGATGTCAGCCTTCTGTAGTGCCGTAAAACTTCTTCGATTCTTAGACATGGAACACCTCCGGAAAGTGGATTATGTTAACCCAAATTCCAGAAATTCCACTTCCAAAAGAAGCAAGACAGGTCGACAAAAATAACCCGTCATTCGCGACCTTTGACGTTACCTTTACTGGTCACGGTGGTTCCGACCAGTTCGAACTGAACTTTCTAAGGATTAAAGGAACTCAAACTGAATTATTAGGCTCTATTCCGGTGTGGGTTACCAGTCCATACTCGCACAACTTCGAAGTTGAGGACTTTGAAAATGACACGCCTTTTGCTTTGATGTTCGATCCTGAATTCACCGACGCCCAAGGAATCGTTATAACGCATGGGGCGCAGTTAGTGGACAGTGGGCGCGATGGATATTCTGCTGATCGGTTGATCTGGAATCCTCCTTTTGTGACACGGCCTACCGAATTTCAGTTTCGCGTCATCGCTATCGACTCTGCCGGACGAATTGGACGCAAGGACTGGACAGTTATTGTCTCACCTCCGCTGGATACTAATACTCCACCAACCATCAGCATCGCCGGATTAGCTATCGATACCAACCCAAATAATGGACTGGTTGGAGAAGCTCGCTTGCCCAACGCCGTGGAACTCCAGAACTACGGTTATCAAGTCATTGCCCAGGACGCCGATGCTGTCGATCGTAACAATTTGCGTTACTACCTTGTCCCCACAACCTTGACCAACGGCAATAAAGTCCCCGAACCATCCTGGGTGCGCATCGATCGCAATACGGGCAAGATCACTGGACGACCACCCACCTCCAGCCTTGGTGAGACGTTGTTAACGGTGGCCGTTTATGACGGACGTTTCCAGAATGTGGGAGGAGTTTATCGTGCCAGCAGAACATTACAGTCCTATGTTCTCACAGTCGTACCTCGTCCTGATTTCAACTCAGCGCCACGCATTACGACCATCAGCGATCAAGTGATACGAGTCAATCAGATTATCACGATTCAACCGACTGTTTTCGATCCTGATTTCGATGACGTTCAGTTTTCACTTACCAGCGCTCCTCAAGGAATGATCATCGACCCGTCCACTGGGCGCATCCATTGGGTACCGACCATCGCTCAGGGAGACCGTGCGCACCAAGTCACCATCGCGGCATTCGATGGTAAGGCGACAAGCAATGCGACCTTTTCCGTGATAGTCGGCCTCGCCAATCGACCTCCAGTGATCACTACTGAACTGATGGACTGGGGAACCTATGCAGACTATTTGCAGGATCTCTCGTTCTCAGATCCAGACGGTGACTTGGTCTACTTCGCTGTCGCGGTCGCACCGGCGCAGATGGAGGTCACACGCAGTAAGCTGGATGACAAACCAGTTCTTGCGTGGAAGAAAGAAGCCATCATAGCGGGACGGCATCTGATTCGACTCCGAGCTTTTGATGGTGCAGGTGGTGTTGCAGAACGTGATTACTACGTTGATTTCAAAATGTCGTCGCCGCCGTTGATTCCAAGGGCTGACCAGCCACTTTGGCGAGAAGCAACCTATGGCAGGGCGCTTGCCTATGTGCTCGTTAACACGGATCCCTCACTGGCCACCTTTGGACTCGATGCAAAAGCAATTTCACTGGGAGTCAATATCAACGAAGATGACATTGCGGGGAGTATAGATCCTACTGGGAAATACGCGCAATTGAACGTGCCAATTACTTGGACACCCTCCCACGCAGGCACTTACGAATTCACACTGACCGCTACCAACCAGTACGGTACTACCAAATATCCTCTCACCGTGAGTGTCACCCCGTTTGTTACTGAAACCAGTAACACTCCTCCAGCTTTTGGCGATCTGGTGCTCGGGCCATTCGAAAAAGATCGCCCGGTCTATTTGCCATTGGACGTGACCGACAAAGAAGGACTCCCGTTTACAATTACTTCCGAGTCGATTCCTGGTCTGGTAAAAGACAATGTCCTGCAATTTACGCCTACGGATGCTGGTATTTTCCAAGTCACCATGAAAGCGACTGAGAATTACTCATCGCTAGTACAGTTACTCAGCACAACTCATCCAATCGCGGTCTACGATGACGCCACTGGCCCTGCGTGGATCATGTACAGTTCTCTCAACGTGCATCAGCGTTTTGGCACCACGGCACCACCAGCATCCGCCGCAACGCGATTTGTCGTCGTACGGTACAACGCGGGACGTTGGGAATTCAACAATGATACCAGCACCTGGCACAGTTTCATTCCGCGTACCGGAGACCTGCTGATCGCCAAAGTGGACCTCACCGCTAACACGGTTACCAAATTGGAAGGCAACTACGGCATCGAACAGGGTATTCCGTACGGCTATTTTAGTGGCGACCTAGTATTTGCGGCTGAACAATGGAACACCACCGCCGACCCCGGCGAATTTACCATCAGAGGCAGCCAATTCGTTATCGCCTCTCCGAAGGCGAGTACGGCAACTTACACAATCTCCGTGTTACCCAACGCTACTCCGGGAATCATGTACATCATCGATCCTGGTCAAGCATCCGTGGGTACCGATTACGCATTCACCTTCGATGCCGTCGATGTAAATCAGAAGGATACCGTCAAGGTGACACTGGGCCAGCAAGCACTCGATGCGGGAGTCATGCTGGTTAGCACAGCTCCAGGCTCGCGCACATATCGATTAACTTGGAATCAGCCAAAGATCGCTACGTGGGTCGCGGCGAATCCACTCCCCTCAAAACTCCCCATTCGCCTCCAAGTCACGGACAATCACGGTGCCACCAGCACCACGTCCATAGATCTTCCTGTCCGCAATCCAAGTATTCTGCCCGAATTGCAGCCGAGTTATCAATTCCGAATCTCCGCTGATCGAACTTGGGAACAAGGGTTAGATGTCGTGAATCGCGGCGGACATAATCTCACTTACGAAGTTTGGCAAGTTAATTCGACCGGCGTTACGATACCAATGCCTGCAGGTTTCAAAATAGCGTTCAACGATGGTCGCATGCAATGGACGCCATCCGCCAAACTGCTGTGGGAAAGCACACCGCAGCTTCATGAACGTACCTTCCTGTTCAAAGTCAAAGTGACCTTGCCACCAGGAACGAGTTACGAAAGGAATATGACTATTACGGTCGTCGACCCGGCACTCTTCAATCCGTATGTTCCCATAATCGACAGTTCAGTTGCGCCACCACGCGCCGCAGTAGTCGGCCAGCGGTTCGTCTATCAAGCGGTTATCAAAACGCCACCTCAAGAGTTCATCAATCAAAAAGTCGAATGGTCTCTCGAACAGTCTCCCAAGGGCATGTCCATTGACACATCCACGGGGTTGATTCAATGGACACCCTCCCAAGATCAATTGGACGTTTCCGCGGATGTGGTTGTGCGAGCCGCATCGGTTCTGGGGGCTGGTACCGTCTTCCGATTCAGGCTCGACGCGCGCGCCTCTAATTCGTCTCCGATCTTTAATTCAACATTCCCCAGCGTTTGGGAAACGGGAATTCCATTTACATTCACTGTGCGCGGGCTGGACGCGGAAGGCCAATTGTTGCGTTACGAGTTGGTCGCGTCGACCGTTGCTCTCCCAGTTGGCATGACGATCCATGCTACGACCGGTGTGATCAACTGGCCTAATCCCACCGCCGGATCCCACGATTTCACTGTCCGTGTTTTCGAACTGTACAACCCCAGCTCTAAAGCCGAAAAGAACGTGGCTCTCAAGGTGTTCGACCCCGCGGTCATCAACGCGCGCACCAATCTGGAACCGATCATTATCGGCAACCCGGAAGGAACCAAGGTCACCGCAGAACAAGAGTTTCAGTTTACTTTCAGCGTTGCCGATCCAGACCAACCGGCAAACCAACCCTTCATTTACTCACTCGTCGATTCGGCACCTGCTACCGTGGACGCCAGTGGAAAATTGCGCTGGTCGCCTCCCGCCGGAACTTCGGGACTGAAGACGATTCGCTTGGCAGTTAGAGACAAATCGCCTCACGCCAGCGCACCCGACAATACTCGTTATCTCACGTTCCATCTCACGGCCATCTCAAATGCTGCCCCGGTTATTAAACCGACAAGTACCTTGCAAACGTACGTCGATATGGAATTCGTCCATCAATTCACAGCGACCGACGCCGATGGTGATGCGATTTCCTACCGACTGGAACCCGCTCAAGGTTTTTCGATTCCCGCGAACATGGAGATCGACGCCAAGTCAGGCGCACTGCGTTGGTTAACCCCAAGTACAGTAACCGGTTCGCAAGCAAGCTATTCTGTTGTCGTCGTCGCCACCGACGTTCGCGGTGCGAGCGATCGAAAAACCATTTCGATCAATGTCAGCAGCGAAGACAAATCGCCACCGACATTGACGTTCTATCTGCAAGACAAACATGGCAAAACAATCGCGCCCGGCTCCGAGATTCTTGCTGAAGAAGCCGACAACTATGACATTTGGGTCGACATCCGAGACAACCGAGGAATCTACTTAGCCACCGGCAGCCCACCCGACAGCCAAAACGGCTCGTGGTACTTAAACGTTGCCAATACCGGGGTGCCAGTCGCAACCAAGGGATTACCGTTTACCAATTACAATCCCAGCCTTAACCAATCCAACTCAGACGCCCTCCGTCACGGCCTGTGGAAAGTCAACTTCATCGTTGCGGATCAAACCGGTCTCAATCAAGGTATTCTCGAATTCAATTTGGAAGCCTACGATCGCGCCGGAAATATCGTCAAACGCTACGCCCGCTTCTACGTCAAAGACGAGACGGCGGCCAGCACTGGCAAGATTTTGAACCTGAATGATAAATCGCCACCGATTTCCGATCGGTTCGAAGTCATCGGCAACGCCCTTTTTTCAGATCAGAACGGTTTTGGTAAGTACGATCTCAAACTTACGACGATGGACGATCCGAACGACTTCGTCTATCTGGCCAAAAATAAGGATGCCGTGATTTCGGATTCCGTCATTGGTATTGTCGATGGTACAAAGATTCCAACCGGACAATATCGACTGTATCTAGAGGTCCGGTGCCCACTTACCTGCATTAAAGCTGTCGATGAACGTATTATCGAAGTGCAAAATGTTTCCCGTCTTGGGAACCTCGATTTGGCTTTCTCGGATTTGGATGTCTCGCTGGGTGGTGTGCCGATCCCGCTGGTGCGCACTTACAGTTCTGGCTTGGTGGGCGAACTGGATGACAAAGGTAAAGGTGGCTTCAGCAGCGATTTCAGTCCGGGTTGGAATCTGAACTTCCTGCAGTCGGGTATTTCGGTCTCACATCCCAAGGGAGTGACGACGTCGCTCGATCAAGCTTTCGCCAAAAACACGCGCGTCTTCGTTACACTTCCCAGCGGCGAAGTGCACCGATTCACCTTCGCGCCAGTCCCTGTGGGCGATGATCTGTTTATTCCTCGACTCACTCCTGACCCAGAATTCAACAGCGAACTGTTCCTCAAGGACGTCGATCCCGATGTCCGGCTGGTGACCAATAAAGCTCGCAATGACGGCACCTATCTTACCGCCAACGACAACAAGGAATCCGTTCCCGCCAACTTCGGCACCCAGTGGATTCTCAAAACCGAAGATGGCCTGGAGTACCACTTCGATCTCGCCAAGGGATTGTTGCGCTCGATCGAATCGGCCTCCGGTGCTCGCCTGGATGTCACGGACAGTCCTGTCAGCTCCGATGGCAAGATGATGACGACCACCATCACGACACGTAATACCGGCGACGACAACGACGAAACGCCGTCTTCCACACTCAAGACGGTCGTTATTAATCGCACTCGAACGTCGAGCGACCAGCCGTTGCGCATCACGTCGATTAAAGATCCTGTCGTGGAATCGCCCACCGATCGCGTCGTTTCTTACTCGTATGGCGCGTACGACAACCTATTGCAAGTAACGTTGCGAGACGGCCAAGCCACCTCCTACAAATATAACGATCCGATCCTCAAGAGACATTTGACGACCATAACTCAAGTGGCCTCCAGCAAAGACATCTTCACTGCCGAATACTTTTCAACTGTCAGCCCGCAAGACAAAAGCTACGGGCGACTGAAATCCACGAAGAACGCCAACGGAGATCCAACGAGTTTCACGTTTGACTTCGACTTGGGTAACGGCAAGAAAGTTCGCTCGACGAACACTGCCGGAGTCACCGTCGAACAAGTTCTCGATGGTCGCGGCAACAGCGTCCGAGTTGTTACGCTCGTGGGCGATTCGACGGATGCGACTCAGAAACGATATCTGGCCACCGTCACGCGCTACAACTTGCGCGGTTTGGTGACCGCTCAAAGCAAACCGTTCTACATCACAGGGTCCGCGAACCGATTCACGCAAGAACCTGCCGATCCCAAGACCAATCCGTTGGCTTGGAGTGAAACCCATACCTACGACGACCGAGATCGCAAGCTAACCACTTCGGATGCAACCGGCGGCGTGACGACCTTTACTTACGACGACAAGAACGGAATTCAAACGACGACCGATCCGCATGGCGTCATCTCAGTTCGCCGAGCCGATCCTGCCACCGGAATTCTGCAGGAAACCTACTCGACGCGCGCCAATTCCGCTGAACGTCGCGACCATATCACCTACGAATACGACAGTCACGGGAACTTGACCAGTCAGTGGCTGAACCTGCCCGATGGCACGCGCCAGCGGACGGTTCAGTCCAGTTACAATGCCGACGGATTCCTCGCCTGGACCGAGCAACTGGGTTCGCCGAGACAGTATTTCGCCTACGATGGCAATGGAAATCAAACGCACTCGTGGCAGAACATCCCGTCGACCACCGTGGCCGGTCAGTTTACGATCACCGTCAACTTCCAGTTCAACGAGTACGCCGGCCGAGATGCCAATGGTCTCCAGTCGGCTCAATACACATTTACAAGCGGTACGCAATTCACCGACGCCAACTTTATCGCTTTGCTACCTCTGTTGACTCAGGCGAATAAGGTCGCTGACGCGCGAACGGTGAAGAACTCTCGGGACTTAGTGATCGAATCTCGGACGCTGTCGAAAGACTCCAGCGGCTTTGCATACGAGTACATTACTCGGACAATCTATGACGCCCAGGGACGTGTTGAATATCAGACGGACAGTTTTCGGTCCGACATGGTCGAGACAGACGTTCTGGTCACCCGCTACATATATGACCAGGCTACGGGGAGGACTTTAAGAAGCGAACGGCGCAAGGGACTCAGGATTGAAAACGTATTGGAGAATGGATACCTCAAATCGCAACTCGTTCCAAGTCTTTCTCCTCCGGAAGGAACTGTCCAATCCTATACCGCGACCCAGTACGACGAGCTTGGCCGCAACAGCATCACCACCAGTTTTCCGTACGGCACTGCATCAGCCTTAATGACCACGACGCATTACAATCGCAAGGGACAGGTCACTGAGATTCTACAAGAAGCTTGGAATGGCGCAGGAACCGCTAAAGTCGTATTGATCACGCGTACCGTCTACGACGACCGCGATCGAGTTGTGTTGCAGACCGATCCCTATATTCAAGGCGAAGTTGTCTTTGCCACGCGCACGTTGTACGATGCCGCCGATCGAGCTTATGGCTCCGAACGGCTCAGGGGTGTGACGATCGCGATCGACGCCAACTATCACACGACCGACGTAACGCCGACCAATGCCAATACGTTTCAGTACAAGACCCTTTCGTTCTACAACTTCGATCGGCTCATTCGTTCCGTGGAATCCACCGGTGCCGTAACCGAGACGGAATATGATTCGTTCGGGCGTCCCATTGCGTCCATCGGACCGAAGGTCGCCGTCCCCGGCGTGTCTGTTCCGGTTCGCCATCGCACTGAAACGCAGTATGATGATCGCGGCCGAGTTTCCAAACAGCGGTCGGGCATTGTCCAAGACGAATCCGGCAAGGGACAGCATGATCTCTCGCAGATGCGCTCGACCAGCTACACTTACGACGCTGCGGGTCGAGTCGTGCGGACGACGTTTGATGATGGCTCGTTCGGCGAAGTACGCTACGATGCACTAGGCCGCAAAGTGGCGGAAAGCCAGCAAGTGGCCAAACTGACCAACGGGGCTGCTACGCAACTGGTGTGGTCCGACGCGGATCGCAGTTTCAAGAACAATGCTACCGGCGCGTTGGTGCCGTCTCGCTTGACCGAATACGATGCTTCGGGACGAATGACGGCTGTCGAATTGCCGGCTGTTGCGAATCCGCTTAATGGTAACGCGCTCACGCGACCTCGTTACCAATACGGTTATACGGAAACGGGTGCTCAGAAGTCGATTACC
>SYJV01000365.1 GCA_005798335.1 Planctomycetaceae bacterium | reverse complement strand
GCCAGTTGATTCGCCACGAAGTTCACTCCTAAAAGGTTCTGCCGAAACAAAACCTAAAAAGGTGAACTTCGTCCTTCCGTGCTGCAACTGGTACCTTTTCTGGCGCCTATTACTGGTACCTTTTCAGCGCTCAGTGACAGCAAGCTTCGTGGCCGCGCCCGTTTTCGACGGAAACAAGAAAATAGGCGTCGCATTGTTCCAAATTCCGATCGATCGAATCACTGCGATTATGAACGAACGAACGGGCCTTGGTCAAACCGGTGAAACGTACGCTGTCGGTAGCGATGGTCTCTATCGAAACGACTCGCGATTTCTGGATACCTTGCAAACAAGTACGACAATTTTGAATCCGCAATTCAAAGTCGATACTGAGGGTACGCGCAGCGCTTTTCAAGGATTCTCGAATACGAAAATCATCGCCGACTATCGTAATGTTCAGGTGCTGAGCTCTTGGGAACCTATGACGATTTATCAAGGTGTCGCAGGCAAATCCGACCCCATTCGCTGGGCGTTTCTTGCCGAAATCGACCACGCCGAAATCAAGCCGCCATTTAGCTTCGTGACGCTCGTACGCACAGGTTTGATCTGGATTGTCGTGGCAACCCTTCTCGGTGCGCTTACGATTTATTTCGTCGCCGGTCGTATCACTCGTCAAGCTAGATCCATTAAAGAAATGCTGAGCATGGTGGGTATCGGTATCTTCGATGCACGTGCAAAACATATTACCCAGGACGAGTTGGGCGACGTTGCCGTGGCTCTCAATGCAATGTGTGACAACACGCTTGTTCTAATACAGTCGGACGAGGATCGTAAGAAGGTCGAAAACTCCATCCAGAGCCTGATCACGGAAATGGAGCAAATCGCCGCCGGTAACTTGGCTGTAAACTTTGAAGTCAACGATGATATCACCGGTTCCATCTCGGGATCCGTTCAGAACATGACTGAGCAATTGCGATCTCTTATTCGACGGGTTCAGAACGCTACGTTCATGGTTACCAGCTCGGCTGATGAAATTGTATCCGAATCGACCAAGTTGTCGGAAGAAAGCGATACCCAGTCGGCGCAAATTGAATTGACTTCAGAACGCGTTCTCGCGATCACGACCGAATTCGAGCAACTCTCAAAGCAATCCGAAGGCTCGGCTTTGGTCGCTCAGAAAGCTCGCGAAACAGCCAACCGAGGTTTTCAAGCTGTGACCGATACTGTTCACGGGATGGAGCGTATTCGTGACCAAGTGCACGCAACCTCGAAACGTATTAAACGCCTCGGTGAATCGTCACAGGAAATCGGCGAAATCGTCCAGCTTATTTCGGATATCGCCGACCGAACTTCTATCTTGGCACTAAATGCGTCCATTCAAGCTGCGATGGCTGGTGATGCTGGTCAAGGCTTCGCTGTGGTTGCTGAAGAAGTCGAACGGCTGGCAGAACGATCGAACGATGCTACCAAACAGATATCGACCCTAATCAAAGGTATTCAAGCGGAATCATCCGAAGCTATCTCCGACATGGAAGAAGCAACGCGTGAAGTGGTTGAAGGTACTCAACTGGCAACACAAGCAGGTGAAACTCTTGAAGAGATTACCGAGGTTTCGACCAGTCTTGAATCACTGATTCAAGCCGTTTCTCAATCCGCATTGAAGCAGTCAACGTCCGCAAAGGAAGTGGCCACTACGATGTCCCAAATCTCTGAAAGCACCAAGCAATCTGCCGAGAAAGCCCGTAATAGTGCCGAAACTGTTGTTTCTCTCTCCATGTACGCAACTCAGCTTGGTGATGCGGTTTCTCAGTTCCGTCTCGATAGCGACAATGAGAACGAAGATCTCGTCTCGCAGATTCAATCGGTATCGGATTTGGTTCAAACAAAGCGAGACCCAGGAAAGACGGCAGTCGGCGTCTAATCTACTGTTGTCATACTTCTGTCGTCAAAGCCTACAACCCAAATTGTAGGCTTTGACAATGTATTTCGGAACCGGTGTGCTGCTTAACAGCACACCGGCCTAGATCAGAATTTGACGGACACAAATAACTCACATGGCGACTTCGAATATGGATATTATTGCTGTTCAGCATCAGCTTCGGGCCGGTGCTCAGATTCCTGAATACCTCATCGAGGTTTTCACTGAAGAGACCGATGAACAAATTCGTTCCATCTACGATGGGTTGGATCGATTACGGCTAGAGCTCGGCGATTTGGATGCGTTGGCCGATGTCCGACGATCGTCGCATACGCTCAAAGGTGCCGCTGGAGCAGCCGGGCACGAGCCGATTATGCGCCTCTCGCATCGCATGGAAGACTTATTGGATTTCCTGTTCGACAACAAGCATCCTTTATCCAACCACCAATTGCAACTCTTGTTGGTTGCAACCGATCATATTCAGGATTTGGCGCGTGGTGAGTTTGTTTTTGATGAAATGGCGACGAGTCTCCTTGGTCTGTATCACCAATTTGATCAACAATTCGCCTCAACGCTTTCGATGGAACAATCGACTGAATTGAGCATTGCATTGGCTGATACGAAGTCGATAGTCCAATCGATGGCACGCGAGGAACCAAAGTGTTCGGTGTTCGATCAATTGTTCGGTGCCGACTTCGAAGATGAGAGTGTTCTCGCTAATTCTCATGTCCAAGTCTCCGAGATTGTTACCAATGTCAACTTTGAGAACGTCAACATTGAAAAGCCGCATCCAGAAGTTGCAAATGCATCCGTTGTTCAGACTCCATCACTTGCACAAGATTCTCTCCAAGGCGATACAGTTGATCCGAAGCATCTGGCTTTGGTGCTCGAACAGCTCAATGCGAGCATCGTCATTCAGCCGGAAATTCAAGCGATATTCAGCGAGGAAGCACAAGAGCTTCTGCACGCCGTTTATCAAGGGCTTGAGCGACTGAAGCAAAACCGTGACGACCGTTTGGCGTTATCGGAAGTTCGTCGTTCGGCTCATACTCTCAAAGGAGCTGCAGGTGCCGTTGGAACGCATGGTATAACTCGCTTAGCCCATCGAATGGAAGATCTGCTTGATGTTTTAGCTGAGCGAAATGACGCAGTAACCGAATCACAATTGCAAATCATGTTGATCACGGCAGATCGCCTTCAGGATCTGATCAACGGTCAATTTGATATCGCCGACGTCGCCCAATCGATGGGCTGGCTCTATACTCGATATGACCATGAGATGCAGGCTTATCACGCCGTTAACGTTGAAGTGGACCCGGCAAACGTCGTTGCTGATACGAAAGAATCATTCGAGACAGTCGAGGATTCCAATGTAGAAGCCAAACGGACTTTAGGCTCGGATGGCGAAACCGCAGAGCAAGATTCAGGCGCTGCCGAAAAAGCCTCAAAGCCGGAAGCGAAATCGGCCGAAGGTAAATTAACGTCGAGAAGTGGACAATATCTCCGCGTACCATTGGAAAGAATTGATGGATTGGTGGCTTTAGTCGGAGAGATGGTGGTCAATCGTTCGGCCATGAATCAACGTCTTTCAGATTTTGACAGCCGAATCCAGGACATGCAGTTGGTCATCAATCGCTTCCGAGCAGTGGCCCATGACATCGAGCAGTCATTTGGAGTCGAGGCCATGCAACAAAGCGCTAAGTCTCGGCAGTCGACATCTAGGAAGGCTTCTCCCTCTATAAGCGGCATGGTGCCGGTCAATCGAATCGCTGCCTTCACCAATCCCGAGCACGCCAATAAATTCAACAATTCGACACACGCAAACCTCGATGTTCTTGAATTTGACCGCTACAACCAGCTACACCTACTAGCGCGCTCGATTGCGGAGGCGACCAGCGACATCGCAGTTATCGCGAATGAGTTTCGAAGCGTCTACGGGGATATCGACTCTTTGATTGAACGACAGCAACGACATAATCGCGATGCTCAGAATGGATTGATGCAAATTCGTATGCTGCCGATCAGCAGTATCGTGTTGCGACTTGAACGAACTGTTCGTACTGTTTCGAATAAACTTGGAAAGAATGTCGACTTTACGGTTATCGGCGATAACACGGAACTGGACAAGACCGTGCTAGAGGAAATCACGGACCCGCTCTTGCATTTAATTCGCAATGCACTCGACCACGGAATTGAGTCGAGCGAGCAGCGCGCTGCGGACGGAAAACCGACTCGGGCTTCACTCACGCTGGAGTCGCTGAACCAAGGAACACAAGTGACGCTTCGAGTCTCCGACGACGGTCGCGGATTGGATCTGGCAAAAATCCGTAAGAAGGCCGTGGAACTTGGGATTATCCAAGAGCATACCGTTCTTTCCAATGAGGAACTGCACGACTTGATCTTCGTTCCAGGATTTAGCACCTCTGAGAGCCTAACGGATATCTCCGGTCGCGGTGTCGGAATGGACGTCGTGCGTGATGCGGTTCAACGACTCAAAGGAACAATTCGGGTTGAGAGCAATCCAGGTAAAGGCGCGACCTTTACTATTCACTTGCCAACGTCGTTGTCGGTGACGCGTGCCTTGGTCGTGGTTAGCAACTCCCACACGTTTGCCATACCAATGCAATCGGTCGAGCAAATCGTGCGCTTGGATATGGTAAACACAACCCGTGTCGG
Source organism: Planctomycetaceae bacterium (assembly GCA_005798335.1). Classification (GTDB taxonomy): domain Bacteria; phylum Planctomycetota; class Planctomycetia; order Pirellulales; family Pirellulaceae; genus Aureliella. Next base: position 9,575 of record SYJV01000365.1, on the reverse strand, counting down.
TTTGCAAATGTTTGTGAATCGTGACGGAAAACTGGTGCTACTCAAAGATTTGGCGCAACATCTCGAAATGCGCAGTGAAACAAACACCGAAGACGCAGTCGCTTCGAAGCCGGTATTGCTGATCCGATCTGGTGACAATGAAGTCGCAATCATGGTGGACATAGTCAAAGGTGGTCAAGATATCGTGGTAAAAACGCTCGGTGACCACCTTCACTTCGTTCCGGGTTATCTCGGAGCGACGTTAGCAGGGGATGGAACGGTTATTCCAATTTTGGATGCGTCGGAACTCTGCGGTGAAAAAGTGGAGAAACGCTCATCACAATTTATCAAGTCTCACGAAACGAAGACCAAGCGTCGCCGGACGGTTATGGTCGTCGATGATTCGCTCTCCGTTCGACGCGTCGCATCCAACTTGCTTCGTTCGCACGGCTGGGACGTCATCGACGCCAAGGACGGTTTAGACGCTCTGGAGAAACTCGGCACACATGATACGCCCCCGGACATTTTCCTGTGCGACATGGAAATGCCACGTATGGACGGCCTGGAACTTATTGAACGTTTGCGAGGAATGTCGGAATTCAAAACGACTCCGATTGTGATGGTCACCTCTCGCTCGGGAGAAAAACATCGTCGATTGGCGTCCGAAGCCGGGGCCAATGAACATGTCGTGAAACCCTTCAAGGACGATCAATTGATCGCACTGATCGAGCGTATGGTAACCGAACATCGAGAACTTGTTGGGGTATAGACAAAAGATGTCCATTTCGACGATACGGCCAACCTCAAAGCAAAGCGTAGTCCTCACTCCCAGGGGCGCTCACCGTTTGTTAGCGGTCAATTCTGGAGGCGAGGAAATCCTGCTTCGTCCAGAGAATATCCAAGGCGTCTATCAAATTCCCGTGGAGTCTTTGGCTGACGATTTGAGGTATCTCCCGACGCCGGATGGAAACATTCCTACGGTGTCGCTGGCGAAACGTTTGGCGAGTGACCTGGGGTTCAAGCCAAAGCATTTTGGAACCGAACGAACTGCTGTTGTTTTTCGCGACGGTGAACATTCGGTCGCACTGCGAGTTGATTCCATATCCAGACCCATCGAATTAAACTCGAGGGATATCTTTCAACCTCCCGCGCTTGCCCATCCTACTGTCGGGGCAAGCTTTGTCGATTCGCTCGCGCTCGTGCAAAACAAAGCCACAAGGAAATTCGATCGAATCGCATTATTGATTAACCCTATGGTAGCTCTCGGTTTTTGTGACAATGCCGAACCGCTCCATGAGATCATTAGAAAACAGAACCGAGTTCAAGCTCCTCACGAACAAATTGTTGGCGATCCTGCGATTCGTGGGCGTTCGAAGCCAAAGCTGCGGCTTGAGCGAGGCAATGCGCAGTTGCTAGCCTTCTCTCCCCGCACACCCCTACCGGCCGATCTCGATTTCCGTTTCTGCCTACCAATGTCCGTGATTGCCGAAGTCTTGCTCGATCAACCTTTGCTCCAACCACCATCAGCAAGTTCCATCCTAAGTGGTTATTTGATTTGGCGATCAAGACCGGTTCCAGCAATCGACTTAGCGATGGCCTTTGGAGCAGTGGACTCGGGGGTGCCGACCTCGTCGGGGCGCATACTTATTGCGAGGATTCCCGGCGGGGGTTACTTTGCGATTTTGACGGAAATGAACGTCCGAATCTTCAAGACGCCGAAGGTTTCCAGTATCGCTTTTCCGTCGATCGATCGCTTTCCACACTTAGGTGCCTATCGCGACCCGTCTGGCCTTTTAGTTCTCCCAGACCTGACAGCTATCGTACAACCCAGCTAACTGCGCGGTGATCGCGCCCGACGGCTCCGTCGTCGCGGCAGCGGGCGACCAGCGCGACCAAATCGTCACCACCGACTTGGACCTAGCCAAAGCCACTGGCCAAAATGCGCTGCGACGTAGCCAGCATCCGCTCTTCAAACCTTGGTGGGAAATGGGCAAGGCCATTCATGCTGGAAAGGAGTTTCCGCAAGTGGATTCGCCGCCGCTGGTTTCGTCGACCAATAGCGTCAAGTGCGGCTTTGCGCGGCTTCGGGGCACAGCCACCTGTTCGGTGTCAATTGGATTTGAACTCGGTGGTTCAAACTACAAGTTCCGGGACTTGGAAAGCGCATCGGAACGACGCGTGCCGAAGTCCTGCTCTATGATTGCACTCATGCGCAATACAAGGTGGCTCAACTCGTCAACATGCTGCAACAACTTGGGCATTCATCTCTTCCCGACGTGATGCTGATCCCGCTCGCTCGGCCGGAAGGCGAGCCTCCGCAACAAAACACACAACTGCATACTGCCCGAATTGCGCACATCAATACTGGCCTTGCGTTTGGTGAGGCAGAGAAGTCCAATGGCACCGGAGAATGAATGATGCGAATGCTTCCGGCACTTCTAGCCTGTTCACCCTATCGAAGTAGGGCCCATTAACTAACGGCAAGGATGGCATAAACTTTCCGCTTCGCATTTGGGAGACCCAACGCCATGAATTTAACTCGACTGAAGACGTGTGCGATTCTACTTTCGGTCGTGCTATTTTCTGTGGCGCTTCACGCGAACGACATCGTCATAGAACGCGACGTTGCCGTGCCGATGACTGACGGAACCGTGCTCCGCGCGAACGTCTTTCGGCCGAGCAGCGGTGGGCCGTTTCCGGTGCTCGTAATGCGGACGCCGTATGGCAAGCCCGACAAGGTGGACGAATGGCTGGTTCGGGCGGGGTACATCGTCGTGACCCAGGATGCTCGAGGGCGGTACGCCTCAGACGGTCGGTTCGAGTCGTTCGTGCGAGCGGAGACTCACGACGGCAGTGACGGGTACGACACCGTTCAATGGGCGGCGAAGTTGCCGAACTCGAACGGCAAGGTCGGGTTGTTTGGGACGTCGTATCCGGGGTTTCTCGCGTGGCGAGCGGCCGGGAAGAAACCGGCGGCGCTCGGGGCAATGGCCGCGTTCTCGATCCCGGCGAGTTACCTTGATCTCGAAGGACCGGGGACGATCCGACCGGGGCGGCGGCTTAAGTGGTGGCACGGGACGATGAGTCCCGATCTGCGACGCAAAGCGAACGGCCCGCAGCCGCACACCAACGCCGAAGCGGCAAAGCAGTGGGACGCGGGGGACGGCGACAAACTGCTGCATCTGCTGCCGTGGAACAACCTGCCTGATGATCTCTTTGCCAGTGAAGCTCCGTTCGTTAAGGCCTGGTTGAATGAGCCGGCTCGCGATCCGTGGCAGCTCGACAAAGAGGCGGCGAACACGCTCGTTCCAAATCTAAACGTCTGCGGCTGGTACGACCACTGCAACGGTTCGATCGACTTACATCGGGCGATCGCGACCAAAGGTGGCAGCTTCAACGCGAAGCGGTTCTCGCGGCTGATCGTCGGGCCGTGGGGACACAACTCGCTCGGCAAACGCCAGCAAGGGGACGTCGACTTCGGCCCGACTGCGGAGATGGATTTTCAGAAGCTCTACGCCGATTGGTTCGGCCACTGGCTGCGCGGCGACAAGAACGACATCGCTCGTTCCGCCCCGATCCGGCTCTTCGTGATGGGAGCCAACGAGTGGCGGAACTTCTACGAATGGCCTCCGAAGTACGCCGTGCCGCGCGAATGGTTTCTGACTCGTACGAGCCTTTCGACCGATCCGCCGACCGCCAACGCTCGCGACCAGTACGACTACGACCCGCGCGATCCGGTTCCGACGCTGTGGTCGAAGACGATGTTCACAATCCCCGCCGATCAGCGACCGCTCGACAATCGCAAAGACATCCTCCGCTATCAGACGTCGCCACTGACTGATTACGTCGAGACGATCGGCTATCCCGAAGTCGTGCTGCACGCGGCGTCGAGCTGTTCTGACACCGACTTCTTCGCGCGGCTGATCGACGTTGCGCCCGACGGCCGCGCGATCGACGTGACTTCCGGTATGATCCGCGCGCGATACCGCGAGTCGCTCGACAATCCGAAGCTGTTGAAGCCCGACGAAGTCACCGAGTTTCGCATTCGACTGCGGCCGACAGCGCATCGCTTTTTGACTGGACATCGCATTCGGCTCGACGTGACCAGTTCCGACTTCCCGAACTACGACCGCAACCACAACACGTCCGCCGATCAGAACGCCGACGCGGAACTCGTGACCGCGACGCAGACGATTCATCACGGCCCGTCGTTTCGCTCGCGGCTGATCCTGCCGCTGATGCGAGCGAAGTCCGACGTGGCAATCTGGGCCGATGGGGCGACCAGCGTCCCGCCGCCAAAGTTCGTGCGCGAATTCGGCTCACACGGGGACAAGCCGGGTGAGCTGCATTCGCCGATCGGCATCGCGATCGACTCGCAGGACCGGCTGTACGTCACCGAGTTCCACAACAAGCGCGTGCAGGTCTTCGATCACGAAGGTCACAGCCTGCGGATAATCACGGTGCCGAGCCAGCCTGGGAGCGTTGCGGTCGACCAGCAAGGCCGCGTGTTCGTCACGCTGATGCTCGACCACAAAGTGCTCGTGTTCGACGCCGAGGGCAAGCCGCTCACCGAGTTCGGCAAGTCGGGAACCGGCGACGGCGAGTTCAATGAACCGGGCGGCATCGCGATCGCTCCGGACGGCAACTTGGTCGTTGTCGATCAAGCCAATCACCGCCTTCAACGCTTCACGCCGGAAGGCAAATTCCTCAGCAAGTTCGGTGAGCACGGCAGCCAGCCCGGTCAGTTCGGCGGCGATGGCCCGAAGAACTCGCGCCTGAGCGGCCCGCACTTCTGCGTCTTCGACCGAGACGGCCGGCTCTACACAACCGAAGGAGCGAACCTGCGCATCCAACGCTTCGATGCCGACAACAAACCGCACTTCGCCTGGACCGGCATCGGCGAGGCCGCCGGCAGCTTCGGCGGCCGACCGAAGGACCGCACCAATCCGTTCGAAGGCCCGATCGGCATCACGATCGACCACAAAGACCGCCTTTGGGTCAGCAGCACGAACAACCGAGTCCAATGCTTCTCATCCGACGGCAAATTTCTGACGGGCATCGGCGACGAGGGAGCCGAACCGGGCGAGTTCATCATCCCCCACGCAATGGTCATCGACAGCCACGGCCTGCTGTACGTCGTCGATTCCAGCAACCAACGCGTTCAAGTCTTCGAGCCGCAGTGAGTTCGAGTAGCGATTGAAACGTAACGGCGGCTTCAGCAAGTCTATCAGCGCCGCTCGCATGCAATTTGCCCGTCTTCGGTCCGCCGCCGACATATACTCGAGCGACGGTTTCTTTGCGGTCGATGATCACCGTTTGCGGGATCGCAACCAGCCACGTCACCCATTTCTTAGCGGTCCCCTCGAGACGATAGCGTGGTATAATTGGTTCCTCCACCTTTGTTCCTCCCTTGCATAGAGCAATTGGTTTGTCCCCCGCTCTGGAGCTTGCAATGAAAAATGTCGCGCTGACGATGGCCGCTCTCTTCGTGTCGTACACGCTTTGTTCGCTGAGCAGTGCGGCTGCTGACGAGGTGATCGCTCAGTCCGAGGCATTGGCGCTGTTTGAGCAGCGGATCATGCCAATTTTCCGCTCGCCGCAGCCTTCGAGTTGTGTCCAATGTCATCTGGCATCGGTCGATCTCAAGAATTACATCCTTCCGTCGCCGGAGAAGACTTTTGTCTCGCTCCGCGATCAAGGGCTCATCGACCTGACCCATCCCGAGAAATCGAAAATCCTCACGCTGATTCAGATGGGCGAAAAAGATCTCGAACGGGGCGCCAAACTGATTCATGCCAAGACGCGGCAAGCGGAGTACGAGGCCTTTCTGGCCTGGATCAAAGTTTGTAGCGCCGATGCCAAGATGCGCGAATTGCCACGAATGGCCGACGCGGACGTCGCCAAGCCGGCTAAGCCCGATGCCGTGATACGTCACAACCGCAAGGACCGTATTGTCGATTCGTTCGTCCGCAATGTCTGGTCACAGCGGATGCGGTGTTTTCCCTGCCACACGCCCTTCGAGCTCGATGTGGTCTCCAAGCAGCATCCCAAGGCCCGCGAAACGCATCGCCAGTTCGAGGAAAAATTCGGTCAGCGAATGAACTTCTTCAAGGAAACGCCTGAGGCGACTCTGCGGCAGCTCATTACCAACAGCCGTAAGCCGGCCAAAGGCCATCTGCCTGTGATCAACGTGGAGGAACCGGCCAAGAGCTTGTTAGTGCTCAAGCCGCTCGCCAAAGTTCCCGCAAAGGATGCAAGCGGCCAGTTCGAGAAGCCTTCGTCGACCGAGCCCGTGACCCATGGCGGTGGCAAGAAAATGTTCGCCGATGATCAGACCTACAAATCATTTCTCACGTGGCTGCAGGATTACTCGCGAGTCGTGCGCGATGGCTACTCTTCGCCCGGCGACTTGCCGCCCGACAATTGGTATCCGACCAATCAAGTTCTAAAACTCTCAGACGCTCCCGAGAGTTGGCCAACGTTGACCGGCGTGCAGTTTTCTATCTATGCCTGGAACAGTGACAAAGCCGCGTGGGAGCCTGAGCCGGTTGCCTTCACGCAGGGTCCTGTCACACCCCGCCACCTCGTTTTCGGCACACTCTTCCGCCTGGCCGCCAAAGGCCAGTCCACGAAGCTCGATTCCCAAAAAGAATCGCTGCCGCCGGGAAAATACTTGGTCAAAGCCTACGTCGATTTGCAACACCGCCTGACGGCTGATCCCCTGCTGCTCCTCAGCGAAAACGACTTCTACGGCCAGACCGAAATCCAAGCCCAATGGCGCGAGGGTTTTCCCCAAGCCCAAACACTCTCCGCCACCCAACTGAAAAAGTAGCTCTGTCGCCAGTGCGACCCAACCTCCGCGTCTTGCTAGCGTTCATTAGGAGCGGATAGCTGCCACGACCTCAACGGAGAAAAGCGGAGACTCAAGCGCGAACATTATCGCTCACCTTTGCGTCGTGCATCCAGGTAAAGAAAAGATCAGACTGATTTCAGATGCAGTTGCGCGTGCGAGGTTGCCAAGTAGAATTATTGCAGCTCGGCGTCAACTTCGACCATCTCGATGCCATCACGGGCGACCCGCTTCGAAGTGGCGCTTGGAAAACGACTGCGACACATCAGAATCCGCACCACCAGGAGACACGGTGATGACAAAACTGGCCTATTTTGAAGGACGGATCGTCCCCATCGCAGAAGCGAACGTCAGCATTCGATGCAACACGCTGCATTATGGAACCGGCTGTTTCGGCGGCCTTCGAGCCTACTGGAATGAGGAACACAAGCAGTTGTATGCCTTCCGCCTGCTCGACCACTATCGCCGTTTCCTGGACAGTGCCAGATTGCTGCTGTGCAAGTTCGAGTTCACGCCTGAGCAACTGCGTGACATTACGCTCGAATTGTTGCATCGCGAAGGTTGGCGAGAGGACGTTTACATTCGGCCGTTGGCGTACAAAGACGACGGCATATTCCGGCTGTGGCTCCACGACGCAGCGGACAAAGTCGCGATCTTTACTCAGCCCTACGGCAAGTACATCTCGGCAGACGCCGGCGCCAAGGTTTGTGTTAGCTCCTGGCGGCGAGTGGACGATACGGCCATTCCGGCGAGAGGAAAGGTAAACGGGGCCTACGTCAACAGCGCGCTAATCAAGAGCGAGGCTATGTTGAATGGTTTTGATGAGGCAATCGTGCTCAATCAAGATGGGCATGTGTCGGAAGGGAGTGCGGCCAACTTCATGATGGTCCGCAATGGCACCGTCATCACTTCGCCAGTCACCTCGAACATTCTTGAGGGAATCACTCGCCGGTCGCTCATCACGCTGCTTCGCGAAGAACTCGGGTTGACCGTTATCGAACGCGAGATCGATCGCAGCGAACTCTATCTAGCGGATGAAGCATTCCTTTGTGGAACAGGGGTGCAAATCGCTGCGATTGCGTCCATTGACCACCGAGTTCTCGGACAAGGAGGCACGGGGCCTGTGACTCAGCAACTTCGCGATCTCTACTTTCGAGTCCTGCGCGGCGAAGTAGCGAAGTATATGGACTGGCTGTCACCCGTCTTGAGCACAGAAAACGCTCTTCAAGTGTTGGCGGCAAAAAGTAGTCCTTAGTCCAGCTTCGCGTGCCCGATTGCCCAGCACCAAAAAATAGACGGCGGCCCGCCAAAAGGTTCTCAGCCGGCCTCGGCAATGAGTTGATCGAGCAGTTTCGTTGTTTCGTGCGTATCGGTCCAACGACGAAGATACTGCCAATCAAGTCGTTCGTATTGGACTTGCAGAACTGTCCTTGCATCCATGATGTCCTTTTCACGCTGCCAGCGAAGCTTTTGAATTATGACATCTTCAGGCGACGGGATAATGGCTTCAATTCCCAACGACGGGATAACGGATGTTCGTCTTCGCACGAATCGCTCTTGGTGATGTGCATCGGTGCCAAGCCGAAAGAGTTCAATATCAAATTTTGTCGGTTTATAAGTCACGACGTTTCTGACCGAACCTGTAACTGTCTCAAAACTCATCTGCATGTCTATCGAATAGTTGTCATCCAACTCGGCTCGAATCCTCCCCAGGTCGCCATCTTTATAATGCAATACAATATCCGCGTCTTTAGTTGCCCTTGGATAACTGTAAGCATTACTCGAAAATGAGCCAACCAGCATGTAAGGAATTTTCAAGTTCTTGAGAACGCCAAGCACTTCCACGAGCGCATCAAAACTAGATTTTGTCATCGATTTCCGCCATGCCGCAGGGCTGGTACATCCCGCAGTCATCAATCTTCCGCACAATCTTTTTGCGTCTCTCAATTTCTGCGTCAATTTGCTCGTCGTCGTATGTAGGATTGTCCGCTCGTATCATGAGCGACATCCACCGCATTCCTTCGTCATAAAGTTCGGCTCCTGCCCGTAACCTTTCCTCGAACGTCAACGAATTTGCTCGATCGATTTTCGATCGTTCTATGGATGTCTGGAGGTCACGTATTTCAGCTTCATTCATAGTCATCATCAATTCTAAGGGCTTGCGGTCATCGGTGTTTTGGAAAAAAGTTTGAGCACCGCAAGAACTACCAAACAGTTAGTTGGCTATCGGCCTATTATCGTCGGCGTTAGTGAGATCCGTCAAGATTGGAAGGAATGATGAACCCGATTCAAAAGGCGTTGTAGAACGTAGAAAGTCATTCTCGCAGTGCCATTTACCTTGAGCACATCGCCAACGCGAGTGAAGTGTCGCCGTACCATTTAACGCGGTCGTTCGCGATCACTTTAGGGATACCATTGATGCGATATGTGCGTCAACGACGGTTGTCCGAAGCGGCGAAGCAACTTGCAGCGGGTGCTACGGATATTTAGCAATCGCCCGCTTCAACGTTGGGATCTGAGTAGACCGCTAAATAGTCCTCGGGAACATCCGATGACGCATAGACAAAAAGATGGAAGACAAAAAAATGTCGATCCTTGCGTATCCACAATCAACATCGCTGCTTCGAGCCGAGCGAGTTGCTAAATTGCTTTGGACTCTTTCTTCATTTTTTTGACGTTGATTTTTTTTGTCAAGAAGCCATTATCCATCCTATCCGTGCTGGTTGCGGTCGTTCGCGATCACTTT
>SYJV01000364.1 GCA_005798335.1 Planctomycetaceae bacterium | reverse complement strand
TCGCTTCTGTTCCGGATCGCGAATCAGCTCGATCTCCTCGCGCGACTCGCTGAAGCGGACATTGGCAATTCGCTGCATATCGGCGTGCATCTGCTTTGCCGCTTCGCTGTGCTTTTTCATCGCCGCTTCGGAATTTTGAACACCTAGCACCCATTCCGAAATTGCCTTACCGGCCTGAAATGCGAGCACTCCAACTACCGCTGCAAGTCCAACTTTGAAGGCGACTGCGCCGGCAGCTCCCGCCTTAGAAATCTCCGCGAACTTGCCAGTCTTCTCTGAAATTTCTCCAATCTGGCCAAGGTACGCGCCGAACTGCGTGCCGCCCATCGCGTTGGCCAACTGCCGCACAAAATCTGCTGAGCCTTTCGCCCGTCCGCCGACTTCCTTGATGCCCTTTATCTGCGTGTCGACAGACCGATTGATATCTGCGAATTTACGCGACGCTTTATCGTCGACTGACACTAGGATGTCTACTGCTTCGCTCATTCGCTATCGTCGTTTCGCATGCGTGCTTGTTCGGATTCCCATTGCCGGAACGCGTCAACAAAACTTGCCGCTTGGTCGAGCACACCACCTTGCACCGGCGCCAGTCCTTTGGCGAACGTGTCGAACAATTTCACGGCTGTTGTCACGCTCCGCACGTACTCGTTCGGACAACCGCTAATTGCAAAATATCCTGCCTGGCATTGCTCACATCCGTATCCGTTGCAGGTTGGGCATTCGATCTCACAGGGCTGTTGTTCGTTTACTAGGTCACGGCACTTGCCGCTTGTACATCGGCGGCAGAGTTTGCCGTGGACGATGAAGGCTGCGACTCGCAATCTTTTTTTTCATCTGGTCCGATATGTTGGTTGTAGGCCACTTTGCGGAGTACTTCTCGAGCTTCCGCGTAGGTCAAGTTGTACAAAGCATCGGACGTAAAGGCGTGATTGCCCATATTTGACCAGCCACTCAGGACGCCAGCCAAACATTCGACGGCATCCGAAAAGAGCTCATCGACAGTGGCTGTCCTATCGTCGGTCAATCGGTCGAGCACGACAGCGATCTTGGCTTGACCTCGCATCGATTGTGACTTCGCCCAGAACGTAGGGCGAATCGCTGCGGGTGCCGCGAGATCACTGTCGAGTACGACCGCGAATTTTTGATCTGGCTCGAGAAACAAAGGCATGGTTAAGCTGTAGGCGTAAAAGTTATCGACAAGTCGGTGTCGGCTGTTGATCCGTCGCGGCTAAATTGGAATTCCAGCTCGTCCGTCACGAGTGCATTACGGTCACCTTGCTGGACGTTGAGTATCTGTGCGCGCGGTGCCGAGAATCCGATCGTCGATGTCGACGAACCATCGAGGGTCAACGCAAAGGTTGCGAAACCTTGCGAGGTCCACAATCCATGGCGATCTTGAGTGCCGACCAAGTATGCCTCTGGGTTACACGTGGCCTTGGGTTTGCGACTGGTGATAATGCCATTGATATAGCCACTGGCAGCTGTCGGTGACTCGCGCATAGTGATTTCGTTGCCGCTTTCAATCACACACTGCTCGAAAATGAGCGACACGGAATCCCAAGAGGCTGCCGGACAGGAAGCAACGCGTATCGGTGTATCACTCGGATACGTCGGAGTGATAATCGCCGTGTCGGTCTCACCGGCCCACACGCCTTGAAAACTCCATTCGATGTATCCCATCCGTCCAGTCGGAAAAACAAAGCGGAAATTGCCCACGCACCCGGTGAGCAATCTCCGCTTGCCATCGACGTACTCGCCGATCGTCAATGTTTTGACATTCGCTCCGGGCGCTTCGCTGCGCGGCGTGAAGACACCTGAGCCGCTATCGACATAGCCGCACGCGGGCAGCAGCACGGAGGCCCACTTGGGCTCGACATTGGTGCCGTCCCAGCATAAATCGGTACGGAATGTGGCTGTGCCTTGCCGGCCACCTGGGACCGCGGCGAGATTCGCAAACGAACCCTGGGATTCGCGCAGCTCCATCGGGATTTGAGGCTGAACCATTAACTGGTAGGCGTTGTACACGCCCTCGGTAGCAGTCAGGGTCTCAGCGGTGCCGATAGTTGTTTCGGTCTTGCACGCAAATACTTTGCGGCGCTTCATCAACGGCATGTCATCACCTCATCCCGGTTGTCGCCCGCGCAACTGACCAGCAGTTCTCAGGACGTTGAATCGTATTCGTCTCTCAATTTGTTTTCGCAGCTCAGCAGTCGCATCGCGAATGACGGGCTTGGCTAAGTCGCCTTTGACCCAAACGCCCCATCCGCTCGGCCCGTGTAACTGGACGATTGGTAATCGTGACCTGCCGACTCGCTTGAACACTCGCCCTTTGAATCGCAGGTGCTGCACGCCAGGCTTGGGACCTTGGAAGGCCCCGGTCGCGAGGCGGCGGCCTTGCTTTTTGCCAAGGCGATAACCGACACCGCTTTTCGTCTGCCTCGCCCCGAAATCTCGCAGGGGAATTCGCGGCGATTTCTTCAGCGCGACATTCGCCGACAGGCTGTCGGCAGTCGCCAGTCGCTTCATCTTCAGCGTCTTGTCGAGATCCTGTTTCTTCACCGCCAGTTCGCTGCGGATCGACCTCGACATATCCGACCGTAGTGTCTTGGCCGTTGCGTTGATCGCTACCGCCAGTTCCTTGGCTAGTGTTTGCTTGCCATTGAGTACTGTCTGTAATCGTGCAACTTGCTGTTGATCCACGGATATATTGAGCATCGAAATTGCTTGCGAACATCTATCGCGCTTCGAATGGATTCGTTTCGCTGACTCTGTATGCCACCGCCACGGGTACCGATACTCCATTGAGTTCGCCGTCGTCCGTCACAAACGGTGTTGGCGAGCCGAACTGCGTATCAATGGCGTTGTTATTCATGCGATACCATGTCGCGCCGTCATCCGTGATCGCGAGCACGACTGCCGCTGCCATCTCGTTTTCGTTGGTAGCGTGCGCATCGGTCGAGTCTTTGTCATCGCGCACAATACACTGCACCCGAAATTGGATTTGCCAAGCAATCGCTGGTGGATTGCCTGGCAGGTCTAGTTCCTGTAGACGTGTGGATTCACCTTGTACGACACCGATCCCGAGGTGTTTGTAGAGCCAATTTTCTCCGCGTCTTGTCGGCCTGACGACCTCGGATGCGTCAAAGTTGTAGCCGTTGGCGACTGTGATTTCCGACAGTCGGTCAACGATCTCCAAGGCAATCAATTCTGGAATCGGCGTCGTGTTCGGCATTACGTGGTGATGTTGCTTAGCAAATGTCCGGCCTGCGCGTAGAGCAATAGTTCGTCAACGTCGTGGCGAATGCGAACAACGTCTCCGCGAATGGTTTCGTCGCGATACGTCTCGACAGTACCGGTGATACTCGATCCGTCCGCGGACCAATGGAACGTCCGGCCAATGCATGGTTGGCGCATGTCGTTACTGTTGGCCACCACGCAAACCATGGCATACTCACCGGACCAAATTTGACCTGGCGTAGCGGCTTGGCCTTCTTTGGCGGTGTTTTTGGATCCACCGGCGACGATGATATTGGGCAGATCAAACACGGCAGCCAACATCGCTTCAGTCACGTCGCTGGGTTTGCTCGGACTACCGGCACCTGACGAATTAATGCGTTCAATCACCTGATCGCAATTACGCAAATTGCGAAACACCTTGCGATTTATGACCAACGCATTCGCCCACAAACCAGATCCGTCGTAAACTTTTTGGACGGCGGCCTCGACGTCTGTGATCGGCGTCGCATTGGGGGCATCGTCCCACTCGTTGGTAACCGCTGTCGTCAACGCGCCACCGCTCCACGTGGTCGTGTTGAACACCGCGTCGGCGACTCGTTGTTCGGCATTGATCATCACCGCCGAGCGCGCTCGCAAGGCACAAATGACCTCGACGTCGAAATAGTCGGCATACATTTTGACTTCGCGGTCGTCAACAGGCTCTTCCGCTCCATGCTCTTCGGTCGCATAGGTAGCAGTTTCGAATTTCCATTCCCCACGGGAATAGCCTGAGCCTGGGGCACGCTTGGTATCGCGCTGTTGCAACAGTTGCTCGATCGGGATCTTTCCAAACGATCCCGATTGAGCGGCCAGACCTTCAATGAGCGAGAACACGCGCGTAGCGATAAAGCCCCCCATGTTCGCTTCGAGATCGAATTCGGTGAAACTCCCTGCAATATCGGGCCGCAGGGTGGCAGTACTGGTACTTGGACTGGGCATTTTGTATTACCTCGTTTCCCCGACGTAACACATTGAAAATAAAGATGCACCCGGCTTTGGTGGCCACCGCCACCGGGCGCGGTCGGGGGTTCCGTTAGCTTGCCGCCGGACCACCATAGGGCAACGGCATCCACTCAAAGATGTCGTTCTCTGCGGTGGCGGCTTCCAATGCGATTCCGATCGGTAAGGATGTTGCCTCCGCCGTGTCCTGCAATTTGCCGCCAGCTTCGGTGTAGAGCACTGCCGCGATCGCCAAAGCTTCTTTTGCAATGCCCTTGAATGTGCCAAGCCCAGGCAGCAACTTGACCGGGATCAAATCGCCATCGGCGAAGGCGGGTCGCATGGCGACTCCGATAGGTCGCGTTGCCAATCCGTTGGCCGACACCTTGCCCGTACTGGCAACTTGCACCAACGAGAATTGCGTAATCGCCGCGCTAGCCACAAAGGCTCGCGTGGGAGTGTCAACATACTGAGACATGGTTAACTACCTTTTAACTACCTTGTAAGTGATTGGAAACAATGCGTGACCAGGACACGCCTCACCTAGCGTTGGCCTCCGCAACCATTCGCTCGCGGAGTCCGGGATGTCGTTTGTTGACAGCCGATACCGCTTTGAGCCGATTGCCAGCGTGGAGCTTTAGCTGCTCGTCAATCGCCGTGTTCCACTCGGTAACCGCCGTGCGCTTAGTGACTTCTTTAGCCTTGGCGACCGCTTTGACGCCATTCTTTGCAGCGACTTTCTTGGCCTCGACATCGGACTTGTCGTCGTCGGTGTCGTCGGTGTCGGTGTCGTCAGCCTTGGCTGCCGAAGCTTTCATAGCCGCTAGTTCGGCTTCGAGGGATGTGACCTTGGCGGACATCTCCTCGTTCTCTTTCATCATTTCGTCGGCTGCCGCGCTAGCCACCGAAGCGATTGGCAAGCCCTTTTCGAGACATCGGACGATGAAATCGGACTTGGCTTTCGGGAACGCCGCCTTGATCTCTTGGACCGTGGCGGCGACTATCGTTTGAGTTGACATGGGTTTATCCTTGTGTAACTCGGTATCGCCGCCGGAGCCCGCGCCGAACAGCGCGGCATACACTCGTTGCGGCATGGTTTTGTGACGCGCTGACGGCTGAATGCGCGTCGGCACGTTGCGCTTAGCGATGGCATCGACGAACCCAACGGCCAACGCTTCATTCGCGTTGAGGAACGTCTCAGCCGCCATCATCTGTTTGACGCGGGCTTCGCTCAGACCGCTCTTGCGGACGTAAGCGGCAGTCATCGATTGATCGAGCTTTGTCAACACATCGGCGGTGCTGACTAATTCCGACGCCGTCCCGCCAGTGTCCGTCGACGGCTGATGGACCATGACGTAACCGTTCTCGGCGATGGTCACCCTGTCGAAGGCCATCGCGATATACGATGCCATCGAGAAGGCCGTCGATTCAATGATCGCTTCCTTCGGTCCCGAGTAGGACGCGAACGCCTCGTAGAGCGACAATCCGTCGAAGACTGACCCGCCCTCGCTGTCGATGTGCACGAGCAACGGTTGCGTTTGGTTCATCGCGGCAAGCTGAGTCTTGACTTGTTGCGCGGTTATCCCCGTGCCGTCAGCGGTCTTGCCAATCGGCCCAAAGAGATTGATTTCGTTAGGCATTGGACGTTTCCTTTTTGGCTGCGGTCTGAGCGTCTATTTGGGTCGGATCGGACACAGCCATCGTCACGCCTTGTGGCATTGGGAGGTTGATCAACTCGCGCCATTGGACGGGCTGCGAATCGGGATTGGCCGCGTTGATTTTGTCGGCTGTTTTCTTGGCGGCGGCTATGGCGTAAGCCATGTCGGCAACGATCTCGTCCGCCACTTCTTCCCACTCCGCGCCGCGTTCGGCGTGTAATCGGCGCGGACTGATCAGTCCATTCTGCAATCGCAGTTGATCGCCTTTGGCATCGCCAACCGGATCGATGTATTGCCATCTCGGCGCGTTCCACGTGTGTGCGAATATCGCATCGCCGAGCCGGTCGTAAGCCGAGCCGATACTCGGTACTGTGCTAATCCACTCGGCTACCTTCCAACGATAGACGGGTTTGTGCAAGCGGTTTACAAGATTGGTCTGATTCGATCGCCAGCCCTTGCGAGCCTCGTCCACTGCGCCGCGCCAGCCGGAGAAATTTGTCTCACTGCCATCCATCAGGACTAGGCACAACGGCAGCCCAAGGTTGACGCCGATCATTTGCAGCATCAGCTTGACGTGGGTGAAATATTCCGCGTTGGGGACATTGGGCGAGAAGCCGCTGAGCTTCTCGCCGGGCGCTCCAATGATCTCCATACCGGGAGTGATGTTTTCGATATATCGCGTGCCCGATTGCGACACCTCTACAGTCGGCGAGCCGTAGCTTGAGTTCATGCGTGGCAATTCGCCGCCGGTCAATTGAGCCTGCTCGCGAAAGACTGCGAAGCAAGAAACCACTTGCTGCTGGACGAGCTTGGCAAATTGAATGTCTTCAAACATGCCAGCCAAAGAAAAGACTGGTGCCAGCGAAGTCACGCCGCGCGTCTGGCTCATGCGCTTCGGATTGTAGACGTGGAACGCTTGGCGAAAGCCATCGCTGTTGCGCACGTCGACAGCAACAGATTGCTCTTTGTGTCCGAGCGGTATTTTGGGATCTTCCAAAATCCAGTAGGCTTCATGTCGGCCAAACTCACCACGTTGCACGCCGAGAAACGTATTATCTTGCCGCGTGGTTGTTTGCACGCCATGCGCTTCGATAAATTGCAACGAGCCTTCGTCGATGCCGAGCAGTACGCAATCGCCGTCGAGCTTCTGTGATCGGCTGGCATGTTGCTCGAAATCGTGCCAAGTGTGCTCGCCAGCGATATCGCACGATTCTGGGTCGTTGGCCCACTCTTGCCACAGCGCGTACAGTTCGTCGTTGAGCGGCTTGTCTCCGGTTTGCGGATCGAGAGAGAACCCGTCCTGCACTTCATTGCTGACGGCGCGGTCGATTGTCTGACCTATGATCGCATCGTTGCGATCCATGTCTCGCGCTTTTTCGATGTCGGTGTAGAACTGCGACTCGTTGCGATAGTGATAGTCCGCCGAGCCACCTTGCGGCGCCAACCCGGTTCGTCGACGAACGAATCGGGACACTCGCGACATGTCGTAGTCGGCGCGAATGCGATCGAACTCGGTGGCGATCGATGTCTTAGGCGGTCTAACCATCGCGCTCATCGAAAGCCCTCCGCCGTGGACAGGACTCTGACCGATGAACCTGCTGAAGTCGTGGACGCCGAGGCTAGCTTGCGTGCAATCCAGGCTTGCGCAGAGCGGAGTTGTGCCGAGACTTCTCCGACCGAGTAGGACGACGAACTGCCTTGCTCCGCCGAGGCAGACGGCAGAGCCAGAAAGCGACGCGCGGCGGTGACGAACGAGCGAGCCCGCGCGAGAGAATCGACCTCCTCGTAGTCCGAGTAATCGTTGAGCGAATCGAGAATTTCATCGAGAGTAGCGGCTGCCATGCTCAAAGAATAACATGGCAAGCGACTCATTCATGAAAATGCGGAAATGCTGCATTTCCGCATTTCCGCATTTCCGCATTTCCGCATTTCCGCATTTCCGCATTTCCGCATTTCCGCATTTCCGCATTTCCGCATTTCCGCATTTCCGCATTTTACTTGCGGCTAAAGTGCAGTGCCCCGCAGAAAAACATCACGATTCCAATTATCGCCATGCCAAGACCGAGCGCGTCCCCGATCGTTTTGCTCATATCACTACGCTCAACGGTGAAACAGTGCGAGAAGATGCCAATTGTGACAGGAATAGCGTAGCCTATTTTTTTAGCAGTCGCTCAACTATCAGTTGAAATCTTCTCCAACAGCCACTTCAGCGCATCCGTTGGGCGTGTCACGCTCTTGCCGCTTTCGAGTTCCGCGCCGCGTTCTTCGAGCGTGGCGGCGAGGCTGCGCAAGATGGCGGCTTGCGCTCGATTAAGCCGCAAGTCGTACCGCGAGAGTGTCCAGGTTGTCCATGCCACCAGAGGTGTCGACAGCGTGACGGTTATTTCTTGCGAGTGGTTCATGGCCACCACGGCAGTTGGCGGTTCCTGGCGTGGTTTGCTCTGTTTCATTTGTGGTAAATCGGGCGGCTTGTTCATGCTTTCCTCGCAACAATTAACCGTCCAGAGGGATCGGTCGTGGTTGTGTTTGTGGCCTGTTGACTGAGTGGCTTAACGATTACTTGCACCTGTGGTGGTTTCTCAATGAGTCTCATACCAACGCACCCAGCGCCTGCGCTTGCGAGCGCTGTCGCATCGAGCCAGTGGTTGTTTTTGTTTTTGACGAACCATTGACGCTTGGCTGGCTTACCGAACACCGGAATTAGCTGCTCTTCCTCGGCCACGATGTGATTGGCAAAAGTTAAGTGTCGCTTGCGATTTTCCGCTGGATCAAATAGCAGGAACGAACCGTCAACTCGCTGGCCAGAGTCGTCCCACGGTGCGGTGAGAAATTGCTGATGGACCCAACGTTTCCAATATTCTGAGTTGACGTTGTATAGCCAGATTCTCGCAGCATCGAGTCTGTGTGCCCAAGCTTCGAGGAATGGTTTTTTCGTGTCCGTTTCTAGCGGTATGTGAAATGCGGATTGAGCAAAGCCTTTGCTGGGAAAGAATGGGGCACCACGTCGACGACAAAATTCATAGACGGCCTCGGTGTGCCCTTCGCCTGAACCAGAGTCTATCAGCGCGAGAAGCGGATTGATCTTCGCCACCACGTCGTCAGCCCAAACCTCGAGCGCGGCCAGGATGGCCGTCTCGATCGCCTTTTTCGTGGATTGCGGATTGACGCCATACGTCTCCATCGTTCCATAGTCGATAATCGAGCCGGCCGCCGCTCCCGACCAACCAATGTCCGTCCAGTGAGAAACGTAGTTGCCTAGGTCCATCCCGACTGTCCGAAGCTCCGTGCCGTCCGGTGCAACACCTTGTTCGAATTCGCCAACACGACTGAGCACTCGAGCTGCGGTTAGTCCTCGCGTTTCGATCGACTCTTCTGCTGGCGGGTCATTCTGGAATTCAGTCTTGTAGGACTCCAAGCTGGTGTCCGCAATCTGGTTGAAGGCTTGCTGAATTGCAGAGTGCACTTGCTGCTGGCCATCGGTGATAACTGGCTTGTATCTGTCCGTAATCATCTCGACGCCGCGGTCCATCGAATCGCGATTAGCGAGATAGAACGCCGTTGCTGTTGGGCCATACTCTTGGCCAGCAACTTGATCGGCTTTGCGCAGGACAATGTATTCTTGCCACTGCTCCATATTTACTGGCCACGACACGACCATGCCGAACCGTCTGCCGTTCCAAGCGGGTTTCACTTTCGGATCGGTGAGTCGAGCCGATAGGCAGTAGTTGTTCTGGACAGTACTCAGTACCACGATCGCGAATCTTGCGTCATGTGATCCGAGGCCCGCGATATCCTGTTCGATGATAGCTTCGCGATCTTCAATTTGCAGAATCGAGCGTGCCGACTCGCGTGTCTCAGGATCGTCGATCGGAACGAAATCGGGTCGCATGCCATCAATATTCACGCCGCGAAACGCTGCATCGAGCCCGAAGTACGACATTTTTACGCCGCCGTAGGGCGAACCCTCAACGATCGGCAGACTGATATACGCATCGCTCCACACTATCTGCGTCAAGACTCCATCGACATGCTGGCGCCCGGCGCGTTGCGGCGCACCCTCTAAGCAGCGAATTGGATGGCACACCTCTGGGAAATCCTCATAGAGCAATTGATTGTGCTCAAGCTTCTTTTTGAAATCGCGAAAGGTGCGGTGTGCCAAAGGAGTTGTTGCTGCAACTGGCAGCGGAAATCGCACAAGCCCCGCCAAGACCAGGAAGACAAGTAGACCTCGCAACAATTCTGTCTTGCCGCGACTACGCGGTGCTGCCACAGCTTGGAGGCCACCGTGTCGTGCTCGCTCGCAAATCGCGGTCATCATAAATTGGTGATCTCGTCCAAAGTCGTTGGCGTACCGGTCTGCGAAATAAGTGCGCAAAAATCGTTCCGGGTCGGACAGACATTGCGCTCGCCGCTGCGGATTCCGGCAAGGTGGTATCTCAATCCTAGCTGATTGCGCTCTAGCTGCTCTTTTCCGCAACGCATCCTTGTCTGATTCACTCGCATTCTGTGTCTCCATCAATTCCAGCATCGCTGCCGCTTGCTGCGATGGAGGTAAGTTCCCGATCGCCCGCATAACCTCCAGTAATACCGAATCTATTTGCAAGTGAAATGATCCTGCCGCGAATTGCATCGAGCTCATCCCGTTCGTCTGTTTGATTCTGAGCTTCAATCGCGACCATTGCGCGAACCGCGGCAACGACGACTCGTTCGTTGCTCTCACCACTAG